>JAKPGL010000105.1 GCA_029550925.1 Planctomycetota bacterium
ATTGAGGGTTTCCCGGAATTAAATTGATCTAAACAAAGGCCCTCCGGGCAGTTATGTTTTTTCTAAAAACAGGAAAGACCATAACGCCACGGAGGGCCAAAAATGCCAAAATGCGCCAGAACCGACGGTTGTTTGCGGGAATTGCTTCGGTTGGCCATCCCCTGCTTGCAGGAAGCCCAGCGGCAATGCCCGCGAACGGGACGGGGCGCCAAACCGCAAATCCCCGACTGGTTGATCGCTCTGCTGATTATGACAGCCGTCCTCAAACGAAAAAAGAGCAAATTGTCGCAATTCCGTTTTGTGAATGACCCGGCCAATCGGCAAATCATAACCGAGCTGACCGGTTGCCATCGGTTTCCTTCTCAAAGCACCTTTTTCCGTCGCTATCGGCGGGCTCATCAGTTGTTTCGCAGGGCCATTCAACTCCAAGGCCAGCAAGCCATTCGGGAGGGAGTCTGCGACCCCCAGGTGGTGGCTATGGATAAAAGCCTGATCGCCGCTCGCGGTCCCTTGTGGCACAAAAAGGATCGACGCGTCGGTCGCATCCCCCCAGGACTGCGCGGGGTGGATCAGGAGAGCGCCTGGGGGTACTCGGAGTACGATGGCTGGGTCCAAGGATATAGCCTGGAACTGGTGGTGACGGCAACCCAGGGAAGCACCGTGCTGCCCCTGTTGGCCTCGGCGGACACGGCCAGCGCCAGGGAAACTCAAACCTGCCAAGAGAAACTGGCCCACTTGCCCCCGCAAGTTGTTTATGTGCTGGTTGACAGTGGTTACGACAGCAACCAAGTGGCGGAACAAGTGGAATACGAGGAGAACCAACGCCCCACCGGACGGCGATTCTTGTGTCCGGAAAACCCACGCCGCAGCAATCCTGAGTCGGCGGCACAACCTCCGTCCCCCAGAGATCAACACCAGCGACGCCGTTTGCAGCGGAGAAAGTTCTTCCACAGCCGCAAAGGACAACGCCTCTACGCCCGCCGCCACCAGAGTGTGGAACCGTTCCTGGATTGGTTTAAAGGTTTGTTCGAGCTGCACGACCATGTGTGGCATCGGGGCCTGGACAATAACCGTACCCAACTGCTGGCGGCCGTCTTTGTCTACCAGCTATTGGTCCGCTACAACCACCGTCTTGGGAACTTTAACGGTCGAGTAAGATGGATTATGGATTCACTCTGAATTGCGGGAAACCCTCGATTATTTCTATAGCTATTATGATATACTTACATGGAATGCAAGAACTCTCCGATCGAATCCGGAGATATTACGAACGACTTCGTGTTCAAACCCAGACGGTTCCACGCGCATGGGAGGAATTTAAATAAGAAGGGTTTTCCCAACGCAAGCTTCGCTCTGAATCCGGCAGTGAACATTTATTTCAATATACTTGTACATGTTATGCTAAAGAGGATCTAGAGAAAATTCTTCTTTTGGAGTAACATCTCAGGGGAAAGGAGCGATCTTTCTTGTCATCCCCGCGAAGGCGGGGATCCAGTTGTTGACTGTTTCGTTGGCTAGATTCCGGCTTCCTCGGGAACAAGCCTGGACTGCCGCTTGCGCGGCAGTGACATGTGGGGAATTTCCCCAGAAGAGGTTGTGTTCCTGCATTCGGCTGAAATGTTACCTTTTGGAAAATCTTCCCTAATACTCTCCAGAGGAATACACGATAGGAGTTCTTGAGATTTTTCCACTCGGAGGAGCAGGGTATGTCAACGGGAGGCGGCGACTGGTATTTGGCGGAGCCGGGCGGGCAGCCGACCGGTCCATTCACTACCGAACAGGTCCTGCAGAAACTGCAAGCGGCGGAGGCGTCGGCCAGTACGCTCTGTTGGCGGCAGGGAATGGCCCAATGGACGCCGATCGGGCAGGTAGAACCCTTTCGGCAGGCGGCAGCTCAGGCTAGCGCGGGCAGATCGTCCCTTGGCGGGGTGCACTCCCCCGGAACCACCGGTCCGGGTCTCGCCTCCTCTACCCCTCTAGGCGGCCCTCCTGGCACACCCAGCCCAGCCGCCAAGCCCAAGCAGCCTCCAGGACCTCCGACCGTCCGGCCCGGGGCGGTTTTGCCTAGCCCAACGCCTTCGTCTCCCGGCCCCGCTGGGATACCACCAGGAACACCTCCCAGTCGCTTCAGTTCCCAACTGGCTACCCTAGCCCCTTGGATCGGCCTAGGCGCAGGAGTCCTGCTGGTGTTGCTGGTGGTGGTCCTCATTGCGATCCTAGGTAGAAGCTCTTCAGGCCCTAGTGACGGAAAAAGGTCCCAATGCGATTTTGTTAAGATCCTCCAAAATTATGTCCACCGTTTCCGAGCGGCCGCGAGTAAAACGAGTATCCAGAAAGAAGAAGCCGAGGCCGAGGCTGATCGCCGATTCCAGGAAGACCTGAAAAATTGTAGACAGATCCTCATTACGGGAAAGGTAAAAGATGTTCTTCGAGAGGGGGGGAACACGTGGGCAATCCAAGTGGAAGAGATTTATCCGGTGGATAAACGTCCATTGGAACTTATTACGCCCGAGGAGATCAGGTTCAGGGTAACCTACGCGGAGGCCAAGGTAGTGGTGGAGTTAAATGATCAACACGCTCGTTCCATCAACAAAGGAGATCCGGTTACCATCCAAGGCTCGTTAACAGTGGAAAAACTGCGGGAGTTCGGGTGCGCGGATATGGAGATCCTTCGTTTGGCTGGGGTAAAAACAGGATCTTCTATAAACTGCGAAGTTCAGGGAGTATTTGGTTATAATACTATTATGTTACGATTCGAGGAAGGTACGACCTGTTCTATTGGTTCGCTCAAAAGGATTCCTGTTGTGTGCGAAACACGGGGGCCGCGGCTAAAGAAGCCTTCTCCGTCGATACCGGAGGTGATTCCTCCGAGGATGCCGGAGACATTGGAACGATAACAGGTCAGCCGGAGGTAGGGACTATCCCCTCCATATCCACGAAGCAATCGATCCAGTTCCTAATAAACGGATGCTGAAAATCTGGATTTCCACTTATGCGAAAACGACAAAGGATAGCCTTTTTCCAATAGGTATTTTGGGGTAAGTTGATGTGTTACGGGAAACTTAAGGAGTTGGGACAATGGAAGGTTGGCATGTAGCGGAGCGGGGGGGCAAAGCCCAAGGGCCGTTTCCCACCGAAAAGGTCCTTCAGTTATGGCGGACCGGGCAGGTGCGGGCGAAAACCCTCTGTTGGCGCCAGGGCCAGCCCGATTGGCGGCCTTTATATCTGGTCGAGCCGTTTGCTACCGCGATCCGACAGGAACAGGCCCAGCGGCGCAAAAAAGTGATCCTTCGCATTTTGGGTGGCCTGCTCTTGGGTATTGGAATTGCACTGGCCGGAGTAATCGGGTGGCGATATTGGCAGGAATCGGCCGACCTTCAGCGATTCCAAGACATGATGGCTGAGGGAAGGCTCCAGGAGGCCCAACAGAGCCTGCGCGACTTTCGCACCAAAACCTATTTCTTTCGATCCGAAGCCGAGTATCTGCTCGCCGCCATCCTTTTGCGAATGGATGTGCTCAGTAGTTCTTCTTCCCCGGAAACTTTTTCAGAGGCCGAGGGGATTCTACGAAAACTGGCCCAGTCAAGTGCACGGTGGTGGGCTCGGATCAGCTCCGAACTTGGCCGCCTCCTCTGTGAAATTCCCCACCCGACGCCGGAGGCTTTGGCCAGCACGGAAGCCGCCAAGGAACTCGCTAAAGCCGAGAGAGTAACTGAGCTGTTTCGACAGCTCGACCTACCCGAACCAGAGTGGCCCGATTGGCTAAAAAATGAAAAACGCTTCGCCGAAATAGTCAAGGAGGCCCAGGCGGCGATGGAAAAACAAGATTACCAAACCGCTATCCGACGCCTGGAAGAAGCCCTGGGAATCAAACCTGCCCATTCGGAAGTAAAGCAAAGGCTCAGGGATTCTAAACAGTCCCTGGCAGACCGGCATCTCAAGAACGTCGACGCGCTGTGCCACACTGGTAAATTCTCCGAGGCCCAGCAGGAACTCCAAGAGGTGTTCAAAATCCTCTCCGATCACCCTAAGGCTACCGAACTGCAAACCAAATTGGCAACCGTATCTCAACTCACCCAAGAGGCCCAGCAAGCAGAACGACAAGCCGAGCAAGCAGAGAAAGAAGAAGAAAAAATAAAAAGCTATCAGACCGCCTTCGCTTTTTGGAAGCAAGCCCAGGAAATCCTCCCGGACAATCCTTTTTTGATAGCCGCCAAAGAAAAAGCTAGGCAAAAAGCCGGCATCCCGCCCGAACCCGAAGGCCCCAAAAAGCCCGAGGAGAAACCCGAGCCGCCGCCCCCTATAGTAGACCAGAGGACTTTGGAAGACAAACTACGCGAGCACAAAATGGTCATCAGCACATCCACTCAGGTGGAGGCTGCCGTCAGAAACAAACAAACCCGCATCATTGAACTGGCAGATACCTGTACCTATAGCCAGTTCGACGCCCAACAGGCAAATTTGCTCCGAGACTGGGTCAGAAACGGCGGCATCCTGTGGGTGAATAACGACGTGCTGAACGGAATCTTCGGAATTACGTATTCACGAATCACTAACCCATTGTTTTGGGGGGCAGTGACCACTCCCGCAGGGGGATCATCCCCCATCCTTAAAGGGGTCAAAAAAGTGTACTTAACGGACTTGGAGGACAAATCTTTCAATCTCGCATTTCCTAAGAGCATCCCACTTCTGGCAACCGAAGATGTTCTTGGTTTCTCCGGGGGTAACCTACGTCCCGGAGATACCCTTTGGTCGTTGGTCCCTTACGGCAAAGGGTGGATCAGCGATCCGAAGCCGATCAGGTTCGACAAAGGGGAGGGAAGTGTGTTCTGGACCAATTTCGTGCTGTTCTGCCTGGGGGAGCTCAAAATAGAGATAGAAATCGACGACTCTAAGAGAGGTGGAGGGGACCACCCTCCCCTCACGTTGACCGGCATGTGGCAGGCTACGACCGGAGAAGAGTTTTTCTTCGAAGATGACGGAAAGGAAGTAAAGATTAAGCTTGCCAGACCGACTCCCGGTTTTGCGTCAATGATTGGCACCATAAAACGTACCGATTCCGCTGCCGACCCCCAAAAACTCACAGGTCTCAAACTGGAAGGAAAACTTACCGTAACATTCCAGGGTTTCCCCAAGCCGCAGACGGCAACGGTTCGGGTAATCCTTGATGATGAAAATACCATGCGGTGGATATTGCCCGACTGGCCAATCGTGATAAGAACAAATATATATCGAACAGCGGAAAAAATCATACTTACCCGCGGCGGAGCTTTCCCCGGGAAACGGTAAGCGAACGAACTAGACCCATTTGCTGAATTTGATGGCATTCTGGTAACACTTCAGCGGAATGGAGCGATCTTTCTTGTCATCCCCGCGAAGGCGGGGATCCAGAATACAAAAAGTCTTGTAATACCAGGAATCTCGCTTTCGCGGCAGTGACAAGATCGGGCCAATGCGGCCCTAAAATAAGCATCCTTTGCATTCGGTTGAAATGTTGTACGTGTTTTTTCTGGATTCCCGCTTCCGCGGGAATGATAACCTTGGGCAGATTTCGCTCTAAAATAAGCCACCTCTGCATTCGGCTGAAATGTTACAAAACTTGAAATTCTGGTTGAGCAGAATACCTACAGGATAACCAGGAGCTACGTTTTTTCTTCGGACCGGAGTTTTGCCACATAGGCCCGTTCAGGTGGTTGTACACAGAATAGCTCCCTCAAAACTTCCGTGATTTTTTGAGTGTCGGGAGTACACAAGCTCGGGCGAAATTTCCCATGGGCAAAACCCCAGTTCAGAGATAGGGAGGGGTTATCTTTCTTGTTCTGGCGGAAGGGCTGGAGGGCCAAAGCAGTAGAGTTGGCCGGTGGTGTTGCCGAGGACCAGTCGTCCGTCGGCCGCGGCCGGCGAGGCCGCCACTTGGCCGCCCAGGTCAAATTGCCAGACCAGTTGGCCGCTGCGGCGATCCAGGGCGTACAGCCGACCGTCTTCGCAGCCCACAAACACCCGCTCGCCTGCCGCCACCGGCGAACTGTCCACCTGGCCCCGGGCGGCAAACTGCCAGAGCACCTTGCCGGTCTTTACGTCCAGGGCATACACCTGCCGATCTCGGCAACCAACGTAAACCGCCTCCGGCGTAACGGCAGCCGAAGAGCGGAAAGACTGTTTATTTTTAGGGGATTCAAATGTCCATATTACCTTGGATTGCCGAAGATCAATGGCAAAAAACCGGCGGCTTTCCGTCCCGACAAAGGCCCAATCGCCGAGGACCGCCGGAGTGCAACCGGTCGGCCCTTCCAGGTTCACCTCGGCAGTGGGTTTACCGCTCTGAAGGTCAATCGCATGTAACCGGCCGTCGCAACCTGCCACCAGGGCCTGCTCATTCCACACAGTAGGAAAACATCGGATCTGATCCGGGTTTTGATATTTCCAGACCAATCGGCCGCTGGCCCGCTCCAGGCAATAGAGCACGCCATCCTGAGAGCCGAAAAGGACCCGGTCTTTGTAAAAATTCGGGCCGCCGTCGATTTCCCCTTCTGCCTCGAATCGCCAGGCGGGTCGTCCGTCAGCCGCTCGGAGGGCAAAAAACCGGCCCTGCACGTCGCCGACAAAGACCAGCCCATCCGCCACGGCAGCCGGGGCCAGATACCCCGCCCCTTCGGTAAACTCCCAGCGTTTTTGGCCTGTGCGCAACTCAATCGCATAGAAGGGGCCGTCGCTGGCGCCGATATACACCGTGCTTTGGGCGATTACGGCCGTGGTTTCAAAGCCGCCGCTCGGGGTCTGGAAAGTCCAAAGCCGTTGGAGTTTTTCCGGCAAAGAGGTCTGTACTTGCCCGGTGCCTGCCGGATCGCCCCGCCAGAGCGGCCAATCCCTGGTGTGGGTTTGCTCGTGCGATTGGGGAGCGTTGGGAGAGGCAGGGGAGTTTGTGAAGGAAGCGGTCGGCTCGGCTGATTCTGCGGGAGGCGGGACGCTAGACTCCGATGCCTGACACCCCATCCAACAGATCAGCCCAACCAGCAGCCCCCACCACGCCCTAGGCCGGACGCCTACCCGCCGACATTGCCGGCCTCGTATGCTCCGTCTGTCCTCTGTCCTTTTGCGGCAACTGTGTGCGGAACAGACTTCGGGAAACGGAGTTTGCGCGGTGGGCCAAGTCGGCACGAGGCGTCGAAAGGACGCCTGGTTGGAAGTCCTTGACGCCCGAATCGGCATCGGTCTATCTCCGCTGGAGCAGGAAAAGCTGTTCGGTAACATGGATCGGTCGGTTTCGGAAGTTTCGGCTTCCTCGGAATGCATTATACCGGGTTTCGATGACTTTGACCTCGCCGTGCTTGGCCAGCATGGTGCGCATTTGCTTAGGCGGGATGAATCCTTCGTTGTTAAACGAAATCAAAAGGAACGGGGCGTCCAGATGGGAAATCAAATCTTCCAAAAGCGGAAGGGCCTGGCGACGTGCATTATATCCCGAACGCCGCCAATCTTTGGGAATGCCGGAAACCCGACTGATGGCATCGGGCCGCTCGTATCGGACCAATAGATTCAACATGAAATAGTTCGATCCATACGGATGTTGATTATAAGGGGGGTCCAAGTAGGCCAAGTCCAGCCCCCGGAGTTGCCGGGCCGCCGCATTGGCGTCCTGCTGGAGCACCAGATAGTCGCACTCGAATCGGCTCAGAATCGGGGCCTCCAAGCGGATTTCGCCCAGGATGCGGCAAAGTGCGTCTTGGCCGCTCCCGCCGAACTGACCAACACCGCTCTTTCGGTCCTTATAGAATCCCTTGAACACCCCGGCTGTATTTGCATGGATGGAGGCTTCGCTCAAGAGCGGGCCTAGAAGCAAGTCCCGCAAATCCGACGGCACTTCTTCCAACATCCGACGGTAATTGTCCAATCGCCGGGCGTTCCGCTTGGTATAAAACACGCGGTCTTCTCGGCGGATATGGGTTTCATCTTTAGGTGCATAAAGCTCTTCGATAAAGCCGGGCGGCAGCGGTTCCGTATCCACTCGCCGGTTCAATTCCTGCACCCAGTGGTCAATCGCCGGCCAATCCACCGTGCTTCGATTTCGCAAAAAGCACCGGCCGATCACCGCAGCATACTCTTCCAGATCGTTGGAGACCAGCCAACTGGCGTGGGCCTTCAAAAGCCGACTGACCACTCCGGAACCGCTGAAGGCGTCGAAGACCCGAAGCCGGTCCTTGCCCAATCGACGTTTCACCTCCAGGACCGCCTGATGGATCGGTCGGAGTAAGGCCCGTTTGTTCCCCAAATAAGTGATTAGTTGTCTATTTAAGTACTCTGGATTTTCGTCCGTGATCGGCGTCGGAAAATCCAAAGAGAGGTCTTCTCTCATGGAGACGTATCCCTCTGAAATTCGTCCCTCAAAACCAAAGGCTGTTTTCGCTCTTCTTCGGCGCAAAAGAACCTCCGAGGAGGTCCGCACTAGAAGACGCCGATAGGACTTCTCTACGGTTGGCGAATTCGGCCAAGGTGCGCCGGCGTTCTTTACGGCGATGACGACGGCGGGGGCGGCAAAGTTCGGGAGAAAAAGCAGTATAAAAACCGGCGGGTCCGCACCAGCAGGTCGTTGCCTACGATAGCGGGCGTAGCCAGGCAGGGGGAATCCTCCAGATCGTTGGTAGCCAGCAGCCGCGGCGCGTCGCCCGCCGCTACGACATACACCCGGCCCGACTCAGCCGCGGCATAGATTCGGCCCGCAGCCGCCGTCAAACTGGCCGTAAACGTGTCCCGGAGCCGCATCCGCCATATCTCCTCCCCGGAACCTGCATTATAACAGGTTAAAAACCCAGGTTCGGTAACCACATAGAGCCGATTCCGGTAAAAGATGCCTGTCGGGATGTAGGGGCCGCCGTGCGATCGTCGCCAGACCAGATGGCTCTGGCTGACATCGCCTTGGCCGCCCGGTTGAATCGCCTGAATGGGTCCATTCCGACCGCACATACTATAGACCCACCCGCCACCCAGGACCGCACTGGGCGCCACCCACTCCGTTAGCCCCGGAACTCGCCACAACTCTTGGCCGTCCCGCAGATCATAGGCGGCCAGGATTCGGCCGTCCGAAGAGGCGTGACCGGCGCCGTTGATGAGGACTTCGGTCCGCCGTTGGCCGTCGGGCCCAGTCGCATCGACCAGCACCGGCGTACTCCAACTGCCGTAACTCTCCCGCGGCGTCTGCCAAAGGATCCGACCGTCCTTTTTCCGCACCGCTACTAACGAGGAACCAACGGAAGCCTCATCCCCCACATCGCACAGTTGCACAACCACGTCGCCGTGGATCACCGGACTGGACGCTACACCCCATTGGTGTTCCAAACGGAAGGAGGTATGCCAGATCGGCTGGCCGTCCATGTCGTAACAAAGCAGCCCGACCGAGCCGAAAAAGACCACCACATATTGCCCATCCGTAGCCGCCGAGGCGGAGGCATAGCCGTTCTTCTCATGGGTAGGCCCGCCGGCAATCCCCGCCTCCCGCTGCCACAACAACCGGCCGTCCGCCCGATGAAAACACCAGACGACCAACCGAATCGGTTTCTCCTCTTCCAAAGCGGCGGTCAGGAAAATCCGGTCCTTCCAGACCACCGGCGAACTCCACCCTCGGCCTGGCAACTCGATTTTCCATCGGCAGGCGGTCGTAGGGCCGAACTCCACCGGCGGATTGGCCTCGGCGGCTACGCCCTGGACGTTCCACCCTCGAAACCCCGGCCAGCAGTCGGCCCCGGCGTCCTCTTCCCGAGGGTCTCGTGTCAAAGCGTCCAAAGGCTGGGCCTGCTCAGAAACCTCTACCGCCGGGCCACAGCCGTTCAACCCGACCAGCCCCGTCCAGAAAAAAAGAACCTGTGCCGTCCAAAAAGAAAAAAAAAGAAAAACGCCAGACGCTGAAGACCGAACTGTTTGCATCCGTTCTCCTTGCCTAGTCGGCCATACAATTTTCAGGGCGGTCCTATACCAGGAAAAGTATCGGAGTATTATAGCCCACCCCAAGCCGGATTTCCTTTCCTCCGAAACAACCCCACCGGATCAGACGCCGGAGGTCATGGGGAAGGCGATGGGCTGGTAGGGTTGGAGGCGCTGCTAAGTTGGGAAAGCATCTGCAAGAGTCCATTCAGATGGATCATTCGGGGGCCGAACCGATCAATCAGTTCCGTGAGCAAAAATTCCCCTTCCAGGAGGGAGTCACCTTGCTCGTGAATCTCGCGGGTCAACGAACTGAGAAATTCGTTTTGCACGCGGGAAAGGATTTCGGCGGCCTTTCGACAGTATCGGGCCAAATGCGGATTGGCCCGCTTCCATTGACTAAGCTCCTGCTGCCGTTGACGCTGGGCCGCACTGATTTGACCGACCAACTCTTCTAGCAATTCATTTTGTCGGTCTTGGGCGGCCAAAAGCTGCCGTAACAGTTGCGTCTGTTCCAAAAGCAACGGGGCCAATGCGGGCCAATCGTCCGCCTCGGAACTCGCCCCGTGCGGCTCCGCCGCTCGATCTGTCCCATGCACCATAGAAAAACTTTCCGGATACGTAGGCCGAGGATGGCGTTTGTCTGTCATGGCGATGACTCCCCTTCCGGCATTAAATTCAGTATAAACAGACGCCCCCGGCCTCGTCGAGTATCTCCCCGGTAAAGATTTTGTAAAAAGAACGTCTCTTATTTTTGGTTCTCTCGGCCTATGCGGGGAAGACCACGCTGCTTGTCCATCTTTTTGTTTATTCCTAACTCCTTTATTGGCAAACTGTTATAGACAGGAAATCTTCAAAGACACCCCCCGTTTGGCGTCCCCCAGAGAAAAGCCAACTCTCCATCTGCCCAGGGTATGGCTGCCCCTAGAATCTCCCCCCTCATGCAGGTCCCCCCAGGAAGGTTGGTATTCCAACCAATCTGACCGATTGGAGTACGAGGCGGTCCTCCAGCCTAAAGTCCTTCCGCGCAAAGACCGATTCTTTCCGGGTTGAGAGTAAGGAATTTTCTGAGAGGGTGCTTTATTTGTTTTTGATAATATAGGCAATATAGGCAGTCTTGGAAAATGCCTGTTCCTGAATCCCCTCAAAAGAGTGTCTTGGGTTTTCTCACGGTGGTTTCGGCCCCACAAACAGGTCTTTTTGGGGGGTATCTGGTGCTTAATTGGGCAGGGCGTCCCCTGGAATTCCACTGCACGGCGCCGGTCAAACCCAATCGTGCCCAACAAATCCTCTATGGCCCCACCCTGGAGCCGTATCTCTACGGCGAACAGATCGGCCGGACTTTGCTCAGCAAAACCCAACATCCCCCTTTATTGATATGTACTGATATAGTGCCGGCTTTAGCCGTCCGGCAATATGTGGATTGGCCGGTCGTGTTGGTGCTTCCCTCCCAAGCTGGCAACCCGCCCCAGCCACAGGCCGCCGAGTCCTCTGAAGTAAACGGCGGAGTCTTGGATACCCCGAGAAACAGTTCCTCCCTGACTTCGTTGTGCGCCGCCGATCCGTCCCAAGTGAGAGAAGAAAAAATCGTTGATTTTGCTAGTCCCACACCGGCCTGGGACCGCGCCGAGGATGTTTCCCCGTGCGTCTCGCCGTTAGTTTCCGGCAGGGGTTTTGCCGAGGCGGCTGGGGATCAAGGCGTGTACTGGCGATTGGACCATCCGCATCCTGGCCTGGGCCGACTCCGAGGCTTTTGCTGGGGCCGACAACGCTTGGCCGTCCTGGAAAACCTCCAAGAGGACTACCCACGGGTTCAGGAAGTCCTGGCCGGTTTGGACGAAACGTTTGATCTTGCCGAGCCGTTCTGCCGAATCCGCGAGGCCATCGAAGAAGCTCGCCGCGGCGGATAAATCCTTCTTTTCAGAGAACCCTTTATGCACGCCCAGTCAACTGGCGTCCAGGTCCTGTTTTCCTGGCGACCGGAAGGGCCGCCGCAGGTCCACGAGGTGGATTTGGACCTGTCGGTTGCTGTTTGGCCGACCGGTTGGAATCGGGCCTTGGAACGACCGATGGTTTCCGAAGTGCAGACGGCGGCCCTCGATGGTCCGACGCCCCGGGTTATTTCCGTGCCGATCCGACCGCCGCAAATCCGCTGCCGAAGTTTCCTGTTTCCTTGGCCGGCAGAGGAATCGGGCGGCTCCCCTTGGGAAAAGGAAGCGATTCGGCCGGTAGGGCCGTCGGGGGGGGACGGCCTGGAGGGAACCGCGGCCAATTCGCCTCCGAGAAGTTCTCCCGGCGGGCAGACCTTGGGAGGCGGCGCAGGCGGGGCGGCAGTGAGCGGAGGCGACTCTTTGTTGCCGCCCATCCGAATCCGTCCGCCGGAGGAATTGGTGAAACTGGAAGATCGGCTCCGGTATGTATTGCAACCGTCGTTGGAACGATTGTTAGCGGACCGGCGCATGGTGTTTCCGTTTCCCCCGCTGCGGTATCAGTTGGAAGGAGCGGCGTTTTTGTATCCGCGTCATGCCGCCATTTTGGCCGACGAAATGGGCCTGGGCAAAACGATGCAAGCCATTACGGCGATTCGGCTCCTTCTGCGCAGCGGCGAAATCCGGCGAGTGCTTCTAGTATGTCCGAAGCCGTTGGTCAGCAATTGGTTGCGGGAGTTTGCTCTTTGGGCGCCGGAGATTCCGGCGGCGGTGATCGAAGGCGAACCCGAGCGGCGGGCGTGGCAATGGCGGCAGGAAGCTGCCCCGGTGAAAATCGCCAATTATGAACTCCTGCTCCGCGACGAGTCGGTGTGGCGCGGCGGCGGTTCCGACGGCGGTGGGCTTCGATTCGATCTGGTCGTACTCGACGAAGCCCAGCGGATCAAAAATCGTTCGGGGGCCATCCACCAGGCGGTTTGCGCCTTGGCCAGGGACCGGAGTTGGGCGCTGACCGGTACGCCGGTGGAAAACAGTGTGGAAGACTTGGTGGGGATTTTCGAGTTTTTGGCCCCGGGGTATTTGCGACCGGAGATGAAGCCTCGGGGAATGGGCCGGGCCATTCGGGATTATGTGCTCCGGCGGACTCAGGAACAGGTGCTTCCGCAGCTCCCGCCCAAATGGGTTCGGGACGCCGAAGTAGAACTTACCCCCGAACAACGACGCAGTTACCAACAGGCCGAACAGCAGGGAGTGCTCCATCTTCGAGCGCTTGGCCAGCAGGTAACGATTCGGCATGTGTTTGAACTGATTTTGCGTCTCAAGCAGATATGCAACTTTGACCCGGCCAGCGGGGCCAGTGCAAAGTTGGAGTGGTTGGAGGCGGACCTGGAAGAAGCGTCGGCCAGTGGACGCAAAGTAATTGTCTTTAGCCAATGGGTGAGCACACTGGAGCAATTGGCCCAGGCCCTAGAACGGTTCGGGCCGCTGCAATATCATGGTCGCATTCCGCCCCATCTGCGGGAACAGACGGTCCGACGGTTTCGGGAAGACCCCCGATGCAACGTCCTTCTGATCAGCTATGGAGCGGGCGGCGTCGGCCTGAACCTCCAAGTAGCCAATTACGTCTTCCTGTTCGACCGGTGGTGGAACCCCGCTGTGGAAGACCAGGCCATCCATCGGGCCTATCGGCTGGGAAGCGTCGGCCCGGTCTGGGTAACCCGCTTCCTGGTTCGAGACACCATCGAACAACGCATCCAAGAAATCCTGGACCAGAAGCGGGCATTGTTTGAAACGGTCCTTTCCGCAGCCCAACAGAAACATTGCTGGGGCCTGACACACGAAGAACTCTTCGGCCTGTTCCAACTTCAGGTGCAGTCGCCGGGCCTGAAAAGCCGTTCCGCCGCTTAAAAAATGAGTAACACTTCTGCCGAGTCAAACGCCCTTGCTTGGCATCCCCATGAATACGCATGAGCCAGGGGCCTATGAGAAGGCTATTTTGTTATTCCTCCTCTTTTTTCTCTCTATGTTCCTCTCCGCGCTCTCCGCGGTAAACCATCTGATTACGCTGACGGAGGATAGTTTCCACTTCCGAGACGGAGATCCCGCATCGGGAAGCGATTTCTTCCACAGGAAAGCCATAGTCGGCCAACAGGCCCACTTCTAAAGCTAGGGCTTCGGGCCGGACCGGACTGGACGGCGTCCCGGCCCCTTCGGAGGGAGAAGAATCGGCCGGTTCTTGGCCGCCAGAACCGAGCGGTTCCGCCGGCATCGTCGGGGCGTCGGCCAATGCACGTTCCAGGCGTGCGGCTGCCCGATCCGCCTCGGCTACCAACTGCTGTAAGAGTCGCAATTTCGTATCCACCAAGGCAGACGCCTCTCGAGCGGTTTCGTGGATGTGGACTTCCCAGGCTGTCAGGCTGGCCGGGGCGTCTTCTGGACTGGTTCGTCCTGCCGGCATAACCCCCGATCGTGCCGTCGGTCCGCCGGGCGAAAAGGCCCCGCCTGAAAAAAACCTGGAAGGAAATGGTTCTGATCGGGCAGCGGCCCGTCGGCTGATCCGCCAAAAGGTAAGAAGCAGTAGCAACATGGCCGCCACTACGCCCACCAGCGGCCAAATCGAACCATTCTGCTCGGCCAAGAGCATATCGAAATCTCCCCTGCCGACGCCATTTGGCGATTGCCCTTCTCCCCGTTACGGTCCGCTCTCGCCCTGGCAGGCGAGGCTCTACGTTCAGTTTCGCCTCGGATTCACCCTCGCTCTGGGTTATGTGCCTATACGTTCGGCGGCCATTGACCGGGGTCGAAGGCCCGCTGGGCGGCCTCATACACCACACGCAACGGTACCCCCTGTTGTGTCGCCGCCTGTTGGCAGGCCTCAAACTCCGGCGAAAAACGGGCCAGGCCGTCCGGTCCCCAACAGACCTTTCCCTCAATCGGTCCCCAAGGCGTCTGCACCGTATGGCCGGTGCGAGGCAACACATGTCGGCTGACCGGCCAGCGACGCACCCCCAACGTGGTCGTCTCTCGAAAAAGGATTTCCTCCAATCGGCCCACATCCTCCGCCCGACAAAGCACCGAAAGTTTCACCGCCGGACGGTTCTTCTTCATCTGAATTGCCGTGGTATAAACGTCCAAAGCCCCAGCCTCCCAAAGCCGCTGGGTGCAATAGCCGACCCACTCTCCGGTGGTATCGTCCAGGTTGGTTTCGAGCATCCAGACCGTATCGCCGGCAAGCCGTTGAACCGATTGGCCCACAAACAGGCGCAGGACGTTCGGTTGTTCCCGGAGTTCGCGATGGCCGGCCCCATAGCCGATCCGTTCGATCCGCATCGGCGGCAAGGGACCGAACTCTTGTACCAGCGTCGCCAAAATGGCGGCGCCGGTGGGCGTAGTCAGTTCTGTTTGGACGGCCGACTCGGCCAAGGGGATACCCTGCAAAAGTTCTGCGGTCGCCGGAGCGGGGACCGGCAATCGGCCGTGCTCTGTCTGCACCCAGCCGCCGCCAACCGCCGCCGGGGAAGCCTCCAATCGATCGATCCCCAGCATGTCCAGCCCCACGGCCACCCCACAAATATCCACAATGGAATCCACCGCCCCGACTTCGTGGAAATGGACCTTTTCGATGGTTGTGCTGTGGACTTTGGCCTCGGCCTCGGCCAGCCGGTTGAAAATTTTCAAGGCGGTCTGTTGCTGCCGATCGGTGAGCCGACTTCGCTCAATGATGGCCCGGATATGGTGCAGGTGGCGATGACCGCTCTGCGGCGGATGTTCCACGGCGACCTTCAAAGCCCGAACGCCGTTTTTTTTCACTTCGACCGCTGCAAGCCGAGCATCCAAGCCCAACGAACCGATCGCCGCATTCAGGTCGTCTAACGGGACGCCGGCATCCACCAAGGCGGCCAACGTCATGTCGCCGCTAATCCCACTGAGGCAATCCAAATAGGCAATTTTGGCCACCGACCCTTCTCCATATGGTAGGGAAAGAAAACCAAACTCCCAGGAGTATAACATAGTAACCGGTAAGAGTCGAAGGTGGACGGCGGTAAGAAAAAATGCTGTGCTGTAGGAATGGACCTCAAACCACGCTCTTGGAGATTTTCAGGCTGAGAGAAGTATTATGGGAGTAAATAGCGGAGGGAAAACCGACCATAAATTCAGCCAAAGGGAGTAGCCTGTCATCCCCGCGAAAGCGGGGAACCAGTTTTTCGTTGTTCTGGATTCCCGCTTGCGCGGGAATGACAATCTCTGGCCTTATCTAGCCTGAAAACAACAACCTTCTTCACTCGGCTGAAATGTTACAAAATTAAACCGCTAAATCCAGCGGCAGATCGCTGATGTCTCGGAGGCGGTCTCCTTCGATCATCATCTGAAGCATGTCGAGTTGATCCTCTAAACCGAGTTCTACGCAGCTTTCCTGGAGTTCGGGTAAGGCGAAATGATATACACAGTCCATTTCCCCGGTTCCCAGCGCCAGAGAAGCTATCCGGGTAGGAAGAGGTTCGGCGGTAACGGCGGCAATATGAGGCGCCGGACCTTTGCGGTTCCGAATGAGATTCAGAGCCTCTGTACGTGTATTCTGCGAACGATCGCTCCGGATAGTCCATTTGCAAGAAATACTAGCGTGGAGAAACCACGCGGGCGGGGAGGCAGACTGATTGCTTGCCCGAAACGGCGTCCACCGAGCCGCCGTAGAGGTCGCCTCTTCCACTACAGGACGAACTCGGTTAATGTCGGCGTCCGTGACCGGGCTTCGGATCACGACAATATCAGGCCGGACGATATAATCTAGACCTAAAGCAGAAGCAAGCTCTCGGCGGCTCTTCAATAACGTCTCGATTTGGGACAAGTGCCGATATTGGACAAATCGATAAATCTCGGTCTGGTCCAATAAGTAGTCCCATTCCCCCGGTCGAAGATGTCGCAGGGCTTCGAAGGCTTCTTTGATAAACTGGCAGGTGATTTCTTCAAAAAATCGGCCTATCTTTTGGCCGTCGATACGTTCCACCACTCGAGGAAAAGAGAGCTTTTCGCAGAGCCGTCTGGCAATCGCTGCACTGGATTTACTACATCCATCGGCAAAATTGGGAAAGCCGTTTTGAGCGGAACTGGAAAAGCGGACAATTTTCTCCCCGATGGCCTGATGGTACTTCTGGCGTAATGAGAGAAGAAGGGGTTTCATGTGTTAGACCCAGAGCCCTTGTTGGACGCCTTTCTGGATTCTTTTGAGAGATTGGCGGCCGTAATCCGAGTTGAGTTCGATTAAGATAGCCTGACGGCGTAATTCAGCCGCCGCTATCCCTGTGGTACCTGAACCCGAAAAGGGGTCCAACACCGCGTCTCCCGGCCGAGAACCTAGGAGGATACATCGGCGTGCCAGTTCCGTAGGGAAAGCTGCCGGATGTTCGCCTTCGGAAGGTTCAGGCCCTAGGACCCAATAATTTTTAAGATTCGCCCCGCTCCGTTCCCGCACCGCTTGATTGTTATAGTAGTATTTAGGATTTTTGGCGAATAAAAAAACCTCTTCCGTAGCTCGTGAAGGCCGATTCCGAACGCTTTCGGGCATAGGGGCCTTCTTAATCCAGGTAATATGGGAACGAAGAATCCAACCGTCGGCTTGTAACGCAAAAGCCACTCGCCAAGGAAGCCCCATCAGGTCCCGATCTTTCAATCCCCAACAAGGCGGTACTTTGCAATTCCGTTTTTGAATCAGTTTTTTGGTGTTTCCCACCTTGGCATTAGGCCCACAGACGCCTACACCGCCGTTTCGGGCATAAGCATCGCCCACATTGAGCCATAATGTCCCATCCTGCCGAAGCACCCGTCCAACCTGCCGAAACACAGAAACCAAATCTTGCACATATTGTTCCGGCGTCTCTTCGTCTCCCAGTTGGTCCGGATGCTCATAATCCCGCAAACCCCAATAAGGGGGCGAGGTAACACAACACTGCACCGACTCTGCCGGTAGCAGAGGAAGCACTTGTCGGCAGTCCCCTATGAAGATGCGCACGTCATGGACCGTATAGACCTCTGGCGAGTTACTCATCGTCTCTCTGCCCACCTATAGGTAGGGACTCTCCTTCCAACCGAAATCTTCCTCCTCGGAATATTATGCGGTTAGAGAGTTTCCTAAGTCAAGGTGCTCATCGGGTTAGCGTCAGAACGTCTCCCAGGCAAGCTTCCTGGGGACAAAACAGCGTCGGAGTGGGAAGCGTTGTCTGGAGGACCGACTTTTGGGGGAGCGAAGACCTGGAAATCGCTATTGTCGGCAAGATTTAACATCCTTCCTCTTGGGAAGGGCCGCCTCTAGAGGAGGGAATGAAAAGTTAGGGAAGATTTTCCGATCGGCCAAGCAGATCGGTTGATGCCTATCGTACCGGCGGCGCCACCCGTCTTAGCCCCCTCCAAGAGGGCCAACCGATCAAGAAGTTCCGAACCAATAGCCGAAACGGCAAAAGAGGAACCGATCAGGTTGCGGCGGTCGCAACCAAGGTAGTTCAGAGGAATGCTGCCTTGGGGAAGGCGGAGCTTCTCACCAGCAGCACCCTCTCGTCTTGTTACCCATAGGGAGCACGCACATGCACGGAAGGTTTTCCTTATGGCTTGCCATGGGGGCGGCCATCTTCACGATGGGAGTCTCGTGGGCCTACGCCCAACAAGGCGGTTGGGAGCCTATGCCGCCCGAAGACCCCTCGTATATAGTCCCCCAGGAAAATCCATACACCTTGCCGGGAGTAAGCAAGGAAGCCCAGCCACAAGAGCCGAGCGACGCTGGTTTTTCGGCCGCGCCGCCGGCGGGGCTGATTGCCGCCGACAAGGCGGCCGCTCCGGCGCCTAGCGCAGAGGATCGACTCAAAAAGCTGGAAGAAGAACTCCAGAAACTCAAAGACAAAGACGCGGCGGCCCAAAAGAAGGCCGCCGGCGCACCTTCGGTCAAAGTGAACGGCCGGCTCTTTATGGATTGGGCGATGTTCGGCCAAGGGGCTGCCAGCCGGGCCAACTACGGCGATATCGAAGACGGGGTGCAGTTCCGAGCCGCCCGGATCGCAGTTTCCGGCGAGGCCTTCCATGTGATGGACTACAAAATCGAAGCGGATTTCTCCGACACGGACGAAGGCAATGGCGGCAAACTGATCCAATCCACCGCGTTCAAAGATGTCTATATCGGGATCAATGAATTGCCGCTTCTGGGCCATGTGCGCATGGGACATTTCAAGGAACCGTTTGCCCTGGAAGAACTGACCAGCAACCGGTTCACCACCTTTATGGAGCGGGCGTTGCCGGTGGTGGCTTTTGCCCCGGCCCGCCGGATTGGCATTATGGCCTTCGACACCTACCTCGACCAGCGAGGTACCTGGGCTATCGGGGCGTTTACCTCGGAAATGGAAAACGGCTCGGAACCGCCCATTTGGCAGGACGACGACGGCGGAATCGCCATGACCGCCCGGTTGACCTTCCTGCCCTGGTACGACGAAGCCAGCGACGGCCGAGGCTTGCTCCATACCGGCTTGGCCTACAGCTACCGAAATATCGCCGACGGCAACGTCCGGTTCCGAAGCCGCAATGAATGCTCGTTAGGGCCGTATATTGTCAATACCGGCCAGATCACCCTGGTGCCGGAGGTCCAGATGCTGGGACTCGAAGGCGCATGGGTTTATGGGCCGCTTTCGGTCCAGGCCGAGTACTTCAATGTCTGGACGCCTCGAAGCGGCGTGGGTACCGCCTATCTGAACGGCGCCTATGTCTATGTGAGCTACTTCCTGACCGGCGAACACCGGCCGTATGACCGCAAAAAGGGCGCCTTCGATCGAGTTCGTCCGTTTACCAACTTCTTCCGGGTCCGAGCCGCCGACGGTGTACAGACCGGTTGGGGCGCCTGGGAACTGGCCTACCGGTATTCCTGCATCGACCTAGTGGATCTGGACGCCGGTGTCAACGGCGGCATCGCCGACGACCATACGCTGGGCCTGAACTGGTACCTGAATCCGTACACCCGGTTGATGTTCAACTATGTGTTGGCCAAATCGACGGATCGGTACGGAATCGACCCGATTACCGATATGAGCACGTTCCAGATTCGCGCTCAGATTGACTTCTAACCCCGCGAAAGGCCCCAAAGGTTCTCCATTCGGGGAGTCCATAGTCCGAGTGTGCAGAAGACGAACCACGAAAGAAATGTCCTCTTCGCAAGAGCGGACTCTTGCGGAAAGTTCCTAAGGAGACTTGAGAATGAGAAAACTGATCTGGATTATAGCGTGCCTGGCCTGGCTTAGTTGGGCGGGCAATACAGGGGCTGGCGAGGCGAAGCCGGTCGAGGATGGCTGCGGACAGATAGGCTCGTGCGCCGTCTGCGGCTGCCATGCCCCATGCAAAAAGGTCTGCCGATTGGTCTGCGAGACCAAAAAGGTGGAAGAGACGGTCTGGGAAGTGCAATGCGAAGACTTCTGCCCGCTTTTGCCGAAGATTTTCGGCAAAAAATGCGGCTGCGGCGACCCAGGCTGCGGTCAAGACCCTGCCGCTTGCGGCGGGTGCGAGGCGGGTGGTTGCAAAGAGCCCCCCACGCCGCAGTGCGGAAAAAGCCGGGTGAAAAAGACCTTGGTCAAAAAGACCATCACCAAAGAAGTGCCGGTCTATCGGTGTGTGGTGGACTATGTTTGCGGGGAGTGTGGATGCGGAGACGCTGGAGGGGTGCCTGCTGCGCCAGCCGCTCCGGGCCAGAAAGCGGCCCCCGCTCCGCCGCCTCCTCCCGCTCCTCCTGCTCCACCGAAACCGGCGCCGAAAGCCGCCTTCCGCCCGGTGATCCAGCCGGCCGTTGCGATCCCCGAAGCGCCGGAACAACCGCTGCCCCGATTAGTGTTGGGCGGTTAAAAGAAAAAATGGAGATTTCTGCCAGCTTCCGGTTCTTCTGACCAAGTTGGCCAGCCCATCTCGGCATCCTTCCACGACCGGCCCTGGAGGAACAGGTCCTTTGGGGCCGGTCGGCTTTTTAGGAGGCGTAGGATTGGTGGGGGGGAGCTGAAGGAACTGCCATTTTGGCAGGCAATTTAGACAAAAACCTCCCGGAAGCTCAAAGCTATAACTATCTATTTTATAAAGACTTACATCTACGATTCTCACAGGCGTTTCTGTTTGGCATATTCTTTGCTTCTCTGCATCTATCGGAATTGGCCCGCCGGGTTCTCCCAACCCGGCCCTCCTGGCGTCAATTCCTTCTGGCCTGCCGTCCCTCAGGTAGCGGGCCTGTCTGCAAGGGGCAGTTGGCCTGGCATCCATCCCCCTGGGCCGACTGCCCTCGGAAGGGGCGTCGTGGGATGGGGTCTTCCAATACAAAGGAGGACAAAGCAATGGCTCGGAACTTGACTCCTTGGCGCGGCGGCGCTCGGAACCTTGCCTTGTGGGACATGCCGGTCCCTCGGTGGTTCGAGAACTTCCGCCGTGAAATGGACGATCTGTTTGAACAATTCTTCGGCCCAGAAACTGGCCGAGAAATGGTGGTCTTCGCGCCTCGCACCAATGTGGCGGAGACCGAAAAAGAGTATGAAATCACCGTCGATCTTCCCGGCGTGAAACCGGAAGACTTCAACGTCGAACTGAAGGAAGGTTGCCTCTGGATCACCGGCGAACGGCGACAGGAACACCAAGAGGAAGGCAAAACCTATCACCGGATCGAACGGACCTATGGTCAGTTCCGTCGGGTGATCCCCTTGGAAGTTCCTACCGACCCGGAAAAGATCCAGGCCGAGTACAAGGACGGCGTCCTACGGATTGTGGTTCCCAAGGACGAGTCGGCCCAGCCCAAAAAAATCCCAGTCAAAACCTAATCGGCCTTTGGCCGTTTTCCAACCTGGGCAGCTTGCCCGACTCCACCGCATGGGAAGGATTCTGGGGATTGCTTCGAGGAGCTGGTGGAGTTCCGGTCGGAAGCGTCTTCTGGGTTTGGCAGCCCGGGCGCGTGCGCCTCCGCCATGCGTCCGGGCTGCTTTTTTCTTTTTTCTTTGTCCTCCCTGTTTTTATTTTCCTACTGGGGGGTGTTAGGGCTATTGCTACGATCCTTCTATTGGGGTAAACTATTAGGAGTTGAAGTCTGCGCGTTTTAGACTCGGCTGGTCGTATTCAGAAAATCGTGCTTCAAATGGGGGGATGGCGATGAAAAGAACCAGCTCTGAGTGGAGCCAACGGGTTTTCGTTCTCGCTGGGCTGGGAGTACTCGGAGGATTGCTTCTCCAGGGCTGCCGCGGGGAGCCCTATGGCGTCGTTCCGATCCGGGGAAAGGTTACCTACGAAGACGGTTCTCTGATACCGGCGGCCAGCCTGCTTTTGGAATTCAACAGCCAGGAAAAGCCGAAAGATCCCAAGACCTACCCCCGGCCTGGTCGGGCTGAGGTCAACGTAGCCGACGGAACCTTCTCCAACGTCTCGACCTACGACTACAACGACGGGGCCATTCGAGGCGAACATAAAGTAGTCGTCAAAGCCTTCGACAAAAACGGCGCTCCGGTGTATCATCTGTTTGATAAAAAATATAGCGACGCCACCACGACGCCGTTAACCATTCAAGTCGGCTCGGAGCGGGAATTCCATATCAAAGTGCCCAAACCAACGGGCGTTCGATAAACGGGGACTTCGCTGCACGCGAAAACTTGGATTGCGCTGCGTCTAGCGAAAAGTCGAAAACGGTCCAAAAATCATTTCGGGCTTGCCTTTTGGCAAAGGAAAGGGTTGACGATGGGGTGCTTGCAGAAACGACCTGCTTTTCAACGTGGTTTCACGCTGGTGGAACTTCTGGTGGTGATTACAATTATTGGAATTTTGATTGCCCTGCTTTTGCCGGCGGTGCAGGCGGCCCGAGAGGCGGCCCGACGCGCCCAGTGCCAGAACAACCTGAAACAGCTCGGCCTGGGCTGCCTGAATTACGAAAATCAGCATAAATGTTTTCCGCCAGCTTCTGTGTGGGCCGACCTCGGGCCAGGCCGAAATAGCGCCGACATCGACGCCCAAAATCAAATCAATCTCCGGGAAACTTGGGTGATCCTCATCCTGCCGTTCATCGAACAGCAGGCTCTTTTTAATGCCTTCAACCGCGCCTATCCGATTCCGCACGAGGTGAACGCCGGTCCTCGATCAACCGAAATCCCCATCATGCTATGTCCTTCCGATTCGTTTAACCGGACCAAATACAGCGGCACGCCCGGAAGCTCCCATACCAGCAATCACGGCCCGAACTGGGCGAGAGGCAATTATGGGGCTAACGGCGCCCTTGGATTCCAGTCCGACTCGGCCCATTGCAACGACTATGGGACCGGGGGTTCCGGTTGTGCGGCTTCCGTTACAGGCTGGGCCGACAATCGCATTCGGGGCGTTATGGGGGCCAATGCCGCCTGCCGAATGGACGACATCCGCGACGGAACCAGTCAGACCATCTTGCTTCTGGAAATTCGGACCGGGGTGGCGCCGAACGACTGCCGGGGCGTCTGGGCCATGTCCGGCGCCGGCCCTAGCGCCTGCTGGGCGCACGGTTATGTGGGCGATGCGGCCGGCCCAAATCCCATCACCTACGCCGCGGACGATATCGCCGGCTGTGCGGAAATTGTAGCAGCGATAGGCCTCGAACGGATTCAACAGCTCCGGATGGGTTGTTACGAAGGCACCGGCGGTTCGCCCAATCGGCAGGCGACGGCTCGTAGTATGCATCCGGGCGGCATCCATGTCTGTTTCGCCGACGGCAGCGTCCACTGGATCAATAACCACATTGAAGTCAGCAATACGATCAATTATGCGTCCGTGTGGGATCGGCTGAATCTGTCGGCCGACCGATTGCCGTTGTCGGCCAGTTCCTATTAGGCAATAGGAAACACATCCGCGGATTGGAGAGTACTTTTTGGGAAATACTCTAAAGTCTCATTCCCGCGCAAGTGGGAATCCAGAATAGACAGTTTATATATACCTGGATCCCCGCTTTCGCGGGGCTGACATTGCTAGAGCTTTTGCGGGGATGACATTGGGAGAGCTTTCGCGGGGCTGACAAGCAAAGTACTTCTGCATTCGGCGGAAGTATTCGCTTTTTCCTATACGTCATGGATCAGGACTCTTCTTGTGAATCTTTCTTCGGACGAACCTACGGAAGTGGTGCTTTTTACCGACGGGGCTTGCAGCGGTAATCCGGGGCCGGGCGGTTGGGCGTTTATTCTTCGGCATCGCCGGACGGGTCGGCAAATCGAACAAAGCGGTGCTGAGGCTTTGACTACGAATAACCGGATGGAGCTTTTGGCCGTCATCCGCGGCCTGGAAGCCCTCAAACGACCTGCCAGCGTGGAAATAGTTACCGACAGCCAATATGTGGCCCAGGGACTAGCCCAATGGATGCCTCGGTGGAAGGCCCAAGGATGGCGTCGCCGCGAAGCAAGCGGTTGGAAGAAGGTCAAAAACCTGGAGTTATGGCAACGGCTAGATGAACTCTTAAGCCGACATCAGGTTCGCATCCGCCATATCCCCGGCCATGCCGGCCATCCAGAAAACGAACGGTGCGACCGGCTGGCCGTGGCCGCCTATCAACAGTTCCTCGCATCCGCCGAAAAAAAAGCCAAGAAAAAAGAATCGCCTCCCTCTTTCTAACCACGTCAACTTGGCGGTAACGCAAGGAGCATTCGATGTGCGGACGTTTTACGCTGCGGGTATCGGTGGAACTGATAGCCGGCGAGTTCTTGCTGATTTTGCGGGATCCGTTGCCGCCCCGGTATAACATCGCCCCAAGCCAGGCCATTCTGGCAATTGTTGTACCTACCAGCCGGTTGGGGGAAACCGAACCGATCCAAACCGACCAACCTCATTCCTTCCGGTCGGAAAGCAGAGCACGCGGTAAACCGTCGGCGATTACCCAACAGGACGCTATTCCACGAGACGGTCTAACGCCCGCGGGGTCTCCGGCTCGCCAATTGGTTTGGATGCAGTGGGGGTTTTCGCAGTCTGGCCGACCGACCGGAGAAACCAGCTCTCTCCTGGTGAATCTGCGGGCAGAAACCGCCCTGGAGAATCCCAGGTTTCGACGCCTGCTGGAAGCCAATCGGTGCCTGATCCTCGCCGACGGCTTTTATGAATGGGAAAAGATCGGCCGAAACCGAGAACCGTTTTTCATCCATCGGAAAGACGATCGGCCTTTCGGCATGGCCGGGCTGTGGAAACCGCCTTCTTCCGCCCAGCCGGAGAAGTTGCCGGAATGTGTGGTGCTGACCACCCCGGCCAATGCGGTGGTCCAGCCGATCCACGACCGGATGCCCGCCCTGCTGCTCCCGGAACACTACTCTGTTTGGCTTGATCCGGCCTACCGGGCGGCGGAACAACTGGCAGCAACCCTCCAACCGTATCCGCAGGAATTCCTGGAAGCCTATCCTGTTTCCGAGCGGGTCAATTCGGCTGAGTATGACCAACCGGACTGCATCCAGCGCCAAAATCGCCCCCTCCAACGCCGTCTGTTCGACTCGAAAGAGGAGTGATCCTGCACCAAGCCGGCGGCACCTTTTTTTCCCATTCTATATAAATCTACACATCGAAGGCCGCTTCCTTACGGGCGCAGCTCGGCGGCGAATCCTCGGACTAGCGTCCGAGGCTCAGCTACCAATACTTCCATTCCGAAAGCAGCAGAATATAGGCGCCCAGCAGGGCGTTCGTGGTAGCATGGGCTACTACACAGTCCCAAATGTTTTTGGTCTTATAGGCCAATAGGGTAACAAACAGAAACCACACGCTAGCGCCGAAAAGCTCCGCCGGATGGCTGAGCACCGCATAGAGCACACAAGCGATCAGGGCCGCCAGAGTAACTCGGCCCACAGGAACTGTCCACCAATCCGCCTGCACCACATATCGCATCAAAAAGCCCCGCAGGAAAAACTCCTCTACCAAGGCCACGACAATCACCATTCCAAACAGACGCAGAGCCACAAATCCCCACAACATCCACACGGGCTGCTCCTGAAAGACCCGGAACGGATTAAATCCGCTCCGAGCGCCCAGATCGACAAAGGCGCCCAGCCCGATCGGTTCTAGCCATTTCCGTTCTAGGTTCAACTGGCTGAACCCCAACCAAATGATCAGTCCGCCAATACCCACCAAAATAGCCAGCAGACTCACCCGACAGGGAAACTCCCGATACACCGGCCAAACCAGCAGAATAGCCAGACAGGTCAATAGCACTTTCAGGGTATAGACCGCCGGATAAGCCGAGTAGGGAATGCCAGCCCAATTGGCCTCCGGCAACGTGTCGGTTTTCGAAGGGGACGCCGCTGGCGCCGCCTGAGATTCTTTACTTTCCGCGCTATTTTTCCCCTCGCCTCCGCCAGCTTCTGACGGATTGAGTTGTTCGGTTGGCTGAGCAGAGGGAGCTAAAGGGGCCTGCTGGCCGGCTTCCGGAAGGTTTCCCTGTTCTAGGATCGCTTGTGGTTTTGGTTTTAGGGGCGGCCGGATCGGCTCGAAGGCCCCCACCCCCATATAGACGACAAAAGGCAACACAAACCCCAACCATCGATGCCGACGCACCAGCCCGCCCCAACCACAGCAGGACTCTTGCTGGGATCCCACCCCGCCGGAAACACTCGCATTCGGACCTTCAAAAGTAGTCATTGGAGTACTCCTCTGGTTTGCATAACTGGCGCCCGGCTATTATCCTATATAATACATGGGCGTTCGCAACCCCCAGGCCAAGGGATGTTCCAAAATCAGCGGAAAGGAAATCTCTGCGACTGCTGTTGTACCCAAAAAAGGTTCGCTGAGGAAGGAACCTCTCAGGTCGTTGTTCCAGGTATGGTACTATAAATTTCGCGGAAAGCCTCTTCAAGCACAAATCATGAAACAAATCATCGCCATTGTGCAGCCATTTATGGCCGAGAAGGTTTTGAAGTCGCTTCCCGAGGCCTCCTGGGAGGCGTTGAGTGTGCGAGAAGTGCGCGGCTACGGACGGCAAAAGAGCTATTTGGACGAATACCGGGGCAGCGAATACGCCGCGGCCTTTTTATCCAAAGTGATGATCATGGTATGGGTCGAAGATGAGGAGGTGGAAAAAGTAGTCCGAACCATTGTCCGAACGGCCCGGACCGGTCGGCAAGGAGATGGGAAAATTTTTGTGCTGCCGGCACAAGGGCTAGCCGTCCTGAGCACAGACACCCAGCACGAAAGCAAACCTTTCTGCCAGGAAGAGCCTGGCCCCAAAGACGCCGATGTCTCAATCTACCCCCTGGAAAACCAACGGAACCAACCCTTTCTGCCGTGAGTGAAAACAATTTTCCATTTCCTGAAGTCCAGCGTTTCAGGCCTGCCAGCCTGGAAGAGCTTGCCGAGCTAGTGCGTCAGGCCGTCGCAAGCCGAACGCCGATCTACCCGATCGGCGGCGGTACGTCGCTCCGGTACGGGGGCTTGCCGACCAGACCCGGTTGGGGCCTGAGCCTTCAGCAGTTACGCCGGATGGTGGATTACCCGGCCCGAGATTTAACAATTACGGTGGAAGCAGGTCTGCCGGTGGCTGAGTTACAGACCCTGTTGGCCCAGCAAGGACAATGGTGGCCGGTCGATGCGCCGCAGCCGGATCAGGCCACCGTAGGCGGCGTGGTCGCCTGCAATCTGAACGGCCCGCACCGGTACGCATGGGGCAGTGTGAGCGATTACGTGCTGGGACTAACGGCCGTGGATGGGCAGGGGATGGTCTTTGCCGCCGGCTCGCGGGTGGTCAAAAACGCCGCCGGATATAATCTGTGTCGATTGTTGGCCGGCAGTCTCGGCGCCCTGGCCGTCATCGCTCAGGTTACGCTCCGGGTCCAACCTTTGCCGGAAACCACCGCCTTCGCAGCAGCTAAGCTGGAGGATTGGGACCTGGCCGATCGCTTGTTGAGGCAACTCATGCAGAGCCAACTTTTGCCGACGGCCATCCAGTTGGCGGTTGGGCCAGCCTGGACCGACGATCCTGTGCTGGGGGAGCTCAAGCCGCCGGCCAAGGCCTGGCTGATCGTGGGCCTGGAAGGGTCGGCCAAAGAAGTCGCCTGGCAGGTCGAACAATTGCAATCCGCCTGGCAAGCAGAGGGCCTCCGGCAGGTGCAGATCCTCAGGGAACCGCAGAGCCAAGCGATGTGGCGTCGGCTGGTGGAATTTCCAGTGCTGCCGGGCTTGGACAGTAGATTGGCGAATGGTCTGCCTCCGGTTCCGAATGCACACCACGGCGTAGGGGAGGAGCGATTTTTAGTGGTGCAGGCGGGGGTGTTGCCCAGTCAGGTTGTGGCCCTGGCCGCCCGATGGGTCCAGATGGATCGGCGGATTTCGGTGCTGGCCCATGCGGGACACGGCAGCTTAGTGGGGTATTTTCCGCTCGACGGGGTGGACGCGCGCCGATGGTTGCAGGAGTCGATTTTTCCCTCCGTATCGTCGCAACATGGTCATGTCCACGTCCTTTCCGCCCCAACGGGGGTGGTTTTAAGTCCGGCAGAACTCTGGAGTCAACCTCCATGCCAAGATCGGCTCATGCAGGCCATCAAACAACGTTTTGATCCGGATGGAATCCTCAATCCCGGCCGGTTAGGATTTGACGCTTGATAAGCGAAGACTCTCCATGCACGAATCAACGCCTTTGGGAAAAAACAAACCGATTTCGGAAAGAATCGCCGGCGGCCCCGGGCTGGACGGTCGTCAGACGGTAGCCGCCTCTATCGACCCGAAGGTGCTCCAGTCGTGCGTCCATTGTGGACTTTGCACGGCGGCTTGTCCTACCTATACGGAGTTGGGCAACGAAAACGACGGCCCCCGGGGCCGTATCTATCTGATGCGACTGGTGCACGAAGGGCAATTGCCGCTGGATGAGCGGGTCCGTCAGCACTGGCAGTTGTGTCTGGATTGTCGGGCCTGTGAGACGGCCTGCCCCTCCGGCGTGCGGTACGGTCGGCTGATCGAGCCGGTCCACCTTGCCCTGGATGAGTTGGAGCGGCGAGAACGGCCATTGGCCCGATGGGATTGGTTTCGCGAGGTGGTGCTGTTTCGGATATTTCCGTACCGGGATCGGATTCGGCTGGCGATTTGGCCGGTGCGGTTGTTGCAGAAGTTGGGGGTGTATGATTTTTTGGAACGGCTGGGCCTGTGGCGGCTTGTGCCGGGGCGATTGGGGCAGATGCTGACGCTGGTGCCGCCGCCGACGCCGCAGGGGCCTCGGTTGCCGCGGTTTTTGCCTGCTGTAGGTCGGCGCCGCGCCCGGGTGGCCTTTTTCGTAGGCTGTGTGGCCGAGGCCATGTTCCGAGACGTGCATTGGGCCACCCTGCGAGTGCTGCAACAGAACGGCTGCGACATTCTGATCCCGCCGGGCCAAGGCTGCTGTGGAGCCATCCATTACCATAACGGCGATCGGGAAGGCGCCCGCCGATTGGCCGACGCCAACGTGGCCGCCTTCGACCTGGACGAAATCGACGCCATCGTCGTCAACCACGCCGGCTGCGGGGCCATGCTGAAAGAATACGGACTGCACTGGCAGGACACCAAACAGCAGGCCCGCCGTCGATTCGCCGCCAAAGTGCAAGATGTGAACGAATTCTTGGATAAACTGGGCCTGACGTTGCCGACCGGACGGATCGAAGCCGTGGCCGTCTATCACGACGCCTGCCACCTGGCCCACGCCCAAAAGATTGTCGAAGCCCCCCGGCGATTGCTTCGGAAAATCCCCGGTCTAGTGCTTAAGCAATTGCCGGAAAGCGAAATCTGCTGCGGCTCGGCCGGCGTCTATAACCTGAATCACCCGGACCTGGCCGGTCGGCTGGGCGACCGAAAACTGCAAAACATCCTCTCGACCGGAGCGCAGATCGTGCTCGCCTCCAACGCTGGGTGTCTATTGCAAATCCAGCGGGAAGTGCGACAACATCGGGCCCCGCTCCAGGTCATGCATCCCATGACCCTTTTGGACCTCAGCTACCGAGAAGAACCCCTGCCCAGGGAAATCTGATCGGCAAAAGGAGGCCCAGCCCTCTGGGCAGACTGCTCTAGCATCTACTCTGTTTACACCCGAATGAGCGAAACCGACGTGGTCAGGATGCGATCCCGCAGCAGAATACTGTCGGGCAAGTCATATTCGAACAGGGCGCAGAGATATTCGAGGCCGCGGATGTACGTGATTTCATACTGTCGGCCGACGATCACCGAAGGGACGGTAACATGGCTAAAGCCCCAGGAAGAGCCGGCCAGTCCTTTTTTGATTCCGCCGGAGATGATATTGGTGATTTCGCCGACGCCGTCGAGTACTTGGGGAGTCAATCTATCGAAGGTATCTTGCAAAAGTCCGCCCACGCTTTTCAGGGCCACCCGCTCGGCCATGTTGACGGCGATAAATCCTGAAGCCGCCCCGTGGACGCCGATCAGCCCGGTTACATCGCCGGCATCACGGAGCGGGATTCGCGAAATCCCTACACATTTGGCTTCGACGCCGCACATGCTCAAGCCGCTATTCACCCCCTCGATCAATCCTTTTAATAATACTGGCTCAAAGCCCAAGACTGATCCCGAAGACAATAATTTTTCCGTCATATCCTCGCCTTTCCGTCAGCCCCTTTCCCAAAGACGCCCTTTTCCTCAAATCGCTCCTAAGGCATTCTTTTTTCCCTTTTAGAGGGCTTCTAATTCCATTTTGGCTTATAAACCGACCGCGATTGGTTTTTCCATGGCCCGAATTACGGACAACCTTGGGGAGAAGAATGTAAGGTCAGCAAAGGGAGAAAATACTACATATAGCGTATCGTTACAATTCAGCCACAATATGTAGCGTTAGTGATTCCTGTCTATTTCTTCCTCCCCAGCTAGGAAGGGGGAGATCAATCCTGTGGATTTTCCAGCCTCTACGAGTTTTTCCGACGGCTGCTTCGGACCAAAGGGGAGCTTTCGATCGTCTAGTATGAAGGATGAGGATTGATCGCGTCCATGTGCCCCCCATCATTTTATCCAGGTTTTCGTGGGGCCTCGCAATCCCACCCTTCCATAGAAGTGCGGAGGGCTTACTTTTTGGGCCTCCTTCGACCATTGGCCGGTTGCCTCCAAGGCAAACTTCCCAAACCGATTTCCCCGCCGGGGCGACGATGAGACGAGAAAAATCGCTTCCGGCTAAGCAAAATCCGTCCGCCCGATTGACGAAATGCACGGAAAATGGCAACTTAAATGGAAATGAACTCGGAAAAATGCGAGTGGACCAATCCCCCGACCCGGAAAGGTTGGTCGAAGACGTGGATGGTTCTCGCTACAAAACAACGCTCCATCTCCAAATGGGGTGAGTCTCGTTTCGGGGCGTCCCCTTTTTCCGCCTGCTGTCTTGATAGGAGGAAGGGCGCCAAACGGAGAGGAAAAATGGACGGCTTTTTACTCTTCTGAAGGGGGCCCGCCATGAAAAGGTTCCAAACGATTGGGATGGTTTTCGGAATGCTGTGGGCGGGAGTTGACCCGACTGCTGCCTGGACGATGGGCCAAGACGATCGGAGTCCGGTCCCGATTCTGGTTTCAGCGCCGGTCGGTGTTCTCTATTCGAGCACTTTGGAAGGGATGTTGACCACCTTTTTGGCGGCGGCCCCATCGTCGTCTTCCTCGGCAGAAGGAAGAGAATCGCCCATTATCAAGATTCCTCCGCGGCCGCTCCCTCCGGCCATGTTGGCGGCGGCCATTCCGCCCCGGTCTGATTCCTCGACTCCCACCCGTCCGGTCCGATTGGCCGAGCTGCTGGCGCAGCCTGCTCCCCGAAACCAACAATTGGAGACCATTCTAGTCTATTGGGACTTGGCAGCCGCCGTAGCGACCGTGCAATTTCGAAAAGAGGAACTTGCTCGTTTACAAAACCTCCGGGTGTTTTCCGGGGATCAGCAAGCCTATCAAACGGCGTTGAGCCAGGCCGAAACGGCGTTGCAGACCGCTGAAACTGCCCTGGCCGCCGCCCAGCGCCGCTTGGCCGAAAAGATGGGGTGGGACCCCAAATCAGCTCCGCCGTGGCCGGTGGATAAACCCCATATCGGTCCCTACTGGACGCAACTGGCGAGTCTATTTTCCGGTCGAACCGTTCCCCGACCATTGCGGCTGATCGACCGATGCCTCCCCTGGTGGCAGAAAGCGATTGATCGACGGGCCGAGGCCATCTACGCCGCCCAAGACGCCCTGGATGCCTTTACGGAGGCCTATCATCAAGGCCGAACGGACCTTCGTCAGGTCTTGTGGATGCACGCCCGATGGACTGAACAACATACCGCCTTTCTCCAAGCCACCCTGGCCTACAACGCCCAGATTGCCGAGTTCGTATTGACCGTGGCCCCCACCCAGACCCAAGGTGCGTCCCTGGTCTCCATGCTCATCCTGACCAACGATCGTTCCCAGGGCACAGCGGGCAACCGCCAGAGCGACGCCCGCGGCGCCTTTTGGCGGCAGGAATCTGACGGGTCGGGCGATTCTGGAGTGCAACCGGCTGGGTATGAAGAGCCTTTGGCTCCTAACATCATTCCTGCCCCTCAGCCGGAACCTCTCCCCCAACCTGGTTCCCCGGGGACCGGCGGTGCGAAGCAAGAGCCGACCCTCGCCCCGCCGAGAGAACTTCCAACCCATGAGTCGGGCGTCCCTCTGGTTCCGAGCCGACAAGAGCCGACCCTTGCCCCGCCCAAAGAGTCTCCCCCTGCTGCCAAGCCAACAGAACCCATCCCATCGTCGCCCTCGCCGCCTTCTTCGATCCCACCGAAGGCGCCAGAGTCTCCCAACCTCCGGCCTCTGGTGCCGATCACCGAGTCGAGCGGCCCCTCCACGCCGACGCCGGCGAGTTCAGGAACTTCGGAAGCTTCCAAAAGCACATCAGGGGAACCGCCCAAGACCGGTGGTGAAAAACCTGTCCCTTACGAAACAAAAAGGCCCCCCGGACCAAGGCCCGATTTTCAGGAGGAGAGCGTAGTCCTCTATCCGGCTTTAGTGCGGGCGTCGCCTTCCGTGCAGGTCAAGCAGTTGGCCTTGAGTTTTCATGGGCCGATCAACCCTTCTGAAAAGGTTCGGCAAGAGACGTTGCTGGCCTGTTTGCAGCGGGCGCCGGCCGGGCAACGTCGAGAGCTGATCGAGGCGTACTGGATGTTGTGGCAGCAATGGGCGGAACTGGCGGCCTTGGCCCAACAACGGGAAATCCTCGATGAATTAGGCCGACTGACGCTTCAACAAAGAAACCGACCGCTCGGGGCGGAAACGATGCTTCAATGGCGGGCCGCCCAACTAGCCGAAGACGCCGATCGGATGGAAGCCCGCATCCGCCTCCTAGAACGGGAAGAAAAATTAGCCCAGTACGTCAACGCTTCCGGAGAGGCAATCCTTGCGCCCGCCACCTTGCCGCACACCGGCCCCTATCAACTTCGGTTGGAGTCCCAGCCGAAAAAGGTAGCGGAAAGCTGGCCCGTCCGTCGAGCCGCTGGACTGATCCCCGCTTTATATACAAGTTTACAAGAACAGGCCAAAGCCGTTGTCCTGGCCGACCAAACCCGCTCAGAAGTCCTCTCCCTATACCGCCAAGGTCAACGATCCCTCCAAGATGTGCTGGCCGCCTGCGATCAGCAAAAACAGGCCGCCTTGGAGTTCCTTCAAACACTGGCCGACTACAACCAGGCCATCGCCGATTATGTCGTCCTGGTGGCGCCCGCCGCGCTGCCGGCGGAACGATTCGTCCAAACCCTCGTTACCGACAAGTAACGGGAATGGCCGGAGGGGGCTATTCAGCGTAGCCCATCCCGAAAAGCGTCAACGGAATATGCCCACCGGCCCTCGCTCACTAGGGGCGAAGGTAGAACCCCTTGTCATTCTCGCGCAAGCGGGAATCCAAATTTTTTCTCTCTACCGCAGAAGATGCCGCCCGGGCCGCGCCCAGGGGGAAGGGGGATAGAATTATTCCTGCCCTCTCGCGTCCGTGCCAGAAACCAGAAGCCTCTTTCCCGCAGGCGCACGCTTCTAGGGAAGGATTTATCCTGTTTTTATTCCGCTTCACTCTGGCTGGACGGTATCGTTCGACTCTACCTCTAGGGGCCAATAGAGGCCGCTGAGCGTGCCGCCGTCGATGTAGAGCACCTGTCCGGTAATATAGGAAGCTGCCGGGCTGGCCAAAAAGATGCACGCGCCCACCATATCTTCCGGCATTCCGATTCGGCCCAACGGGGTATTGGCCTGGCGCCAGGACTCCAAGGCGGGGTTTTCCCACAGGCGTCGGCCCAGGTCAGTAAGGGTAAAGCCCGGCCCGATCGCATTGACACGGATGCCAAACGGGCCCCACTCCATGGCCAGGCATTTGGTCATTTCCCGCATGGCCGCCTTGCTCATCGCATAGACCGACACATACCGAAGCGGCGTATGGCTGTTGATCGAATCCACATTGATCACCGAACCTCGTCGAGCCTCTTTCATGAATCGCCCTACGGCCGTCGTCAAAAAGAAGGCGCCGCGGATGTTGGTATTGGTGATGTAATCGTAGGTGGCTTCGTCGTAATCCTCGGCTCGGCGGCGGACGTTCACCCCGGCGCAATTGACCAGCGTATCGATTCGGCCAAATCGGTCGATCAGTTGTTCGACCATGCGGGCAGTAGCCGCTGGCTGAGCTACATTGCATACAAAGGGAAAGACTTTTTGCCCGCCGGCACTCATTTCGTCGGCGGCTTTTTCCAAGCTGCTGGGGTCTCGACCGGTAATGATCACCTGGGTCCCGCGGGCGGCAAAACCGGCCGCAATGGCCCGGCCAATCCCCCGGCTTGCCCCAGACACCAATACTACCTGCCCCTCTACACTAAACAGCGGATCCATCGGCACAGCATTGCTCCTTTTAAGAACCAAAGGATTGCTAAAAACCATCCCACTGAGAAAAGTATGGCTTTCCGAAAGTATGTTGCCTGTGCGAATGCGTTTTCCTGCCGCCTATCGTACCGAAAGAACCTGCCGGAGAGTACCACCCCCTAACACCCCCCGTTTGGGGAAAATTAAAAATCAGGAGCAACACAAAATTCCCGATTTTTTTGAGATAGACCTGGCTGCTTCGCCCTAAAGATAGAAAAAAACCCATCGCAGGAAGTTCTTACCTGTTATGGTACAACAGAGTATCTCTCCTGTCCGATAAAGGAGCCCCCTCTACAGAAGGGGATGCTCTGCCATTTAATAAGATATATATTGCAAATACGGAAAAACTGCTCAGACTATTTCTCCCAAGTTGTCTATCTTTCGCAAATTTGTTCCTCGATTCCTTTGAAAAAGGAGCGTTTGTTTTCCACAATTCTTTTCTTTGATAGCAAGCGCCGGGCATCTCTACCGGATAGGTCTGGAGGGCCTGCCGTATAGGTTATCCGCATAATCCAGAAAGAAAGGGCCTCCCGATGCATGAGTTTGAAGTCTTCCTGGCGATCCTGATAGGGTTCTTAGCGCTGCTGTTCTTGATAGGAGTGCCGATCAGCCTGATCGTTCTTCTAGCAAAAATGAGCAAAGTCCTGCATTTTCTTCGGGATCGGAATAGGGCTGGGTTGCCCTCCAGCGGCTCGGAGTCCATCAATTACCATCTGATGCAGATTCGGGAGGTGATTGTCAGGTTGGAGAACCGGATGAACAGCCTGGCGGCCAGTTTGGCGTCGAAACCGCCCGATGCCGGGCCGGTACCCGCCGCACGGGAACCATTTGGCCCTGAAGGGGCAGCTTCGGCAGCGTCGCAGGCGTTTCAGCCAAAGCCAGAAATCTCTCCGGCATCCTCCGAGGCGGCAGGCGCAGCAGGAATCCCTGAGGAAATAGCGCCCTCGGAGCAGCCGGTCTTCGAGCGGAGGACGCCCTTGGCCCCGGAGGCGGCAGTTCCTCCGGCCGCTTCGCCGCCTGCCAAACCGACCCCAGAACAGTTAGAGGAAATGGCCTTTGCCGAGGGGACGGCCGCTGAAAAGATGCCTGGAAAAGAGGGCATGTTGGAAGAGGTACCTACAGGGGAGTCAGAAGAAGCCTTGGTCGAAGAAGCAGCAGACGCCAAGGCGATGGTCGAACAGTCCTCGGTCGAACAGCCCCGGGTCGAACAGCACCCGGAGGCCCCATCTCCGGTGGAAGCAGGCACGGTGGAAGCAGCGCTGGTGGAAGAGGCGGCAGTGACGGAGCCGTCAGCCGGTGAGCCTGCGCCCGCGTCCAGTTGGGCGACATTATCTTCCTGGGAGAGTGGGCCTTCTCAATCGTTCCCCGCCCAACAGTCGCCGCCCGCCAGGGGGCCGGTGCCGGTGGCCCGACGAGCCATCCGCAAACCTCCTCCTCCCAAGGTTACCCATCCTTCCTACCAGGCGGAAGAGCCGAGCGGGTTTGAAAAAGCCGCCGCCGAAATACTACGAAAAATCTGGAACTGGATCATCATCGGCGAAGAGTATCGGCCCCAAGGGGTCTCGATGGAGTATACGGTAGCCAGCACCTGGCTGGTGCGTCTGGGCGTGGTGCTGGTGGTCTTGGGGATGGGCTTTTTCCTGAAATGGTCCATTGACCGGAAACTGATCAGCGAAGAGGCCCGGGTGGCTATGTCCCTGATTACCGGGGCGGCGATGGTGGCGGTGGGCAGTTGGCAGGTGGGGAGGAAATTCCACCTCCTGGGCGTAGGACTGATGGGCGGGGGCATTGCCGTCTTATATTACAGTGTCTTTGCCGCCTCCCAGTTATACGAGCTAATCAGCCTGCAACTGGCCTTCGGCCTGATGACCCTCATCACGGTAGCCGCCGGCGTGATGGCCGTCCGGTATAACTCCTTGCTGCTAGCCATCTTGGGCATTATCGGCGGCTACGGCACGCCCATCATTTTCAATACGCTGGAGATCGACACGGTGCTGTATGGGTATCTGCTGTTTTTGGCCGTCGGCGTGCTGGGTATCAGCTACTATAAAAATTGGCATCTACTTAAGTATCTCAGTTTCCTCGGTACCTACGGCGTCTTCTTCCTAACCATGCGGGATTACCACAAAGAGCATTTCTGGGAGGTGATGCCGTTTTTGGTAATCTTTTTTGCCGTCTATTCGACGATGATCTTTTGGTACAATGTGGCCCATCGAGTCAAATCCAGCTTGTTGGAACTTTTGGCCTTGCTAGCCAATGCCGGGATATTCTTTGGCGCAAGTTACCTTTTGGTGCGTGATATGTATGGGCAGCAGTGGGTGGCTGCGGTAACCCTGAGCCTGACGGCCTATTATATCGCCCATATCTACTACCTGCTGCTATGCCGGGTCCAAGACCGGGAACTCTTGGTGATTTTCACCGGCCTGGCCGCTTTCTTTCTAACGGTTACCATGCCGCTGGTGGTCTCGCCGCAGTGGCTAACGGTCAGTTGGGCGGTGCAGGCGTTGGTCATGCTCTGGCTTGCCGGGAAGTTGAAAAGCGAATTCTTGCGCCATGTGGCCTATGTGGTCTATGCGATTGCCTTGTATCGGCTCTTCTATATCGACCTGCGCAGGGAATATTTTGTCGATTTCCCCACGGACGTGCCGCTGGTGGAGTACCTCCGAGGGTTGGTGCAGCGGTTGATTGGCTTTGGCGTGCCGATCGGCTGTGTGGGGGCGGCCTATTGGGTTATCAAAGAGCCGAGACGTCCATTGGCACTGGCCGTGGAGCGGTCCAACGACATCCAAGCCCTGCTCAAGCAGCAGGTAGCAGTACAGATTACGTTCTTTTTGACGGCGGCGATGTTTTTCGGCTTCCTGCACCTGGAGGTGAACCGAAGTTTCGGCTATTTCTATGAGCCGATTCGGCTCCCGATCCTGACGCTCTTATGGCTTGGGCTGTGCTGGGTGCTCTTACGTCAGTATCTAAAAACCCAGTGGAACTGGGTGCTGTATCTGGGAGCGTTTGTGGTGGCCGCCGTGCTCGGGAAAGTGCTCTTTTGGGATTTACCCCAAGGTTGGGGATTATATCAGGGACCAGATCCGTGGCGGTATCCGAACTGGTATTGGGACCTTGCTTTGATGCGGCTTGTGGAGTTGGCAGGTCTGTTGGGCTTTTTTAGCTGGGCCTTTTTGGCCATGGGCAAGGCCCCGGAAAATGTCCGCACCTCGAGGGCACTTTTTGTCGTTATCGCCCTAGGCCTGCTGTTCCTGTTTTTGACGGTAGAACTAAATACATTTCTCTATGTATATCGGCCAGAATTCCGCGCCGGCGGCATTTCGATCCTCTGGACGCTTTTTGCCCTCAGCTTTGTGCTGGCGGGCATCTGGAAACAGTGCCGGGAGCTTCGGCTGGCTGGGCTGATCCTGTTTGCCATCGTGGCCGGTAAAGTCTTCCTGGTCGATCTGGCCCATCTGGAACAGATCTACCGGATCATCGCCTTCCTGGTGCTGGGGGTGTTGGTCTTGGCCGGGGCCTGGCTCTATCTGAAGTACCGCCATGTATTTGTTACTAACAAATCGGGCGCTATACCAGAAGGAAGAAGAACATGATCCATTTTCCTTCATTACCATCTTGGTTAGATAAACAACAGCGTCTCTCTCCTCCGCGGGTGTTGGTATCTCCATGTCACCCAGGCACTGGGACGGAAAGCTGGAGAAACCAGCAATCCGCCGAAACCCTCGCCTCTCCCCACTATGGGAAAGGCCGGCTTGGCCAAAGGCCAAGCCGGGTGAGAGGGTATAAAAAAATACGGGCCTGCTGGGCCGCTTTGGCGGCCATCTTCTTGTTCATCTGGGCGGAGGTTGTTCCTGCTTGGGCCGCCCAGCCAGAACAGTTCCGCTTCTGGAAACAGGTCTCCCCCAGCCCCCTGCCGGAAGAAAATATCTTCGCCCTGCCGTTGGATAGCGATGTGTATGCCGCCGTAAAGGGCGGATTTCCTGATCTGCGTCTGTTCGACTCCCGCCAACGGGAAACGCCCTATCTACTGGAAAAAGCCTTCACCACGGTTACTGAGTATGACCGCACATGGGCCTCTGCCCGGGTGAACTCGGTCCGAGAGCTGGAAAACCATCGGTTGGAAATCGTCCTGTCGCTTCCGCCAGGGATCAAGTCTGCCGACGGACTGAAAATTGAAACCCCGCTTCGGGACTTTGAACGCCAGGTGCAGGTCCTGGGCGGGGACGACGGTCAGCAGTGGACCCAGCTTCTGAAAGACGGGCTCCTGTACGACTATTCCCGCTTTATGGATGTGCGAGGTCTGGAGATTCAGCTTCCGCCCAATAAATACCGGTTTCTGAAATTGGCGATCGACGAGATCACGGATACGAAAGAATCGCCCTGGACTGAGATTACGCGCAAAACCCGCCCAGGCGTCGAACAAGAAAAAATCGAGCGATTTGAATTGGTACGTCGGCCGCTGCGGATTGATCAGGTGCAACTGTGGTGTTGGGTCCCCCGGACGGAAAAACGCCTCCTCCGCGCCCAGTACCCTAGCCTACCGTTCCAAGTCCGGGAAGACCCCAAGCAAAAATGTACTATTGTTGAGGTGCAGACCCGGCGGGAGCCTTTGGAACGCTTCGTGCTGAAAACCCCAAGTCGAAACTTCTATCGGGATGTCTCTGTCCAAATTCCGGTTCCCCGGCCGGCCCGACCAGTTCGTCGCATCGATCCCCTGTCTGCCGCCCTGGAATCTGCCCCTGCGCCAGCGGAACCATCGATCGAGTGGCGCACGATCGCCAGCGGGCGGATCCATGTCCTCCATTTCCGCCAGTTCCATGATGAACATCTGACGATCGACATTCCCGAAGATCGAAGCCCGCAGTATCGGCTGCTGATCTATAATCAAGATAGTCCCCCGATCGAAATTACCGGCGTGGAAGCGGCAGGACCGGTCTATCAAGTGGTTTTTTTAGGCCAAAAGAACGAGAGCTACCGGCTTTACTATGGGGCCGATTCAGTCGGCCAACCGCAGTACGACATCGCTCATGTGCTGACCACCCTTCGCTCCGGCAACGAACCAGTACCAGCCAAACTGGAAGCCAAGGCTACCTCACAAACGTTGCAACCGCCTCCGGCCGAGCCCCAGCCGCTCGGCCTCTTGGACTTGCTAAACCATCCGCTGTTTCTGCTGACCGCCATCGGGGTGGTGGTGATCATTTTAGCCTTCGGCCTGGTGCTAGCTGCCCGTCGGATCGAACACCTCCCCCACGACCAGCCGCCGGACTCGTGAGTCCAGAGAGCCAGCCGCCTTCTTGGAACCCACTCCGGTGCACTGGTCTGGGTCGGCAAATTGTTCTCTTTCTCGGCGGATGCCGCCTTGTAGCACCGTCTGTCAGACGGTAAGTCTCTGGGACCTTTCAGCCACCCTGGCCAGACGGGGGTTCCATCGCCGTATGCTCTTCCATTGCCCAACCGCCATAAAGTAAACTTAGAATCTGAGAGATCAAGAAAGGAGGAAAGTCGCCATGAGAAGGAAGACGTTCCTTGGCTGGTTGGGGGTGGGCTTCTTGTTGGTTTGGGTGCTGGAATCGGCGGCGACCGAAGGCGCATCGGGCCAGATTCAGCAGGCCGAATTGGCCGGCTACCAAGGGGCGCCCCAGCATCGGGTTTCCGAAGAGTTCGACGCTGGCTTTTCCATGTATGTGGCTGCCTGGCCGTTGTTGAAGGCCTATCCGGGACCTCGGTTTCAATCGGGCCTGTTCGGCACTTGGATGTTTGCGAAGCAGGAAAAGCCGCTCTCTTTCAAGCTCTATTCCGACATTGAGGGTGGCCTGGGCTGGTGGCGGGATACATGTTTTGCCACGGAAACGCCCAAGTTCATCATGGGCGGCGTGGCGCCCAATTTTGTGGCTTGGGCCAATGGCCCTGGAGCGGGCAAAGGAAGGGATTGGAATCGGT
>JAKPGL010000110.1 GCA_029550925.1 Planctomycetota bacterium
GGCCGCCCCGGTAGGCGATGCCCAACTGAGGGAACCCCCTTCTGGGATCGCCTCAGTCGGCTTTGCAGAAGAGGCAACGATTCCCCCTCACCCGGCTTCGCCTTCGGCTCAGCCGGCCTCTCCCGCCAGGGGAGAGGCGAATAAAAGCGAGGCAGAATCCCGCCAGCCCCGTTTGGTCCATGTCTTGCCTAAACCGGGTGTGATGGATCCAGTGGCCCAAAGCGCCCTGGCCGCCATTCGAGAACTGGGCGTCCAGGTGGAAGCCGTGCGCACGTTGAAAAAATACTGGACCAGCCCCTTGACCGACGCCGAACTGGACTTGCTTTGCACCAAACTGCTGGCCAACGACGCCATCGAACAGGTGGTGTTGGGGCCGCTGCACTTGGAGCGATTGGAGATCGGCCAGCCGTACCAGTTCCGCCTGATCACCGTACCGATCCGCCAGATGGACGACCAGCAGTTGGAGCGTCTGAGCCGGGAGGGGCAATTATTCCTCTCGCTTCCGGAAATGCGGACCATTCGGGACTACTTTCAGCGGTTGGGCCGGGATCCGACCGACGCCGAACTGGAAACCCTGGCCCAGACCTGGAGCGAACATTGCAGCCATAAGACGCTGACGGGCCAGATCATCTATCAGGACCCGGACGGTCAGCGCACGTTCGAGAACATGCTCCGGGAGACGATTTTTGCGGCCACCCAGGAGGTCCGCCGCCGATTGGGCGCGGAGGATTGGTGTGTGAGCGTCTTCGAGGATAACGCCGGGGTGGTCCGGTTCGACGAAGAGCATCATGTGGTCTTCAAGGTGGAGACGCACAATCACCCGTCGGCCTTGGAGCCATACGGCGGGGCCAATACGGGCATCGGCGGGGTGATCCGGGACCCGTTGGGCACGGGGCTGGGCGCTAAGCCGATCTGCAATACCGATGTCTTCTGTTTCGGCCCGCCCGACATGCCGATGGAAGAAATTCCGCGCGGCGTGCTGCACCCGCGGCGGGTCTTCAAGGGGGTGGTGGCCGGCGTGCGGGACTACGGCAACAGGATGGGCATTCCCACGGTCAACGGCGCCATCTACTTCGACCGCCGGTATCTGGGCAATCCGTTGGTGTATTGCGGCACGGTGGGCATTTTGCCCAAGGACAAAGCCCACAAAGAACCAAAGCCGGGCGATCTGATCGTGGCTGTGGGCGGCCGGACCGGCCGGGACGGCATCCACGGGGCCACGTTCAGCTCCGCGGAACTAACGCATCAGAGCGATGTACTTTCCGGCGGGGCGGTGCAGATCGGCAACCCGATTACCGAAAAAATGCTCTTGGATGTCCTGTTGGAGGCTAGGGATCGGGGCCTTTATCATGCCATTACCGACTGCGGGGCGGGCGGATTTTCCAGTGCGGTGGGCGAAATGGGTCGGCAGATCGGCGCTGAAGTCTGGCTCGAACGCGCCCCGCTCAAATACGAAGGCCTCTCCTACACCGAAATCTGGATTTCCGAGGCCCAGGAGCGGATGGTCCTGAGCGTGCCGCCCGACCGATGGGATGAATTGGAGGAGCTTTGCCGATCGGAAGGCGTCGAAGCCACGGCGATCGGCCAATTTGTGCCCACCGGCCGACTGACCCTCCGCTACCAGGGCCATGTAGTGGCCGATTTGGACATGGAGTTTTTGCATCGGGGCCGACCTCGGCTTACCCGGCGTGCTGTCTATTTCCCGCCGCCGGTGGAGCCGATCCCCCCGGAAGCCTACCAAAACTCCAATCCAACAGAAGTCTTGCTGAAAATCCTCGGTTCGCTCAATGTATGCAGCAAACACTGGGTCATCCGGCAATACGACCATGAGGTGCAGGGCGGCAGCGTCATCAAGCCGTTGGTGGGTCTGTGGAACGACGGCCCCAGCGATGCGGCGGTGCTTCGGCCGGTGCTGGGCAGTTACCGGGGCGTGGTGATTGCCTGCGGCATGAACCCCCGATACGGCGACCTGGACGCCTACCACATGGCGGCCAGTGCGATCGACGAGGCGGTGCGCAATTGCGTGGCCGTCGGCGCCGATCCCCGGCGAATTGCCCTGCTGGACAATTTCTGCTGGGGCAATACGGATCGGCCGGAGACGTTGGGTTCGCTGGTGCGGTCGGCCATTGCCTGCTACGATCTGGCCGCCGCCCTGGGCATGCCCTTTATCAGCGGCAAAGACAGCCTGAACAACGAGTTTCGACCGGAGCGCGGCGAACCGATCTCCATTCCGCCCACGCTGCTCATCAGTGCCCTGGGCCAGGTGGAGGATGTTCGCCGCTCGGTCAGCATGGACCTGAAACAGTCGGGCAATTGGGTGTATCTGGTCGGTTGGACCGAGGAGGAAATGGGCGGTTCCCACTGGGGCCTGGTCGAAGGGGTTTCCGGCGGGCAGGTTCCCCGGGTCCATCCGGAGCGGGCGCGGCGGATTTTCCACGGTCTCCATCAGGCTATTGAGCGGGGCCTGGTGCGGGCATGCCACGACCTGAGCGAAGGCGGCCTGGCCGTGGCCGCAGCGGAAATGGCCTTTGCCGGCGGGCTGGGCGCTCGATTGGCCCTGGAGGGGATGCCCCGACCTGAAACGCTCCAGGAACCGGTGATGCTCTTATTTAGCGAATCGAACAGCCGATTTTTGTGCGAAGTTCGGCCCGAGTTGGCCGGGGAGTTTGAAGCCGTGCTGGCCGATGCGCCGATAGCCCGGCTGGGCGAAGTGGTTTCCGAGCCGGTGCTGGAAATCACCTGGCAGGGCCGGACCTTAGTCCAAAGCGATCTGAATAGCCTGAAACAGGCTTGGCTTCGGCCGCTGGATTGGTAATGTCGTCTTGGAGCAGCTTTTCGTCGTACCTGTGGACCTGGTAGTGGAATCGGTGATCACGAATCCCCCCTATTTTCGAGAGTGGATCGAAAAAACGTAACATTTCAGCCGAATGCAGAGGAGGCTTATTTTAGAGCAAAATTTGCCCAAGGTTGTCATTCCCGCAGAATCAGGAATCCAGAAAACAAAAACTCTTGAAAGACCTAGATTGGGCGCTTGCGCGGCAGTGACAAGGTACTGCATTCGGCTAAAGTGTTACATTTTTTCTTTTCTCTGCCTTCTCCGCGGTAAGGTATCTCACCGCAGAGGGCGCAGAGGATAAAATTAAAAGGAAGGCAAGGCGGCGATTCGCGGCGGGCGCCGAAGGCTGCGATTTTTTGTGGGCGTCTGTTTCTTCTGTTTCAGGGAGGATTGCCCATGAGGCGTTGGAGAGGTCTGGCAGGTTGGGCGGTGGGCGGGGGCGGATGGATGATGTGGTTTTGGGCTGGAGCAGCCCTGGGGCAACAGATGACCATTGGCACCCCCTTTTCTACGGTGCGAGAGGGTTTCTTTGAGCACATCGGTACCCAGTGGGCCTTGCAGGGTCGGAATTGGTTTGCGCAGTTCGGCGGTGCGGATTTAGCCAGGCCCACCATCGGCGGCTTCCAACCCGGCGCGGGGATTCAGGGAGGTTTTGGATTCGGCGGCCCCGGCTGGAATGGCCAATGGCAATTTGCCGCCGGCCAAGGTAATACCCGCACCTTGACCTCTGGAGGTCCCTCGGTAACCGTAATGAACGGAGCGACCGGCTATGTGGCCGACGTCTCGCTCAGCCCGTTTGTGATTGGTTTGATTCCGGTGGTGGGAACAGGCGGGCTTTCGCCTTGGGTGGGGGCTGTGCCAGGCATCCGGGTAGCTGGGCCTCAGATGCCTGGGCCTCAGATGCCTCTTGCTTGGATTCCGACGCCGGGGTCCTCGAAAGCGGCGCGTTTTTTGGCCGAGGGCGGGTCGATCGGCTCCCCGGAGAATGCCAATACCGCCCAGGTTGGTTCTAGCCGTCCGGCATTACCTGTGGGAGATGCCGGTTCGCCTGTGGGGGACCCCAGTGTGACTCGGTTGGCCGAGGCCCGACAAAGCTCAGCCGGTCAAGTAGCGCCGAGCGTGGCCGAAGCCCGGGCCCTCCACCAGGCGGAAGCCCAACAAGCCAACCAGGAGGCCCTGGAATGGTTCCAGCGGGGCCAACAGGCCGAACAAGAGGGAAAACCGAAATTGGCCATCATCTATTATCGAATGGCCGCCGGGCGGGCTAGCGGCGAGCTAAAACAGCAGACCCTGGCCCGGCTTGCTGCTTTGCAATCCGATCCTTCCCGGTGACTCCCCGGCCGGGAACTTTTTCTGGGGGATAGGGATGCCCTTGGCAGTGGCGTGGATCGGCGGCGATTGGGATTGTTTGGCCTGGAGGTGGGCCAGCCCCTACGGCCCGTTGCCTCTGGTCAACTTTCTTGCCGAACCAGTAACTCCCGGAGGGCTTCTAACGATTGGGGGATTACATTGACCGAGGCTAAGATGGGCATGAAGTTGGTATCCCCCTGCCAGCGGGGAACGATATGCCAATGCAGATGGCCCGGCAAACCAGCCCCAGCCGCCCGACCCAAATTAAAGCCCACATTAAACCCGTGCGGCTGAAGGGTCTTTTCCAAGCGTTGGATCATTCGGAGCAGTAATTGGAGCAGATCGAGCTGTTCGTCGGTGCTGAGAAGCTCTAGGCGTTCGCAATGCCGACGGGGGGCGGCCAATAAATGGCCGTTGGTGTAAGGGTACCGATTCAGGACACAGATGGAGTGGGCGGTTTGCCCAATGACATACCGGAGTGGTTCTTCTGGATCGGCGACGGCCTGACAAAGAAAACACTCGGGATCGGCCCCCGGGAGAAAATTGCCCTTTGGCGGAGATGGCTGTTGATTGTTTTCTCCTCGGATGTAGGCCAATCGCCACGGCGCCCAAATCTGTTCGTTTGCCACTTAGAAAACTCCCAGGCAAGACTAAAACCGGCGTTTTCCCTCCGGGTTGAGAAAGAGGGCTCCTCCTCCCGACTCACCGAATAGACAACAGACAGTTGAATCAGCCACAAAAGGCATCTTGGCGAATTTTGGGGGAAAACCCCTTTTCGGGTCAAGAGCCTTCAGCGGCGACTTTCTGAAAAATAAGACTTTATATGTATTATTAGCCCCCTATAAGTATTGTCTTCTGTTCCCTCTGGTCTCCGGAACCTTGGCAAAGTACAATGAGCACCTTCGTTGCCCGATGCCTCAGGTCGGTTCTTTTGCTGGAGAAACTGTTTCCCCCATTTTTTGGGGGGACAAGGGGGGAATGGGTAACGTTCCGTGAAAATGCACAAAAAGAAGAGCATCCCCTCCCAGGGGGATTGCAGACGACCTTAAAAAAAGGACCCTGGATAAGCGTCCTTTTGATTTTCGAGCGAAGGAGACGATTTTGCCGGGCCGTCCGAAGGAGTCAATATCATGGACTTCCGGGTGGATTTAAGTGTATTTCAGGGGCCGTTGGACCTTTTGCTGTTTTTGGTTCGGCGTCATGAATTGGACATTACGGAGGTCTCGCTGGCCCAGATTACCGACCAGTTTTTGGAGTATCTTTCCGTTTTAGAGCAGATCGATATGGATGCGGTGGGGGAGTTTGTGGCGACGGCCGCCTTGCTGATAGAAATCAAGTCCCAGCAGATTCTACCTCATCCGGAAGAAATGGAGCAAGAAGGAGAAGACGCCCGACGGGAACTGGTGCAACGACTGTTGGAATACAAAAAGTATCGAGACGCCGCCAGTGTGCTGGAAGAACGCGCTCGGCAATGGCAGCAGCGATTTCCTCGGCTGAGCCGGGATTGGGACCCGCAGGAAAAGGACCCGGCCGAACAGCCGATCCATGAAGTGGAATTGTGGGATTTGGTCAGCGCCTTTGGGCGGATTTTGCGAGAAAGCGAGGCCAATCAGCCTTCGAGCATTATTTACGACGAGACGCCGATTCAGGTGTATATGGCGCGGATCGTGGAGCGGTTATCCGTTCGAGGGCATTTGGCGTTCAACGACCTGTTTGAGCCGGGCATGCACAAATCCACGCTGATTGGTATTTTTTTGGCGGTCTTAGAATTGGTTCGGCACAAGCAGGTGCTCTTGGAGCAGAATCAGCTTTTTGGGGAGATTTGGCTCCTGCCTGTTCCGGAGGCTTGTGTGTCGGTGGCTTTACCTCAAGTGGAAATTGACGAAACCTCCCGATGATCGAAAACGTTGCGGTACGAAGTTTGGTCCATAAGGGGCTGACGATCGAGGGCTATTCCCGGGCTGCGGTGCAGACCTACTGGCGGATTCCGGAGCTGAAACTGGGGTTTGATTTCGGCGCCCAACCGTGGGCCTTTATGGGCACGCCAACCTGGTTTTTGTCCCATACCCATTTGGACCACGTGGCCGCCTTGCCGGTGTATATCTCCCGCCGGCGAATGATGAAAATGGAGCCGCCCACCGTGTATCTGCCCGAATACGCCGTGCCGCTGATCGAACGGCTGCTTCGGCTCTACAGTCGGCTGGATCGGGGGCGATTGCCCTGCACGCTGCGACCGCTCCAACCAGGCCAGGAAATCGAGCTTTCCCGCGAATTAGTCGTTACCGTAGGCGCCACCCACCATACGGTCCCTTCGTTGGGCTTTGTGGTCTGGGAACGTCGCCGGAAGCTCAAACCGGAATACTTCGGCCTGTCGGGCGATCAAATCCGAGACCTTCGCCTCTCGGGCGCCGAAGTTACTACCGAAATCCGTTTCCCTCGCGTTGCCTATCTGGGCGATAGCTCGCCGGAAGGTCTGGACGCCAACCCAGCCATGTTCGATGCCGAAGTGTTGATCCTCGAAGTTACCTTCGTGGCCCCTCGGCATCGGAAAGACAAAATCCACAAGTTCGGCCATATGCACTTGGACGACCTTTTGGAACGTCGGCAGCGGTTTCGCAACGAGTTGATCATCGCCAGCCATTTCAGCACCCGGTACCACGAAAATCAAATCCGCCGATGTATAGAAAAGGCTGTACCGGACATGCTGGACGGACGCTTGCACCTGTGGTTGTGATTTGGCCTTTTGGGAACATTTTAGCCGTAGGAAGAATTTTTCCGTTTTGGCCCGTTCGGTTAAAATGTTGCCGCCTTTCTAACTGGTTCGGCAGAAGGCGTCCCGGCCCTGGAAAAGTGGTCCCTCTTCGGACGGGCCGTTGCCGTCGATCCCCCCATACTGGACGCCCGGTCTGCTTTCCGTCATAATCCTCGGTTGGGGGACGCCGAAAGGTTTGCTTGATCGGAAAATCCTTTGTTCGTCGAGCGCTGAAGGAACGACCTCCCTCGCCACGACGGATCGCTTCTCCTTGGCTGGCCGCTGACGGAAAACTTGCAGTCCTTCCAATCCTTCGGGGCAAAAGGAGACAGAACCATGAAACGAGCGATTTTAAAACCGAAACTTCCCGGAAAGATGGCGCCGTATGCGTTTTCCGGGGTGGTGTGGGTCGGGCTTTGGCTGACGGGGTGGTTATCGGAAGGCTGTTTCGCCCAGCTCAACCCCAACATTACTATCGAGCGGGATGTGGCCTACGGGGCGGTGGGCGATCGGAAGTTGGTCCTGGACATCGTGCGCCCCAAACCGGAGCCGAAAGACCCGATGCCGGTAGTGGTCTTTATTCACGGCGGCGGTTGGGCAGGGGGAAATAAACAACACGGTCTGCCCTTTTTAGTTCCGCTGGCGGAGAAGGGGTATTTTTGTGTTTCGGTCGGCTATCGGCTTACGGGCGAAGCCCCCTGGCCGGCCCAGATTCACGATTGCAAGGCGGCCATCCGTTGGCTCCGGGCCAACGCCCAAAAATACCACCTGAATCCTGATAAAATCGGCGTCTGGGGCGCATCGGCCGGCGCACACCTGGCCCTGATGGTGGGCTTCACGAGCGACCAGGCGGAATTGGAAGGCCAAAGCGGCTCGCCGGGCCAATCGAGCCGGGTGGCCTGTGTGGTCAATTGGTTCGGGCCTACCGAGCTTCTCGACGCTTGGAAAGACCCTAGCCTACCCCCAATGGTGAAAGACGTTTTAAACAAATTGGTGGGCGGCTCGGTGGAAGAAAAACAGGATGTGCTCAAAGCCGCCTCCCCGATCACCTATGTCTCCAAAGACGATCCCCCCGTCTTGACCATGCACGGAACCAAGGACCCCATCGTCCCGTTCCGCCAAGCCACCCTCCTGGACGAAGCCATGAAAAAAGCAGGCGCCGAGTCCTACCTGGTCGTGGTGGAAGACGCTGGGCATGGCTTCGGCGGGCCGGAAATCTTTAAGCGGGTTCATGCTTTCCTGGATAAATACCTCCGGGACCAACCCGGCGAAATCTCCCGAGAACCGATCCGCCCGCCGGCAAAACAAGAAAAAAAGAAAGACGAAAAGAAAAAAGCAGCCTAACCCAAACGAAGGGAAGCCATTTGCATCGTTTCGCTTCCCCCTATGTTCAGCAGATCGTGGAGGATTCCTGAGCAATGAATCATCTGGTGGATTTGCCCGAATGGCAATCGCTTCAGGCTCATTATCAACAGATTGCGCCGCTGCATCTGCGGGATTTATTTCAGCAGGACCCGGGCCGGGCCGAACGGTTTCGGTTGGATGCCTGCGGGTGGTTTTTGGACTATTCCAAAAACCGGATCGACCGCCAGACGATGGACCTTCTGGTGAAACTGGCCAAGGCGTGTGGGGTGGAGGAAGCAAGGAGACGCATGTTTTCCGGTGAGAAAATTAACCGTACGGAAAACCGCTCCGTCCTCCACATCGCTCTACGAAACCGCTCTTCGCAGCCTATCTACGTGGACGGCCAAGATGTCATGCCCCAGGTCCGCCGCGTCCTGGACCGAATGGCCGACTTTTCGGAAAAAGTGCGGTCTGGCCAATGGATGGGCGCTAAAGGTCGGCCTATCCGAAACGTGGTGAATCTGGGAATTGGCGGCTCCGACCTTGGCCCCGCCATGGCCTACGAAGCCCTTAAACCCTATGCCCAGCCCAATCTCCGGGTCCGCTTTGTCTCCAATATCGACGGCGCCCATCTGGCCGGCGCCCTAGCCGACCTCGACCCGGCCGAAACGCTGTTCATCGTCGTCAGTAAGACCTTCACCACCCTAGAGACGATGACCAACGCCGCAAGCGCCCGCCGTTGGCTCTTGAGCGGATTAGGCGGCGCGGAATTGGCCGAGGCGCCGCAGTCCGCCCAGGCCCGGCAGATGACGGCCCGGCATTTTGTCGCCGTCTCCACCCAGGCAGACCGAGTGGCCCAGTTCGGCATCGACGCCGCCCAGAATATGTTTGAGTTTTGGGACTGGGTGGGGGGACGGTACAGCCTGCCGTCGGCGGTCGGGTTAGCGCTGATGGTCGCTATCGGGCCGGAACACTTCTTCCAAATGCTCGAAGGCTACCATGCGATGGATCGCCATTTTTACACCGCCCCGTTGGAACAAAATATGCCCGTCCTCCTGGCCCTGCTAGGCGTGTGGTATCACAACTTCTTCGGTGCTCCGACGTATGCGGTCATCCCCTACGACCAGTTGCTGGCTCGGTTCGTGGCGTACCTGCAACAACTCGACATGGAGTCCAACGGCAAAGGAACCACTCAAGAAGGAACGCCGGTTGCCTGGCCCACCGGCCCTATCCTCTGGGGCGATGTCGGCACCAACGCCCAACACGCCTTCTTTCAACTCCTGCATCAGGGGACCCATCTGGTCCCGTGCGATTTCATCGGCTTTGTCCAACCTGCATGGTCCGCTTTTCGAGAGGATTACACCCGTTTATTTGCCGGCCATCACGATCGGCTGATCGCCAACCTGCTGGCCCAGACCGAAGCCCTGGCCTTCGGAAAAACCGCTGAGGAAGTTCGGGCGGAAGCAGTGGAAGATCGGCTCATTCCGCATCGAACGTTTCCAGGCAATCGGCCGTCAAACACCCTGGTGGCCCAGCGACTCACCCCCTACAGCCTCGGCAGCCTGATTGCCCTGTATGAACACAAAATCTTTGTCCAGGGGGTGATCTGGCAAATCAATAGCTTCGATCAATGGGGAGTGGAGCTGGGCAAACAACTGGCCAATCGAATCCTCCCCGAATTGCAAGCCCCTCAGGAACCTCCCTGGAAGCACGATAGCTCCACCACTCAACTGATCCGGTGGTATCGGCAACACCGGAGCGGATAGGGGGCATCTTTGGGGATGCGTAACAATTTAGCCGAATGCAGTACCTTGTCACTGCCGCGCAATCGCCCAATCTAGGCTTCTTCTAGTCTCTGCTTGGGAGGAATAACAAAGCAGCCGCCTCATAGGACCCTGGATTGAAAGCTTGCGCGGGAATGACAATTCCTAAGGAATTTCACCCTAAAATAAGCCTCCTTTGCATTCGGCTAAAATGTTACGGGGATGCGTAAATACCATTTTATAGTGGGTACTTTATCCCTCAAAATGGCTAAGTTGGCTCCGGAAAACCTTTATTTTTAGAAAAATTAGTCAATATATGCTTGTCAAACGCAACTAGAGAAATTAGGCTAATTAGTTAATAGAAAAGGTTCTGCCCCCACTGCTTTTCTGAAAAAGGAGGGAACAGATGAAACGTCTAGGTCTCATGGTGTTGGGTCTGCTGGCTGGTCTGGTCTATGCCGATCTGGCCTGGGCAGGCAAATGCTGCGACAACGTCTGTAGCCGAGCGGCTCTTCGACGTTGTTGTCAGCCAGTAGTTCGGGCACGTGGGTGTCGCCTGATCGGGCGATGCCTCTGTGTGCCTAGGGTATGTCAACCGTGTCAGCCGACAGTATGCGAACCGGCCCAACCTCCGGCCCCACCTGCGCCGGAAGCCAAAAAGCCGGTTCCAGGTTCTCCGGGTGATATTGCTCCTCCGCCTAAGCCGGCCGAGCCTGCCCCGCCCGCTCCCCCTGCGCCGAAGGTAGAAGAGAAGCCGAAACCTCCGGCGCCGCCTGCTCCGCCAGCGCCGAAGCCGGAGGAAAAACCCGCGCCGAAGGTAGAAGAAAAGCCGAAGCCTCCGGCGCCGCCTGCTCCGCCAGCGCCGAAGCCGGAGGAAAAACCCGCGCCGAAGGTAGAAGAGAAGCCGAAACCTCCGGCACCGCCTGCTCCGCCAGCGCCGAAGCCGGAGGAAAAACCCGCTGAAAAGCCAAAGGTTACTCTGCCGGGGCTGCCTGCTGCTCCTGAAAAACCGGCCGAAAAGCCCGCGGAAAAACCCGCTGAGAAGCCAGCGGAAAAGCCTGCTGAAAAGCCAGCAGAGAAACCGGCCGAAAAGCCCGCTGAGAAACCAGCGGAGAAGCCAGCCGAAAAGCCGGTAGAGAAGCCTGCCGAAAAGCCAGCAGAGAAACCGGCAGAAAAACCCGCTGAGAAACCCGCCGAGAAGCCGGCGGAAAAACCAGCCCAAACCCTTCGCCTTTGGAGGGATGCAACCGGCCAGTATGAAATGCTGGGAAAGTTTGTCGGGTACATGGATGGCAAAGTACGAATTCGGTCGGTAGATGGCAATTATTATCGGGTGGCTTTCGACCGTCTGAGCCGACGGGATCAACTGTTCGTGGAAGCTCAGTTGATCCGCCTGGCCGTGCGGTAACTCGTCCTCGGCTGTTTTTTACGCTAGGGTAACTCCTGCTAGGGAAATATCGAACTGTTCTTTCAAGCGGCGTCCCGGACCGGGTAGGTTCGGGTCGCCGTTTTTTATGGGAGCGTCTTCAGGGAGCGACAAGACCAGCCTGTACGGTACGGAACCGCCTTGGGATAAGGAGAGCGTCCGCTGCTGCGGGGAGGGTGTCTTTTCTTTTGGACGCCGATGGAGTATCTTGGCCGGATCATATCGCCAAAAGGAGTGGTTGCCGATGATCCGGTCGCCGGAATTGATGAATCGGGAAGACACGGCGCTGTTGGTCGTGGATGTGCAGGAGAAGCTCCTGCCATGGATTGGGAATCGGGCGACGGTGGTCTGGAACATCCGTCGGTTGCTGGACGGGGCCAAGCTGTTGGGCGTGCCTGCGTCGGGTACGGAACAATATCCCAAGGGGCTGGGACCGACCGCGCCGGAATTGGCCGAGCGATTGGGGCCGATGCCTTCGAAATTGTCCTTCAGCGCCGCCGTGTGCGAAGAGATTTTTGAAGGGTTGCGGGCGCGGAATATCCATAAGATTTTAGTTACGGGGATCGAAACTCATGTGTGCGTCCAGCAGACGGTGCTGGATTTGCTGGCCGACGGCTGGCAGGTCTATGTGGCGGTCGATGCGGTGGGGTCTCGGTATGAGCTGGACTATCGGACCGCCTTGGAGCGGATGCACTCGGCCGGGGCGGTGCTGACGACAACCGAGGCGGCCCTGTTCGAGTGGTGTCGGGAGGCCGGGACGCCGGAGTTTAAGCAGATCAGCCGATTGGCCAAGGAAGAACCGCCTTCTGAATCGGCCCGATGAAAAGCGACCCAGAAGACGTGCCGACATAACTCCGTGGATCGCCATTGGTCAGACGGTTTTGTACCGTCGTCGTTCAGACGGTATCTTACAGTGCTGTCTGCCGGACGGTTTGGCGGTGCCGTCTGCCTGTCTGCGGCGCAGAGCGGCGGAATCCGTCGAAAGGAGACATACCGTCTGACAGACGACGTTCTCTACAACATGCGTTCTTTCTAACAAAAGCGAGGTGCAGCAATGGAAGCAGGAGCATTGAACTTTTTGCAGAAGTTGATCGAAACGCCGAGTCCTTCCGGCTACGAAGGACCGATCCAGCAGGTCGTGCGAGAATATATCAGTCCCTACGCCGATCAGGTGCGGACGGATGTGCATGGCAATTGCATTGCGGTGAAAAATCCCGAGGCGTCGATGCGGGTCATGTTGGCCGGCCATTGCGACCAGATCGCCCTGAGCGTGCAGCATATCGACGACGATGGGTATTTATATGTGATTTCGATCGGGGGCTGGGACCCGCCGATCCTGCTGGGGCAGCGGGTTATCGTATGGACCGAATCGGGGCCGACGCCGGGCGTGATCGGCCGAAAACCGATCCATTTGCTGGACGAAGAAGAGCGGAAAAAAGTGCCGAAGCTGAAAGAGCTTTGGGTGGATATTGGTGCGGCCAGCAAGGAGGAGGCGGCCCAGGTGGTCCAGATCGGCGATCCGGTTACCGTGCCGTTAGGGTTTCAGACGCTTCGGAACGAGCGGGCGGTTGGCCCGGCGATGGACGACAAATGCGGGGCCTGGGTCGTCATGGAAGCCCTGCGCCGGGCGGACCGGAAAAAGCTGCAAGTCGCCCTCTATGCCGTTTCTACGGTCCAGGAGGAGGTGGGCCTACGTGGGGCGGTAACCAGCACCTTCGGTATTGAGCCGCATGTGGGCGTGGCCGTCGATGTTACCCATGCCACCGATTGCCCCACCGTAGAAAAGAAAGAAGAAGGCGACATCCGCCTGGGCAAAGGGCCGGTCGTCTATCGAGGGCCGAACTTCCATCCGAAGGTGGTTCGGCTGCTGGTGGAAACGGCCCAGGCGTATCAGATTCCTGTACAGATGGGCGCATCAGGCAGGCCGCCCGGCACGGACGCCGCTGTAATGCAAATCTCCCGCGCCGGCGTCGCCACCGGGCTGGTCAGCATCCCCAACCGCTATATGCACACGCCGGTGGAAATGGTCTCACTGGGCGACCTGGATCATGCGGCCAATCTTCTGGCCCGATTCGTCGAATCGCTCCAGCCGACGATGAGTTTCCGTTGGTAGCATCGGGCGTCCAGAGGTCGTCGCAAAGAGGCGACGATGCCGCCGTCATGGGAAACTGTCGGGCTTGGGACGAGCGTCGTCTATTAGACGGTAAGCAGGTTGGTCAACGGGCAATCCAACCAGTCTGACAGACGGGGTTCCCGTATCGTATCTCTGCCTAGCCGTTGAGAGCCGATAGGGTTCAACCGGCGGAAGCGTTAGGATTTTGAGGGTTTTCTTGCGAGGCCGGTGGAGCGGCTTGTTCCGGCGTCTCGCCGAATAGTTTGGCTTGGACCTGGAGGAGTTGGGCGGGCGGGATGGTGGGCATTTGCTGAGCGGCGGCCAAACACCGTGGATCTACAAACACCCATGCCGGGAAAGGAAGCCGAAGTTGTCGGCTTAATTGTAGTAAAAGCCGACGAGAAGACCGATCCAATTGGTGCTGCCGACACAATTGCCAAAACAATTGGCGATGTTGGTACCATCGGGTATGACGAACCAGGCTTAGGGCGAAGGTTAGGACGCCGAGTGCGGCGACGGCGAAAAGAATTCCCATCATGTTTCCGTTCTCCTAGCACGATTCGTCACAGAGCGATTCTGAGAACTGCGATGGAGTTTCGGAGGCGGCTAGAGCCATCTCCAGTTGCCCGGCCAGAGAGGCGGTGATTTTTTGCAGGCTTTTTTCGGCTTCTTCGCGGACGACCAGACTGCGGTCGAAGAGGGCGTCGCGAAGGGCCTCCCAGGTGGGCTGCGATCGGCTGTCGGCAAGCGCTTTGGCGGCGGCAATACGCACCCGGTGGTCTTCATCCTGTAAGAGCGGTGTGATGGCGGTTTCCAGTTCCCCCACAGCGCCCATGGCGCTGGCCGCCTCCACCGCACGCCGACGCCGTACCGGCGAAAGGCTTTGTATTTCGGCTAGTAAAATCGCCGGGGCGTCGAAGTCGATTTTTCGCACCAGGTACCCGGCCGTCTGCCGAAATTCATCGGGCAGATGTTCAAAAGTGCGTAAAAACTTTTTACAGGAAAATTCCGGCAACGCCTCTTGCAGGGCCTCTCGCACAGGCGCCTGATCCGTCTCCACCAAACGGATCAACCGCGAAAGGGCGTCCGGGACATTTCGGCGGCGCACTTGCCGAATGGCCTCGGCTTGAACATAGGGGTCTCGATCGTCGAGGGTCCGAACCACCAAGGCGTCCGCTTTCGCACCAGGAAAATGCTCTAAGGCCGCGACCGCCGCACGTCGGCCTTCCGGTTTGCCCTCTTGGAGCAAAAACTCCAAGATTTGGAAGACCCGAGATCGCTCGATTTTGCAGCCCAACAGGAGCCCAATACACCCGGCCTGCGATGGCCCGTCCAATTGGGCCCAGAGGGGATGGCCCGCCTCGGCCCAGGCGAGGTAGCGGATTCGGCCCAGGGTTTCCTTCCAGACTTCCGGCGGCGGATACCCTGCATGTTCGGCCCAAATCTGGACGAAACGGACATCCGTACGTCGGCCAATCACCTCCAGGGCCGCCTGCGGCGTCTGAGGGTCTTCTAAAAAGGCCAGCAACAGCCGGATCACCCCGCCTTCATCGCTTTCAGTTAACATGCGGACCAGCGGCTCATGCGCCGACTCTTTCCGATCGTGCAGAATCCGCCGAAGCACCACATCCTGTGGCTTGGCCACCATTAGGAAGGCCTCTAAAAGTTCTTTCCGACCGTGTCGTTTGTAGGCGCAGGCCGCCGACTGCAACACTTCCGTCAACCGAGTCCGTAAGGTTTTCAAGTCCTTCGAGCATTTCTTCGCAGCAGAAAGTTCCGCATAAAAAGCCTTCATTATTTCCAGAACCGTGCCAGCCGCCAAAGCCGTCAAAGAAGGATGCGCATTTTGCGCCGCCTCTACCAGGCTGGGAAGAGCGTCATAAAGACGAAACTCCCGGACCGCCTCGCAGGCTCGCACGAAATCCTTTTGGAGTTTTCCATCCACGGGAGGCCGGTTGGCTGGCGATTCCTCGCCGCAAGCCTCTCTTTGCTTCTTCTGTCCGGTCGTGCGGCCGTGATGCTTTGTAGATTTGGGACGGACTTGGGCAAAAATTTCCCCAACCACCGTCGTCAACCGATCCGGTCGCTTGGCGAAAATCGCCTTGCAGGCCGAGTCGAACTCCGCCAATCGGCCAAAAAGCCGCCGATGGATCGCTCGGTTCGGCCTGGCCAAAAGCGCGGTTAAAGCCAGTTCACGCACCGGCCCGTAAGGACAATCCAAGGCCGCCTCCAACAGTTCCACCGCCGCGGGATTGTCCGTGCGGGTTAAATACTGAAAAGTTGTTTCCAGTCCTTTGTGCATCGTGAAGGAAGGGGCTTCAAAAAGTCCATAGGGAGAATTCAACCATCCCCCCTGCCCCAGGGGCCACATAGAGCTTCTTAACCGAGTATAGGTTATCCTCCTGCGTGGGGGGCTGCTTTTTCTGAAAAATCTTTCCTATCTGCTCCTTTTTTCTTCTTCAGAGTTCACAAGATATAAGGAATAGAGGGATCATGGGAAATATCCGGGTTCAGAAAGGGGCTAAGCCGGGGAAAGCACCCGATAACACTTTTGGGGTACAAAAGCCCCCATAAATTCGCCGCTGTTGAGAGAACTGCCTACGCCAGGAAGCAGAATCTTCTTTTCCATTCCACCCAGGACGCCTATCATAATGGGGAGAAAAAAGCGGCGGCGCAACATCCGGAAAACTCCTCGGATACAAAGGAACTACGATGCTTCCTCTCTCTCCCCGGCCCGGAGACGCTGGACAAACCCAACTCGGTGGAGACGTCCGAGTGTGGAAGGATTCGCCTGTGCTGGAAGTCTTGGGAACCTTAGACGAACTGACGGCCCATCTGGGGCTGGCCCGGAGTCTGGGGCTTCCGGCGACAATGGACAGATTGGCGGGACGGCTTCAGGAGGAATTGTTTCAGATCGGGGCCGAATTGGCCGTTTCGGCCGCCACGCCCAAACCGCCGTCCATCACCGCAGAGCACCTTCTGGCCCTGGAAGGCCAGATCGCCCAGTGGGAGGCCGGATTGCCGCCGGTGCAAAACTTCATCCTCCCGGCAGGCACGCCGGCGGCCTGCCAGTTGCACGTAGCCCGGGCCGTTTGCCGACGGGCAGAACGGCGGCTTACCAGCCTGGTCCGGCAGTCCCCGCCCGGGGCTGTCTCGCCTCTGGTGCAAGCCTATCTGAATCGACTCGCCGGCCTGCTGTTTGTTTTGGCCCGCGCCGTAAACCTCCAGGCCGGCTGCAAGGAAAGCACTTGGGAAAATCCTCTACCTTCAGCCTCTACTATGTAATGCTCCGTTGCCAGCGAAGGAGACGCCGATTTGGGTTAGCTCGGCCAGAGGGCAGCAGGTCTTCCGTCGGAGAAATACAGAAAATTCAGCAGTTGGGTAGGTCGGTTGGGAGTCCCCACTTGTCACCCAAGGGGCCAGAAGATACTCTGTATCTAGTGATAAGCTAGGCCAATCTCATTTTCTCTAGGCGTTCACCCCCGTAAGGAATCCCTTCATGCAGAAACTGATCGAAACGATCCAGATGCTTCGGCAAAAGTTGCCGAAACTGCGGGGAACAGACCTGAAAGAATTTCCCACTCGAACCATCCTGATCAATCCCCTTTTAGAGGCGTTGGGTTGGGATGTGGCCGATCCGGAGGAAGTACAATTGGAGTATTCCACGTGGGGCGGCAAACTAGTAGATTATGCTCTTTTACTCAATGCCCAGCCGGTCCTTCTGGTGGAAGCGAAGCCCCTGGACGACCCTCTGGAAGATGTCAAAGCGATTACCCAGGTGGTCGGCTATGCCGCCAATGCGGGGATCGAGTGGTGTATCTTGACCAATGGGGCCTTGTGGCGGGTGTATAAAAGCATGGAGAAATGCCCCGCCGAAGATAAACTCCTTTTCGAGGTGGACATTGACCCGCAATCGCCCGAGGGGCAAACGGTCGAAGAGATTGCCCGGCGGATGTGGCTCTTTTCACGGGAAGAAATGGCTGAAAATACTTTGGATGCGATTGGAGAACAAAAGTTTACCGATAGCAAGGTCCGCAAAGCCCTCCAAACCCTCCTGGCCAATCCGCCGAAAAAGCTTCTATTTCTGCTGAAGCAGGCCGTCGGAGACGGAACTTTAAAGTTTCCTCAGATTAAAGAAAGTTTGGCCCGGATCATGCAGCACGAGTCTTGGCTTGCAGGCGTTGAAAGCCTCCCGTCGGTCTCGCCAAAGGCTTCTTCTGCTAAGCCGGATCGCTCCGAGGGTGCCCGAAAAGCCTGGCAATCCCGAAGAACCGATCGACCCGACAAAAAGGGTGCAAGAATCTACGACGAACAATTCCATCTGAAAGGTAAACCTCCGGAAATTGTGGCCCTCTACCACCAATTGGATCAGTTCTGCATGGAATTGGACCCCGGAATGATTTCAAAAATTCCTAGAAAATTGTATATTGGATATCAGTATCATGGCCATAATGTCTGTTGTGTTGGGTTAGGTCGTATTCTTAAGATTTGGCTCCAAGTGAGATATTCTGATATTTCTGATCCTCCTTCTTTTGTACGGGACGTTTCCACAATAAGCCATTGGGGAATCGGGGATACAGAAGTTCGCATAAAAGACTCTTCTCAACTTTCCGAAGCCAAATCGCTGATTCGCTTGGTTTTTGAGAAGGTTAAGCAGAAGGCTTGATTGGCGGGGATAGAAATTCTGGAACCAATGGATCTGTTGGTCCTCAGAAGGGGGTTCTCGGTTTCAAGGCCGCCTCAGAGGGCGCGCCCCCAGCCCAGTGGGAGGCAGCGGGAAGGATTGCTTTTTCGCAAGGGGCCGGGCTGTGCTCGGCTGGGCGTTGGGGGGGCGGTGGGCCGCCGACTGGAAAAGGCAGAGGATTTTCTCCTGCCCCGCTTGTTGCCTCTTGCCGGGGTGGGTATAATCCTAATGGAAGGGCAAGGGGGTTCTTTTTCGGAAAGGCGAGAGATTCGCACTTTTCGGCTTTTTGGTTGGGGGATAGGTTCTTCTCCGGAGAATATCCAGCTTGCCAAGCACCCTGACAGGGAGTGTCGGCTGGTTTTACGGAGAAGGTTCTCTCAACGAGTATTTGTCGAGCAAAACCTGTTTTTTTCTAACCGTACTGCCAAACGTTGAGGGAGAAATCTGCGAAGTTCGGCTGCTCTGAGACGACGTCGATTATCTGGGCCAAATGTTGTTTTTCGTCGTTTTATTGGTTATCTCGTCTCTGGCGGCGTGAGGGCGGAAGCTGGGTTTTCTCTCCCCCCGTTGGTGCGGTGCGTTATGAAGCAAAGGTCCTTGGAGCTGTCCTTAGCGGCGGTTCCTGCGGCGGCCTTTGCCAAATAGGCGGCTTAGAAGGCGATGGTCTATGTTCCCTGCATGAAAAGGGGAAAGCCATGAGCCTTGCTCAAAGGGAGGGGGGCGCCGCGGTCCGAGGAGGTTCTTCGGGCCATGGGACGCGGAGGCCGCTGCATCGGCTGGCCGAGGTCCGCAGACGCGAGGGCATCTCCCTCCGGACCGTGGCCCGGCGACTCCATACCACCGTGGCCGCTGTCCGGGCGATGGAGGAAACCGACGATCTCTCCTTAAGCCAACTGTACGCCTGGCAGAAAGCCCTTCGGGTCCCCATGAGTGAACTGCTCGGCGAGCTGGACGAGCCGCTTTCCGCCCCGGTGCTCAAACGGGCGCGGATGGTTCGGCTGATGAAGACGGCCTCCGCCGTTTTTCATTGGAGTCGGCAAAAGAGCATTCGTCGGCTGGCGCAGATGCTCATCGAGCAACTGGTGGAGATGATGCCGGAGTTGGCTCATGTGGGGCCTTGGCCGATGCGGGGCCGACGCCGCCGAAACAATGAACTCGGCACGGCCTTCCAACGCCAAATCTCCCCACACACTCTGGCCGACCTGGCCCAAGAAAATCGTTAACATTCCTCTGCCGCCCTTTAGCGTCGGAGGGGAGGACTCTGAAGAGGCTTTAGAACTGGCTGGAGTCGATCGCCTGGCGGTCTTTCCGGTTGCAAAGCCAACGGTGGATCTGTTCGCTAATGGAGTAGCTAATCGAGCGGACTGAGCCGTCGCAAAGAACTACCTGGAATCCGCTCGGATGGGGCGAGCCAAAGTTCCAGGTGTAGTCTAGCCCCTGGCGATCTTGCAACGGCGGCTGGTAGCCCCCCGAGAGGGCGGCATACCGGACAGCATCTCGTTCGTCCGAAACGTACGGGCCTTGGTCGTCGCCGTAGGACTGGCCGGTCATCACATGATCGGTGTTGACAAACTTTTCGCCGATCATGTACGTGTTCGACGTGCCGTCCGGGATGTCGTCGATGGAAAATTCGCTTCGGGTATAGACAATGCCGGTGCTGTTGGCCGGTGAAGGAAAACTATAGGAGCCGTTATCCCCGGCGGCCAGGTTGCTTGGGCCGGCCCCGAAACTGCTCCAGACCTCGCCGCCGTTGGCCGCATAATCGCACCGGGCGCCCACGGCAATTTCATTGGAGAGAATTGGTTTTTTTACATACGAGATATTCACACCCACCGGATAATTGATGGCCCTTCGCCGGGATGGACAGTACATCACCGCCACGGGGGTCTGCAACCGTTGGCGGTTGCCCTCCAGCAGTCGGGAATCGGTCTCATTGGTGCGCCCTACGCCTTCGCCGAGCCGGTATAAGGCCTCTTGTTCAATGTAGGGCAACAGGCAATAGAACCAGCCGCCCGGCTGATCCTTGCCGAATCCCCGATCCGGATGCGGCGCCCACATATACCCCCAGCCGCCGGTGGGAAACTTCCCGTGGGCCTGATGGAAGTTGTGCATGGCCAGGCCCAGTTGTTTGAGGTTATTGGCACACTGGGCACGCCGGGCCGCCTCACGGGCCGCCTGCACCGCCGGCAACAATAGCGCAATCAAAATCCCAATGATCGTAATGACCACCAACAGCTCCACCAACGTAAACGCCCGACTTCTGATTCTCTTGTTTAGCCCCATGGCTACCCTCCTGTAACAGACAAGACATGAGAAAAGTCTTCTTAACGGAGATCGGTAAGAATCCTTCCCGGGTGAAGGACAAAAAGGGCACTTCCTGTGAAAAGTACAAAATTGCCTTTCTTCTGGTGGGAGAGGTCGGCTGCGCGAAGCAACACCGGGTGGAGCAGCTCCAAGCTGGGGTGCACGGGGGAGCAGGTTTCCGTAGCATGCGCCCACCCCTGCAAGCACCAGCTAGAAGCCCCTGCCACGCCTGCCTCGCCGCTTACCCTCTCGACGGTCGGGGAAGAGGGTAGGCGGCCGGAGGTTGGGGACTCACCGAACAGCCGGCCAATCCTTCCTCCATTTTACATCCATTTTACCGCCGGAATCGCCACCGTCCTATCCCGACCAAAAGCAGGCTGCCTAGGCCAAATAGTGTCCATGTGGTTGGTTCCGGCACCGACATATAAACGAAGACACTATCAAAGACCATGCTTCCCCGGCCGGCGCCGAGGCCTTGTGCTCCGGCAAACAAAAAGACGCCGTTAAGAAATTCATCCGTAAAACTGATGGTTTCGCCGTCGATTACACTCTGGAGGTTGGTCCAGCCGCCGCTTAACGAGCCGGAAAGCACGGTAGGCGTGATCGGCCCATTTTGGTCGGCAAATGAAACCCGCCACCCATTTGTGTCAGCGTCGATCATTACGTCCAATATCTGGCCGAAGTCGCCGCCGGTAATGCCGGCCACGTCGCCCAACCTAAAGGTGGCCAAGGTAACCAGACCGGCCAGGTCTTCCGTATCGCCTGCCGGTTTATTTTTTGTAGTGGCCCGGATATTGCCAGTAAGCGTCAGATTCGTAGCACTGGTTTCCCATTCGTAGAAGAGGTTTACATAGAGGCCGCCGCTGGTGTTGTTGTAAAGGTCGTTATTGCCGGTAACCGGTCGATTGGCCGACACAAGGCCATATTGAATCCGGAAGTCCGACTCCTCGCCGCCTGGAAATTGGGGATAACTGGCGCTTTGGTCGGCATCTACGTAAACGCGCTGATGCGTCCACCGGACATGGGCAGTTACTGCGGGGACGGGCTTCCAGATATCCTTGCTACTTAGGCCGGCAAAAGCCCAATTGGCACCGCCTGACACGGGATCATAGATGAGAACTCCTTCCGCCGGGGCGGTGCCATGAAGCCCTTCTCCTGAAGAACTATGGATTCCGGAGTTAATCACTTTGTACTCAAACCCTGATCCGATGCCGCTTGGGTTACTAGCCGGGCCGCCTTCATCAAACTGATCACTAATAAGGACCTGATAGATATCGGTCCGCTGGACCAGTTGAAATCCGTTGAAAACGCCCTCGGCATTTCCTGAATTGCCCGCGGTGGTGTAGTGGACGGTGATCATGCCGCCCGGGGTAGGCCGGATGGCGTTGGCCACTACATAGTCGTTGCCCTTTTGCAGGTTGTGTGTGCCGCCGGGGACGCCCCGGGTTCGCAGGTTTTGGCTCGTTAAGTTCGCCCCAGTAATTTCGAACAAGGTGCGACGGATCGGGACATCCCCAGAACCGTACAAATAAAGATCATACCAGGCATTGGGATTCAGACCGCTAATTTCTATCCGTTGGGTGGTGCTATTGAAAGCGATAATATAATCGCGGGCAAGATTGATGGCATTTTGCGCAAGATCAGGAGCCGTACTGTACGTGGCATACGCTCCCGTGTTATTGGGAGGGGTATTGGGATCGGCGTAAACGGTTAGTCCCACTGGGGTAGCCGCCCCGCTGGAATCGACAAGAGAACTGACAACCACATTAGAGTTGTAGTATCCGCCCGAAGGACTAAATACTTGATTGGTCGCTGGCGCTACGATATTCCAGGTGTTATTTCCGGGATCGGGGTAGGCCCCTTGGCCGGTGTACGAGGCCGCCTGCCCACCACCATCACCGCCGGGCTGGAAATCGACGTTGATCACCCCCGCCCAAGCCCAGGTAGCAATTTGCGCCGCCAGAAGTCCCACCGCCGCCTTGATCCCCCAGCATTTCCGGTACTTGCGCAGCGTCTGCATGAGAAGCCCTCCCAGAAGGAAAGAAAAACATACCGCCCATACGAACCCAAACATCTCCCATATGAAGCCTGCCGTCTTCTTCTGACCCACTTTCAGTCTAAATAGCCGCGGGAGCCATAACAAGCATTTGGTTTGCGATTTTTTCGGAAAACAAAAAATCGGGTCCATTCCGCTTGCCGGACGCTTTGGGAAATCGACGCAAGAGATACCTCTACCTTTGTAACAATTCAGCCGAGTGAAGAACATTCGCCTCTCCCCTGGCCGTCGAGAGGCCGGCCTGCTGTGCAGGCCAGCTTCTCCCGCGCGGGGCGGACAGAGGCGAAGGAGTTCCGCCGCCTTGGCGGTTTGCCCGGCCTCCTGCATGGGCCTCTGGGATGTGTGGATACCAATACTCTGCAGGAGAGGGTGGCCAGCCGGAGGCTGGCCTGGGGAGAGGTTTCCGGTTTCCTGCTTTCGCAGGGATGACATGAAAAGGTTGTCTTTGACCAGCGCAAGAAGGGGCTCTGTTTAATCGGCGGTAAGGCAAAGGTTACTCTTCCCGGAGCTTGCCGTCTTGCAGCCGGACGGTACGGGTGGCGATCTGCCGGAGCCAGTCCCGATGATGGGAGACCAGGAGCATGGTTTGCGGCAGACGCGCCAGGATGTCCAGCACCCGCTGGGCGGTCTTTTCGTCCAGTCCGGCAAACGGCTCGTCCAGAAGGAGCACTTCGGGCTGCATGGCCAGTACGCCGGCTAGGGCCGCCAACCGCTTTTCCCCGCCCGAAAGCCGATAGATAATCCTATTTTCATATCCTGCCAGACCCAGCTCGGCCAAAGTCTCTCGGACCAAGCGGCGGACTTCCTCTTCGGGTTTCCCGAGATTGAGCGGCCCGAACGCCACATCCTCGGCCACCGTGGGAAAAAACAGTTGGTCGTCCGCGTCTTGAAACAGCAGGCCCACCCGACGACGCACTTCGAGAAAATCAGCCTCCTTGGTGCGAGGTTTACCGAAGATTTCTACCCGGCCAGCCGTTGGCCGAAGCAGACCGACGATCAGGTGCAAGAGCGTCGTTTTGCCGCCGCCGGTCGGCCCCACTAGGCCAACCCGTTCCCCTGGCCGAAGCGACAAATGGCACTGGTTCAACACCATTCTGCCCGGGTCATAGGCAAAACAAACCTCTTCCAACCGGATCAGAGGCGTCTGAACGGAGTGCGATGGAGTGGGTGTATCCATAGGGGGGTATCAACTCGGTATGATTTCAGCCCGAAGCAATAGCCCGGCATTCCTGCAAAAGCTCACGATCCAGACCTCGGTCCACCTACCGGTTGGCCGGCCTCTCGACGGCCAAGGGAAAGACATAAAATCTGGATTCCCGCTTCCGCGGGAATCACACGTTAGGGCATTCTTCAACACGGCGCATTCCTCACCCTAGGGCATTCTTCACCCCAGGACATTCTTCACCCCAAGAAATTCTTCACCCCAGGGCATTCCTTGAAACAGGGCATTACTTGGCTGAATTGTTTCGTCTATTTTATCCCCAAAGTTCTAGGGCAATAAGGGCTGCCAAACCGACCAACCAACCCGCCCCGAACA
>JAKPGL010000125.1 GCA_029550925.1 Planctomycetota bacterium
CCCCCAGCGCTGTCAAGCATGTGGAGAAAAAATTTTTCAAAAAATTGTACGAGGGGGAATTTTCAGAAAAGAAAAGTTTTGCTAACCTGTTGGGCTACCAAGACTTAGATTGATTTTTTCCGGAGGAGTTTTTGAAAAGGAATGATGCAGAGGGGCGTCCCTAGAAAGAGGGGTAAACCATACCTAGAAAATCCTTCGAACAATGCGTAACTTAGGCTGTCCAGCCTGAGTAATCGCCGGCTAACAGCCGGCGCTACAGAGCACCGGCTAACAGCCGGCGTTACGGTGGTACGTAGCTTAGCCTGTCCAGATTATCACTGTCGCGAAAGTTCCCGATCCAGGTTGCCGTGAAGCGGGTACTTTGTGATTCAGGCCCCACAGAAACAGAGACAGAAGGCCCCTGGATTCCCGCTTGCGCGGGAATGACACGGCGCAGCAGTGACAGGGTACTGCATTCGGCTAAAAATGGGACCGGAATGCCTATACATGCATCGGCTCGGGGGCGGGCGGGAGCATTTGTTCCAGCGGCTGGCGGGTCAGGCGGTTATTCAGGCCGGCCAATACCTCGGCCATGCGCCGCAGGGCGCGGGGCGGGATCTCCAGGCCGAAGGGCAAAAACACCACCCGGTCCAAAAGGGCCTGGCTTAACGCCGGGTGCAACTCGGGACGATTTTCCGGCGTGGGCACCAAGCGGAGGCTGCTTCGGCTGGTGGCGTCGAAACCGGCCCGGGCCAAGGCGGCGATCACCGCGGCCGGCTCTTCGGTCAAAATGGGGAAGACCCAGTAGGAGTGCGTTTGGGCGCGATTTCCAGGCCGCTCTAAATCCGGCGGCAGAAGCCGAACCAGATAATTCCCCCGATCTATCCGCTCTTGAAGGCGTGATTCGTCGTAATTCCACAGGCGGCGTACGAGCATAGCCAGCAGCGGGTCGGGCGGCTGGTGACGGATCCGCTGGAAAAAGCCGGGGCCGGGGAAACCGCGGGCGGCGTTGCTGATCATTTGATCGTGGTCCCACTCGGCCATCCGACAGGTAGCAATCACCACATCGCAGATCGGTCGGGAACAGGCCGCCTTCAGCGTCGCATATTTCAACAGCCGTTTCAGATACGCCCGCCGCGGCTGCGGAGGATACTGACTGTGCCGCTCCTGCATCTGGCGCAAAACGTGGGGGTCTCGCACCCGCATCACCGCTCCGCCCAGGGCGGTGGCCGTTTTGATCGGCCCGAAACTAAACATCACCAGATCGCTTTCCGGATGCCCCTCATAGCCTCGGCAGATAAACCCCTGGGCGCAGTCCTCCAGCACCAGCAGGCCATGCCGGCGGGCAAACTCGATGATTGGGTCCATCGGGACGATGACGCCGAACAGGTGGGCCACTACCATAGCCCGCGTTCTGGGCGAAAGGGCCTTTTCGAGCATCTCCAGCCGAGGGGCCATCGTGCCCGGCTCTACATCTACCGGTACGGGCGTCAAGCCATGATGGGCCACGATCCGCGGCATGTCCGGGATGGTCAGGGCCGTCATCAGCACTTCGCTTCCTGCGGGCAGTCCGACCACGCTCCAGAACAGGTCAAAGCCGGTGCGGACGGAAAGGCAAGGAAACATTTGTTCCGGCTGGGTCCAGTAGTGCCGGATTTCCCATTCCAACCGCCGGCGGTCCAGCGGCCGTCCGGTAGCTGAAATTCCGTAAGCGATGTCCGACCAGCCGATGTCAAACCGCATCCGCACCCACATCGCAGCGTCTCCTTCTCCTTGGAACTGAGCAACCCCGGCGTATTTTGGCGGCAACGGACGGAAAGGCCGCCGATAGAAGAAATTCTACTCGAACTTTTCCAGAGGTAAAAGAGGAACCGCTGCCGGGGGGATCAGGAGGAGGATTGTTCCTCCTGGAGGGCGCGGAGTTTATAGAGGAGTGTACGTCGGCTGATGCCCAACTTTTTGGCGGCTTGGGTGCGGTTGCCGCCGCATTCTTCCAGGGCGGCTAGTATGGCGGCCCGCTCCAATTGGCTGAGCCGACCTGCCGGCTTTGTCGTCCGATCCTCGCTGTGGGCCAAGGCCGCGGCCGGCGGCGGCAAATGCTCCGGCAAAATCACATCGCCCCGGCACAACAAACACGCTCGGTGGATAGCGTTTCGCAATTGCCGCACATTGCCCGGCCAGGAGTAGGCCAAAAGACACTCTGCGGCCTGCGGAGAAAACCGCACCGTCGCGCCGGCGAACTCCTGGGCAAACTGGCGGGCAAGCGGCAGGATGTCTTCCGGTCGTTCGACCAGGGGCGGCACGGCCAATTCGATCACATTCAACCGATAGTACAAATCTTCACGAAACCGGCCGGCCTGCACTTCCTCGGCCAAATTGCGGTTGGTGGCCGCAATAAGCCGAATATCCACCTCCACCGGCCGGTCGCTGCCGACCGGCGTAATCTGCCGGGTTTCCAAAGCCCGAAGCAGTTTTGGTTGCAGGTGCAGCGGCAATTCGCCGATTTCGTCCAGGAACAAGGTACCGGCCTGGGCGGCCCGGAAAAGCCCTGCCCGCGCCTGATCCGCCCCGGTAAATGCACCCTTGGTATGGCCGAACAGCTCGCTCTCCAAGAGGGTTTCGGGTAGTCCGGCGCAATTGGCGGCCACCATTGGCCCGGCCGATCGGGGGCTTGCCCGATGGATCAACTGGGCGATCATCTCTTTGCCGCTGCCGGTCGGCCCGGTAATGAGCACCGGCACATCCGACGGGGCGACCACCGCCACGGTCTGAAGCACCCGGCGCATGGCCGGGCTTTCGCACACTAGTCCCGGCAGGAGTTTTTTGAGCCGGTCGATGCTCGCCTCGACGGAGGGAGCGGGTTGGCCGGCCGACGCGGCAGGGGTCCGATCGGCCAGGGCGTCGGCCACGACGGCGGCCAGTTCGTCCAAATCCAACGGTTTGGCCAGGTAATCGGTCGCCCCCTGTTTGACCGCAGAGACGGCCTGGCGAAGGTCGGCGTAAGCGGTCATCACCACCACGGGCGTTTGAGGGTGCTCCTGCCGAATTGCACCAAGCAGGTCCATGCCGCTCTGATCCGGCAGGCGTACATCCAGGAGGATCAGATCGACGGCGGAGGAGTTGAGAAGTTCGATCGCCTGGCCCGCCGAGCCGGCCTCCGCCGTCTCGTAGCCCAACGATTGGAGAAACTCGGCCAGCAGTCGGCGTTGGGCGGGTTCGTCTTCTACCAGAAGTATCTTCACTGGGGCGTTCATGGCCGTTGGAGAGATCGCAGGAGGTGCCCAGGACAACCGCGGAACAAAGACCCTTTTCATTCGGATCGGCGTAGGCCGGCAATCCAGAAGACCGAGCCGCCCTCGCCGCGCTGCTGATAGCCGACCTGCCAGCCGTGGGCGGCGGCAATCCGACGGACAATGGCCAGTCCCAAGCCGGTCCCGCCTTCACGGGTGGTAAAATAAGGAGTGAAAAGCTTCGCCTGGTCCTCTTCGGGCACGCCGGGACCTTGGTCGGCCACACTAAGCCGACATCGTCCATCATCCCACTTGGTAAGGCGAATGGCAATCTCCCCGCCTTCCGGCGAGGCCTGGATGGCGTTTTGCACCAGGTTGAACAGGGCCTGGCGAAGCATGTCCCGGTCGGCTTCGACCATGTCGGCGCCGTCCGGAGGCGGATGGTACCGGAAGCGAAGTTGTTTGCTCTCCCAATCCGGTTGGAGGAGAACTTCTAACTCCCGGATCAAATCGCCGAGGGAAACCGGTTCCGGCTCAGGGTCCCTGGGCCGGGCAAAGGCCAGAAATTGGTTCAGCCGGGCAGTGAGCCGATCGCATTCCTCCATAAGGGCGTGCGCCCGTTGGCGGGCCTCGTCGGACTGCAAATCGGACTGGGCCAGTCGCTGCGCCCAGCCTCGGAGCAACCCTAACGGATGGCGAGTTTGATGGGCCAGGCCGGCGGCCGCCTGACTCAGATCCCGTAAATGCCGGGCCTCCATCTCCAAAAGTTGCGTCCGGGTGCGGGTCTGGAGCAGGCGGAAGCCCATCCAACCGGCCAGCGCCGTACAAAGCACCAAGGCGATTCCGACAGCAGCCAACCCGAACCGAAGCTGAGCCGCCCGGGCCACATAGGCGTCCGTACCCGATCGATCCAGGACCAGGACCGCCAGGAAATCACCGCCGGCGGCCAAAAGGTTTTCGGAAGCGGTGGGGGGGTCCTGCCAGGCGAATCGGCCGCGCCCGTATTTGGGACCTTGCCCGCCGGGACCATGTCCACCTTTTTCGCCGCCTGCCCACCAGGGGCCGCCAGGCTTGGTAGGCCCTTGGGCGCCCTCCGCGCCGGCGTCCTTCCACGGCCCGCCCGCACCAGGTCCGCGAAACCCAGCATCGGCGGAAAGGGTAAATGGATGGATGTAAACCAGGGCCTCCGGCCGCCATGCAAAGCCCGGTTCTGTGGGCAGAGGGTCCAGATACTCCTTGGGACCGGCGGAAAGGATCGGTTTGCCGTCGGCGGCGATGGCCACAGCCAGCACATCTTGGGCTTCGACCAATTCCTGCAAGGCGCCTTGGATTTGCAGCTCGATGAATCGGCCCAGTCGGCGATGCGACCGGATGCCGCCCACCACGGCATGGTGCAACGCCTCGGCCTGGCGTTCCAGGACGGTGCGGGCTAATTGGCTTTCGTGCTGGTATTCCTGGTATTGCCAGAAACCGATTCCAGCGGCGGCTGCCGCCGCCCCAGCCATCCCAATCAGTTTGGCCCAAATACCGCTCATGAAGCGACCCATGCGGGGAAATGCGTTGCCTGGATAGACCATCTATCCTCTTCTTCCATCTTACCACGAAACCGGTGGCCAAGAGGATGGAAAAAAATAGGGGCAACCTTTGGGGTTGCCCCTACAAGTTGGGGGAAACATGGGAAATGCCGGATTGTGGACGCCAAGGCCGCTACTTCCAAGGCACGGACGTAACGGCCGAAGGCGGTCGGGGCATACGGACTATCGGCCTGCGCGGGCGGCTTCCCACCGGTCGCAGATACCGTTCTGGTTCTGATCGATAAACCAGGGGCCGCCGCGTCCAGCGCCCATGCCGGGGCCAAACCCTCGGCCCATGCCGCCGCCCGGACCACCGCCCCACCCCATAGCAGCGCCCGGACCTTTACCATACCCCATCCCAGCACCAGGGCCATAACCCATACAAGGGCCTCGGCCAAATCCTCGGCCAGCCCCTCGTCCAAAGCCAGGACCAAAACCTGCCTGGGGACCAGGACCGAATCCTTGTCCCGGTCCAATGCCGGCCTTAGGGCCTAGCCCTGCGCCGGGGCCGACCGGTCCAGCCCCTCGGAGACCGGGGCCAGCCCATGCTGGTCCAAGCCCAGCGCCTGCTGGGGGCGGATTCTGCCCGGTTTGCCGGACGGCCGTTTGCAGTTGCAGGCGATGTTCCACCAACTGTTTTTGCAGTTGGGTGATCTTGGCCTGATCGGGTTGCGCCTTGGCCTGTTCCTGCCAAAGCTCGGCCATGGTGGCATGGATTTTGGCCCGAAGCTCGGCTACCGCTTGGGCCGAGGGGTTCTGGGAATCCGCAGGAGTTGCAGCGGGAGGTTCCGGCTTGTCTGTTGGCTCCGCCGCCAGAGCGGACGAGAACCCTACCAGCAAGCCCACCATTACCGCCACCGCCATCCACCAAAGTTTTCTGCGACACATCGTTTGTACCTCCTTATAAAAGGGACCGAACCTATCTGAGGCGGACAACCTGTTTGTTCGCCTCGTTCCATTGCTTCCTCTGCCCGGAAGAGGAGTGCAATTTTTGCACACCTTTGCGGACCGTAGCGCTACGGTTTTGCAGGGGTATTGTTCCCAGGCAGCCGATTGGTGTCGGAATGCCGGGAACTCGAAGACCTTCGGGGAAGAAAAAAGGAGCTTTCTTTTCATGGGATATCCAGCAGGTTTTGGATAGGTGATTCCTGCGCCCACGGGGAACTACGTTTTGGCCTTGCTGTGAAGCACAGGACTGCCGCTTGTGCGGCAATAACAAGAGAATGCAAGTTCTATGCCAACGCTGAAAGAAGAGGAAGAAGTCAAGGGGGTTGGGTTTCGAGGATGCGGGGTAATGTTTACAATAAGGATGACTTAAAGTTCCAGGAAATCGCCCCCGGCTGGAGAGACGGTAGGCAAGGCCAGTCTGACAGACGGCGGACCCCCCTTGCAGGATGCCCAAGCCGATGAACCTACTGTTTTGGACCAAGCTGCTGCTGATTAGCGAATGGGTGATTCGGCTGGTGATGCTGCCGGTCATTGTCATCCGCAAGGAGAAGCCGGCCACCGCCCTGGCCTGGTTGGCGGTTATCTTTTTTGAGCCGTGGATTGGGCTGGTGTTGTATCTGTTTTTGGGGGAGATTCGGTTGGGTCGGCGGCGATTGGCCCTTCGGCCACGTCGGCGAGGCGAGTTTACCAGCAGTGAATATCCGGAGATTGAGCCTGGCGAAGCGCCCAGCGAAACGGCGTCGGCGTCGGAAACCATGCTCCTGGAGCTGAGCCAACAGCTTGGGGGATTTTCGGCAGTTCGGGGGAATACGGCGGAGTTTTTCATCGACCCGGATCGCGCCATTGAGCGTCTTACGGCGGACATCGACGAGGCCCAGGACCATGTGCATCTGCTGTTTTATATCTATGGCGATGATTGGGTGGGCCGACAGGTGGGCGAGGCCTTGGTGCGCGCCCGCCGACGGGGGGTGATCTGCCGAGTGCTGGCCGACGCCATCGGGTCCAGAAAGTTTTTCCGCCGGCTGGCCCGCTGGCTGCAAAGCGAAGGGATCGAGGTCTATCCGGCGTTGCCGGCCACGTTGTGGCGACTGCCGTTTGCGCGGTTAGATATCCGCAATCACCGGAAGTTGGCCATCATCGACGGTCGGACGGCGTACACGGGGTCGCAGAACATCATTGAGCCGACCTATGGGCATCGCCGGGGCGGCCCGTGGCACGACATCATGGCCCGGCTGACCGGCCCGGTGGTGTGGCAATTGCAGACGGTGTTCCTGGAAGACTGGTTCCACGAAACCGGCCAATTGCCGGAAAGCACGGGACTGTTTCCGCCGCAACAGCCAAGCGGCGACGTGATGATCCAGGTCGTGCCGACCGGGCCGGACCTCCCGACGGAACAATTCCAAGACCTGGTGGCCCGGACGTTTTTCATGGCCCAGAAGCAGATTGTGATTACCTGTCCCTATTTCGTGCCGGATGAGGCGATGCTGTTGGCCCTGCGCGTGGCGGCTCAGGGCGGGGTGCGGGTCCTGCTGGTGGTTCCCCGCCGCACCGATCACCCGATGGTTGACGCGGCCGGAATGTTCTATCTGGAATATCTCCATCGGTTCGGGGCCGAAGTGTATTTCTATCAGCCCGGGCTTTTGCATTCGAAGACGCTGACGATCGACGATCGGTTGGCGATGTTCGGTTCGGCCAACTACGACATCCGTTCGTTCGAGCTGAACTTTGAACTGAACCTGCTCTTGCACAGTCCGGAGGCGGTAGGGGAGCTATACCGGTTGCAGCAATACTACTGCTCCCAATCCAGACCGGCCTGCGCGGACGATTGGCCGAGGCCCGTTTCGCTCCAGGGACTGAAGGTCCACTTTGCCAAACTGCTCAGCCCGCTGTTGTGAAGCCGGTCGGTTGGCCGGGCTGATCCGCTAGTCCTTTTGGGAAAACTATTATAGAATGCTTTCAAAACGAAGCTCTTGCCAGAAAGCAGCCGGAGGCCATGAAACACTTCAATACGATTGCCATTGTGGGCGTAGGACTGATCGGCGGATCGGTCGGCTTGGCGGTGCGTCAGAGGGGATTGGCCGACTGTGTGGTGGGCGTTGGTCGTCGGCAATCCAGCCTGCGCATTGCCCGGCAAGCCGGGGCCGTTACCACCACCACCATCGACCTTGCCAAGGGGGTGGCCGAGGCCGAGTTGGTCATCGTCTGTACGCCAGTGGGCCGGATTGTGGAGGATGTGCGCACGGCGTCGGCCAACGCCCCGCCCGGGGCCCTGATTACGGACGTAGGCAGCACGAAGGCCCAGATCGTCGCCGCCTTGGACGCCGGATTGCCGAGGAACTGCCGATTTTTGGGCGGCCATCCATTGGCCGGCGGCGAAAAGACAGGCCCTTCCCATGCCCGGGCAGACCTGTTCGACGGCCGAGTTGTCATCCTCACCCCGACCAAAAACACCCGCGCCGAGGATTTTGACACCCTGGAGGCGTTTTGGAACGCTCTGGGGGCGGTTGTTGTGCAGATGTCGCCGGAAGAGCACGATCAGGCCCTGGCCATCACCAGCCATCTGCCCCACGCCGTGGCGTCGGTGCTGGCGGGGATGATGCCGGAACGGCTGTTTCGGCTTTCTGGCGCTGGACTGCTGGACACGACGCGGATCGCTGCGGGCGATCCTAGCTTGTGGACCCAGATTTTCATGCAAAACCGAACCCATCTGGCCCAGGGCATCGAAGGGTTCCTCCAGAAATTGTCCGAATTGTGTACCGCCCTCCAGCAGGCCGACGAAACAGCCATCCAACGGATACTCGAAGCGGGCAAAAGAAATCGGGACGCATTGGGCAGTTAGGCGGTACGTTGTACCACCGGCTGTCAGACGGCGCCGCCGTAACGTCGTCTGCCCCGTAACGCCGGCTGTTAGCCGGCGGGCTAGCTCAGGCTGGACAGCCTAAGCTACGTAACGTCGTAACGCCGGCTGTTAGCCGGCGCTGGCTCAGGCTGAACAGCCTAAGCTACGTAACGCAGTGAGACCAGTCTAACCGAGTGGGTTACAATACAGGTTCCAAGAGGCAATAACGATGCTTTGGGAAGTCGATATTCATCCTGCGGAAGGACAACCGGACCTGGTGGGCCGACGCATTGCAGCCGATGCCGCGGACCTGGGGTTATCGGAAGTACGGATAGCCGCTGCGGTGGGCTACTTGATCCAAGGCCCCACGGATCCGGGGAATATCCGACGGATTGCGCAGGAGCTGTTGGCCGATAGTGTGGTCGAACGCTGGGTGGCCGCCCCGGTAGGCGATGCCCAACTGAGGGAACCCCCTTCTGGGATCGCCTCAGTCGGCTTTGCAGAAGAGGCAACGATTCCCCCTCACCCGGCTTCGCCTTCGGCTCAGCCGGCCTCTCCCGCCAGGGGAGAGGCGAA
>JAKPGL010000156.1 GCA_029550925.1 Planctomycetota bacterium
CCGCCGAATCCACCGGTCATTCCGCCGGAACCGACCGACGAGGGGCCGTTCATGCTGCCGCCGGGACCACCGATGGCCCGCAACGACGCCCTTCTGCCCTTGGCCGGACAGCCATTTAGCCTGCCCACCACCGCGGTTACCGGATCGGCCGTGCTGGAAGAAGGCGCCGGCCTGGCCGGGGCGCCCACCTTGGCTTGGCACTTAAGCGTCATTAACGGCGGCATCCCCCGACAGAACCACGAAGGCACCGGGTTGACCAACGCCTCCGCCGCACCGTTCCACTTGGTCAGTGCGGCCGGTTGGAACCCCGCTGGCGGTCCCACCAATCAAGGCCGATGGGTCTTTGTTGACCCTGCCACCGGGAACATCCGAGAAGCCTACTTCGGCCAAGAGGGCAGCCTGCCGGTGGTCGGCGATTGGAACGGCGACGGCAAAACGGAGATGGGTTTCTACGTCGGCGGCCGGTGGTATCTGGACCTCAACGGCAACGGCCAGTGGGATGAGGCCGACCTGTGGGGCCAGTTGGGCGCGGAGGGCGACCAGCCGATTACCGGCGATTGGGACGGCGACGGCAAAACGGACATCGGCATTGTGGGCCGGGCATGGCCCAAAGACCCCTTGGCCGCCGCAGTGGAACCTGGACTGCCCGACGCCCAAAACCAGCCCGGGCAAAAACCGAAAAATATGCCGCCCAGCCCCGAAGAGGCCACCGACGGCCTGCGACAACTCCAGCGCACCATGCGAGGCAAAGTCCGCTCCGATCTTATTGATCATGTGTTCCTCTACGGCGGCGGCAAAGATCAGCCGGTCGTCGGCGATTGGAACGGCGACGGCGTGGCCACCATAGGACTATTCCGCGACGGCCGATGGACCCTGGATACCAACGGCAACGGCCGGATCGACTCCGAAGACCAGACCTTCCAGTTCGGCCAGCCGGGCGATATGGTTGTCGTCGGCGATTGGAACGGCGACGGCGTGGATGATCTGGCCGTGTATCGGGACGGCCTGTGGATCCTGGATAGCGACGGCGACCGGCAACTTACCTCCGCCGATCGACAACTTCGCACGCCCCAGGGTATCCCGATCGCCGGCGATTGGAACGGCGACGGCCGCGACGAACCCGCCGTCTATCAACCCGGCGTCCGCCCAGAGCGGGGAACCTGAAGCCGCTTGGGCAGCCGCTTACCGTCTGGTTTGCGGACCCACGGCAGGAACATGTGTGTGAAGAAACCGGAGAGGAAGTCGTATTGATGAAAGACAGATCAGGCCGGGTCATTGGGTTCGAAAAACTCCACGTTTCCGCCTCCGGAGCCGAACCCTGGCAAGTGGTATTTGAACGAGTTTCCGCGCAACCCCTCCCGTCCGCGCACTATCCTACCCCATGATCCCAAGGCGCCGCTTCGTTTACGGCGCCGGTGTGGCAATCAGCTCGGAGGGGCTTTGGTGGGAGGAGGATCGATGAATACGCAATAATTTGTATATGAACGCCTTATGCCTGGGATTCTTCTGGTTCTTCAAACAACCGTAAATAGGGATCAAACCGAAACCGTCGGTTGCGAGCGAAACCGGTAATCTCTTTGAGCAGTCCGATTTCCGTGAGTCGATGGACAAGATTGTTGGCAGCAGGAGAGGATATATTCAACCACTGTCGCACCGTGGCGACGGTAACAATGGGATGCTCGAAGAGTTTGTCCATAAGGCGATGTGCGTTAGCGGCAGCCCGGCCCAGACATTCCACGATCTTGGCGCGGTATTGCTCCCGCATCCGGAGAATAGCGGCTGCTGTATGGACGGCCTCTCGGCTGACTTGGGCTACTCCCCGCAAGAAAAAGGCGAGCCAGCCCTCCCAATCGCCTGCATCACGCACCGCTTGCAGCCGATCGTAATACTCGGCCCGATATCGCTTGAAATAGTGGGATAGATACAAAACCGGTCGGGAAAGAAGTCCTTTCTCTACCAGCAGAAAGGTAATCAGCAACCGTCCGATCCTCCCGTTGCCATCCAAGAAGGGATGGATCGTCTCAAACTGGGCATGCGCCAACCCGACACGTACCAGGGCAGGTATGTCATCCTCGGCATGAAGAAAACGTTCCAGATCCGCCAGCACCTCCGGTATCACCTGAGGTGGAGGTGGAACGAATATTGCCTCGGTCAACGTACACCCGGCAGGACCAATCCAGTTCTGGCTGGTCCGTAATTCGCCCGGCGAGAGTTCCCCCCCTCGCACCCCCTTCATCAATTCGGCGTGGATCTCTCGAATGAGTCTTACTGAAACCGGCAAGGAGGCAAGACGCTGCAGACCATAGTTCATCGCTCGGACGTAGTTGCTCACTTCCTTGACGTCGGCAGGTGTATCAGGATCGAAAAGTTGCGATTCTGCCGCCAATAAGTTTTGCAGAGAGCTTTGGGTCCCTTCAATTTGGCTAGAAAGTACTGCTTCCTTGCGCACGTACATGAAGACGAATAGGTCCGGATTCGGCAACGTGAGGATCGCCCCATCCAACTGGCCCAGGGCGTAGTTCGCCTGCGAAAGCAGTTTCTGTAATAGCCCACCCATATCCAACGGTGGGTGCGGCGGTAACCGCGCCGGAATGAAGGCCCGGTATCCGGCGGGTTGCGGCTGATAATGACCAGCTCGGGTTGCCTTAGTAAAGTTTGCGTTCATCATGGCGACTTTTCGATTCCATAATAAATGTTACGTTTATTATGGCAAGCCATGCTCCTGCTTAATAAACGGAATAAAGTTTACGGAGATCAAGGGGAAATTTTGGAAAACGCAATATATGGTATGGTATGAACCGTACCATACCATATATTGTATTCGTGAAAAGAGGTTTTTCGGAAACCCAACAAAAAGAAGCATTTCTTTGGTCGGCACGGCTTCTCTGATAAGCGGAGTAGAGGCTAGTTGGCGGAGCCTAGCAAAAGAGTAATCCACCTTTTTGGGGGCGTGGGATGGGCCACTCGGAGGTAAAATTGCCTCGTTTACGGCGCTGGCGTGCTGGCCGGGTCGTAGCTGAGCATCGGTACCTGGTAATAGCCCATGGCGGCATGGGCGACGTCGATCCGGTAGATCGGGTCCAGCAGGAAGCAGAGCCTTCGATCCTTGGCCGGGATGGTGGTGATATAGATTCGCATCTGTCCGGGCACGGAGGTGATGATTTCTTCGCGCCAATCGCCCAGTACGTCGGCCACGGCAACCAAAGAACCCTCGATCTGGCCGAGGGGGGTTTTCCGGTTGGGGTATTTGACGATTCGGCTTCCGAGCACCAGCTCCCGCTGCGGGTCGGCGTCCCAATAGACGGTTCTTACGCCGAAGCCGCCGAGGTTCTCTTCGCTAATGACCTTGCCTTGGGCGGAGCGGAGCCGGGCCCAGGCAAACTGTTTCTTTTCATCCGTATCGGCGCTATAGCATTCACTGCCGGGCCAGCGGGGGTCGATGTCGCTGCACATGCCGCAACTGTGGACGTGGCGGGTCGGCCCTTCATGGCCCCAGAGGATTTTTCCGGTGGCCGCCTCGACCAGGCACATGCCGTTCCGCTCCCGCTGCCGCGTTTCGATCCCGTAGTAGATTTCCAGACCCGGCCTGGTGGGATCAATATCGCCCAGATAGAAATGATCCGGATGTCCTAGGCCGGTGGTCCAGAGCGGTTTACCGTTGTCGTCCAGCACACAGGAACCCAGCAGCACTTCATCTCGGCCGTCGGCGTCGATGTCGGCGCAGTGCATCCAGTGGGCGCCTTGGCCTTGCCAGGAACGGGGAAGCCCGGTGTTGTCCCATCGCCAGCGGAGCTGGAGTTTACCGTCCCGGAAGTCGTAGGCTACCGCCTTCATCAGGCCGTAGGTGCCGCGGGCTACGATCAGACTGGGCCGACGACCGTCCAGATAGGCAATGCCTAATTGATTACGAGAGGCCAGGTTGTACCCGCGCAGCTCCTGGCCGAAGCCATCCCGGCTTGGCCAATCGGTCTGGGCCACCGGCTTGCCGGTCCGGCCGTCCAGGATCGTGAGGTATTCTGGGCCTTTGCGCACGCGGCCGTCGGGGTCTCGGGGGTCGCCCTGGCCGGTTTTGACGGCCACTTCCGCCCGGCCATCGCCGTCCAGATCATAGACCACATAGGGCGAATACCAGATGCCCCGTTCAATGGCCCAGCCAAGGTCATAACGCCAAAGCAGTTGGCCGTCGTGCCGATAGGCTTCCAGTTTGTAAGTATCGGGGCTTGGCTTCCAGTAGCCTTCATAGGGGTCGATGTTGTCGCCGGGCTGCTTGATGACGAAATCCACTCGACCATCGCCGTCCAGATCGGCAATGCCGACCTTTTGGAACGTGTATTTGCCCTGCAAGGGGATGATCACATACGGTTGCTGGTCGTTGGGATCCGGGGCGGACACTTCCGGAGAAGCAGGGCCTTCTTTGCCCTGGTGAACCGGCCGAACGAAATAGAAACATTTGTCTTTTTCGGCGGGCGGATCGGCAAGGAAATCGGTGGTTTTGGTGATCGGCTGGTCGGTCAACCGGACCGGGGCCGAGGAGCCGGTCCGCCGATACACATAGAAGGCCACGCCAGCCGGATCGGTTTCCAGCAGCCGCCAACTGAGATAAAGCTTTCCTTCGGGGGTTATGCGGGCGATGAGGCCCCGATCCAGTTTCTCCGCCGCCCGAGCCGGTAGCCGGGCCGATTGGCTTGCTAAAAGAGCCGGACTTTTTTCTGCGGCGGCCTGGGCTGGACTAGACTGGTTCCCAGAAGAAGGGGCACTGGCGGAAGAGCCGGCAACGGCCCCAGGATGTCTAGTGCCCTGGTCCAGCGCCCAAACCACCTGCTGGCCTACCAATACCAACATACACCCGATACCTGCATACCAACGGCTTTGCATTGTTTTTCTCCTTGGGAAGGCCAAATGCTTTTCTTCTTGTGGAGGCGACAGGAAATGGATGGGAAAGTGCTATTGGCTGGCGGAAGGTTGAGGATGGCCGCCTTCCTAACCGGAAATGAATCCATAACGTATCGCCAGGGGCCGGCAGGAAGGAGGCCGCTCTCAGACCTTCGGAAAGGAAGGGTGGGGGATAACGGAATGCTTTATAGGGGGTTATAGGGGTTAATCTGGCTCTTCTGGGTTGGGTGCCAGCGCCGCACAACCCCGAGCCTGATCCGTAGGAACCATTGTACTACGGGCGACCGTTGTTTTGAAGACACCGGGGGCCGCGGCGGCGCCGGTTACGTTGCGGCACTTCAAGCACTATAGCTTGAAACGAGCAGCCTGATGCTATCGCAAGCAAGGCCGTGTTTCTTGCGTTTTGCACCTAAAACCGGAAGAGCCTCTGCCTCGCACCCCAAAGAATCGCAAATTCCAGATGCTTTTCGAAGGCTTGGGCTGCCCTCGCCCTCCGATCGCCGAAAGGGCAATCTTCATGGAAGACTTGCAATTGCATCTTCAACCTTTTGGTGCACTTGGGTAAAGCGAAGCGACAGCCTCAGGGCAAAGCGATTGCTCTCGGTGGACACCGTCTTCACTCGGCCACGACCAGCCGCATCTCCCACGGTCCGATCTCGGGGATGACGAATCTCCGGTACGGGCCGTCGGTCCCGCTGGCGCGGATCGGTAACTCGGCGCCGCTTGGGGCGAAGACCCGGACCTGCTCCTTGTCGGTAAGGACCAGCAGGCTCACATCGCGTGCCACGTCCAGAGAGGAGTTGGTCAAAGCCAGGGCAACTGCTCCCTGCTCAGGCTTTCTGACCCAAAGGTTGATCTTGTGGAAGGAAGCCACGTAGGCCGGGAGCCGATCCTTGGAGAGCCAGCGCATCACGGCCTTCATCTGGGTGGATTTCGACTGGCTGTGCAGGAATATCCAGGGAAAATACCCGGCCACACAGATCCGACCCCCCAGCCGGTTCTCGAAGACTCCCATGACGCACGGGGCGACTTCGGTGCCGGTATAGTTGACGATCCCGGAAAGGATTTCCGCCTTAGGATCGCGTTTCTTGAGGGTGAATGCCGCCTGATGGTAGAACGACTGACGGCAATCGCGCTGCCGGCCGGCCATGGTCCCGTTCAACGGGTGCGAGGTAAACCGCTCGATGCAGTCATAGGCGATGACCTGGTCCACCTCGAACCCGGTCAATTCGCCGTAGCCCATTTGGTTTAAGCGAGCGAGGGCTTGAGCGTCCATGTACACACCGCCGGAGAGCATCGCGAGGATCTGCTCCTTGCTGAAGGCCACGAGGTTGTCGTCGGACAACAGCGTAACCGATGCCCCCTGGGGAGCATAAGCGATGGGCACCCCGATCTCGAACATGTGCCTCGAGTCGCTCAAGAATCGGTTGAAGGCAGACCAATTTCCGCCCGGCAGATCGCAGGCCGCTGCGGTGTCCTTGTTCCACGCGGGGAAGATTCCTACCAGGGGTTTTCGGCCTAAGTGGACGGCCAGGAGGTCGAAGAAGGGGCGCATCTGGTGGATGCGGGCGACCAGGGGTTCGAATTCGTCCAGCGGTTCGTCGTTTTGCGTAAGCACGTTAAACGCCGCACCCGTACAGCCAGCCGCCATGTGGGATGCCGCCTCGAGAACCGTGGTGTGGGCGGCCTTTTTCAGCCGCTGGTAGGGGAAGTTCTCAATTTCCGACTGGATCGAGACCACCTGAGGCGGCAGGAGCGAGATTTGCCGGCCGATGGCGTGCGATTTCTCGGCCAGGCCGGGCATCCAGCTGTCTTCATAGAATCCGCCGCCCGGGCGCCAGCGGACCTCCGCCTTGCCCGGCCCGGCCAGAACCTCTGCCCAGCCGTCGAAGTCGTAGCCCTCGTAGAACCGGTCGCCGGTCATGAATCCGAGAGGCATTCCCGGCTTCACCGAGTGGACGGTTTGCTCGATGAGCCTAAACAGCCGGGCAATCGTATTGCGGTTGTGCTGGAGCCAGGCCTTGCGCAGCGCGAGGCGACTTTCCAGCGGGCCGCTCACAAAAGCCGCCTTCAACGCCGGCCGCGTGTACTTCGTGCCGCATTCCTTTTCGAAAATCGCTAGGCAGTGGTCGCAGAAGCAGGTGAGCGTCACGGGCATGTGGCCGGCCAGACGCACGTCGTCGTCGATCCAGATATAGTCCGGGTCGGCCGACGCCAAGGCCAAGTAAACCTGCCGCACATACTCCTGCACCCGTGGATCGTTGGGACAAAACGACCCTTGGCAGATGTTGCCATCGATGTCGGTCACCCGGGTATAGTCGCCGGAGAGCGAATTGGCCAGGTTTTCGTTGTGATGGCCGATGGTGGCTAGGAGGTTGATCCCCGCTCGATACCCTGACCGCCGTGCCAGGAGCATCCGCTCCTTGAGTATCTGCGCCCGCCTTTGAATTTCCTCTAACGGCAGAGGGGGATGGGTGGCCGAGGTGAATAAGGTGATCTCGTCGGTCACGCCGGGGTACTTGTCGAACATCGCCAGCAGCTCGCGGAACCGCGACTCCGACATCCACAGGGGCACGCCGATACGGAAGGAAATGAACGCCCGGCCAACGGCCGGCGGTTGCTTCTCGGTCTGGCCGCACAAGTCCTGCACCACGCCAAGGCACAGCATAGCCCCCCACATTGCCGCCATCACTGCCAGAACCACTCGCTGCTTCTTCATGGCGTTCCTTTCTCAAAAAAGAAATAGGTACAAAAATACAGTAGAAGTTCCCCGTAAGTCGTTTAGGTTTTTCTGTTAGACGCTCTTCTGTCTTGTGGAGAGGTTCTTATAAGCCCCTAGGATTTCCCCGTTTCGCCCAAGGGGCTTAACTACCAGCTTCTATGCATAATGTATTCTCTATCGGGGGACATGTCAAGGAGGAGATTACTCGAGTTTATCATAGTGGGATGATCGCCAAATAGCCTAGCATTCGCTCGTCTTCCGAATTACCGCGGAGATGTCCTCAGCAATAGCACTCGAGCGGGTTGGTACGATCCGAGCTGGGCGGTCCAAGGCTGCCGGACCTGGTCAGGCACCCGAAGTTCCTGCCCATTCGCCCATCCCGAGGAAAATCAACCCTGGATAAACTTCAGTGCGTTTTTTCGTTCATCAGCTGGGTTTAAAATAAGTATTGGTGGGTGTTTTTTCGGGAAGTGGAGGCGTTAGAAGGAGGTGGGCAACATGCGCATTTTCTTTGCGATGATTGGGGGGCTTGCGGGGTTTGTTTGGGTTGGGGTTGGGGGCCAAGCCCTCCCCGCCGCTGAAGAAAAGATTGCCCTTTCGGAAGGTGCAAAGGAAAAACTTCCGCCGCCTTCCCCAGAAGCTCTGAAGCCGATGCGGGAAAAGATATTAAGTGAATTTCCTCTGCCTCAAGCTCCTGGGGGGCAAGCCAAAGCAGAGCTTGCCAAAAAACTTCTGGTGCTTGGCCGGGAGGAAACGGATCCCGTTCGTCAGTATGTGCTATTGCAGAGGGCCATTGAACTGGCTTGCGAGACAGGAGAATCGCGAATCCTAGCGAAGTCCATGGAAGTTCTTACTGAGCAGTTCGACGTGTCTCCTGTTGGCCTGGCACTGGAAATGTTTCCAAAGTGCATCCGGAATTTGGAGGACAGCCGGCAGGCCGCGGAATTGTTAGAATCCGTGGAACGTCTGATCGACAGGGCGTTGGTAGCCGAAGATTTTAAAGCAGCTTCTTCTCTGGCAGCGGTATTGACCAGTGCAGCCACTCGGCCGGCCGGTCAGACGTTTCGCAATCAGGCCCGGAAACGCCGGAGCTATCTGGAGGAATTGGCTCGGCTAGATGAACAATTTCACACTTCAGAAACTGCTCTGGCCCAATCGCCGGATGACCCCCAGGCCAATCTAACAGTCGGGCGATGGTATTGTTTTGTACAAGAGAATTGGGAACGGGGCCTTCCCCTTCTGGCAAAAGGAGGCGATGCCCAACTCCGCACGGCGGCTCAACGAGACCTTGCCGCCGCCACACCCTCTCCGACAGCCATGGTGCAATTAGGCCACCAATGGTGGGAAGTAGCAAATCGGGAAGGTGCGGCTACCCAGCCTGGGGCTTTCCGGCGGGCCGCTTTCTGGTATCTCCAAGCCCTAAAAAATCCCCTTTCCGGAAAACTGCGGGAGGTGGCAGAACTCCGGGTAGCCAAGCTCCAAGACCTTCCGCCGTCCCTGCCGAAAAAGGCGGCTGGGAGCAGTTCGGCTGTGTATTATGTTTCTGCCCGGCATGGGGATGACAGTAATCCCGGCACCCGACGTAAACCATGGAAAACCCTTGACCAGGCTTGCCGGAAGATCCAGCCGGGGGATACGGTAGTGATTTTTCCGGGCGTGTATCGGCAGGAACAGTTTGATTTTCGGCCTCCGGGCACGGAGATCCAACGTCGGACTACATTTCGGTTTGCTTGGGAAGACAACTGGAGTGGGCGGGCGGTGCTTACCCGGCCGGATGACGAAGCCCCCGATTTCAGTCTGGCGCCTTATACTCGGTTGGAGGGGCTTTGGATTGGCGGACGGTTGCCGGCCGATCCGAAGGTTTGCCGACACGGCTTTACCAATCGGGAGGGGATTGAGATGGTGCGGTGCACGGTCTGGGCGCATCAGCGCGGGAGAGATGAACATATGTATGGACTTCTTTGCGGCAATACGGCCGTCAACATGCTCCTCCAAGATTGCCTGTTAGTCCACCTGGGAGGGCACTGGTTCGACCATGCCATCTACGTCTCCGGCGGTCCTCCGCCCACCACCCAGGATTGCCGTCTGGTCGGAAATGTCTTTCTGCAAGGGGGCGGTTTTGCCATTTCTTGTTGGCACACGCCTAAAAATATTACCATTGTTGGAAATTTTATCAGTGGACATACCTGTGGATTGGTCGCTCAGGGACCTGGGCATATCCTGCATCATAATGTGATCTGGAAACCGCTGGGCAAGCCGGACGACCCTAACATGAATATTTGTGCTATGCTCTCCAACGATCTCATCCGGTTTGATCACCATGTGCTTTTTTCCACCCGTCCCATCGACGGAAAAGGTAAACCCCAGCAACCGCCCATCCATAACTACAGCCTGACCGGCAACCAAAGCACCCAGGTCAATCTGATTCCTCTGCTGCCTTCTCAGTTGGTTCGTTTGCCTTGGGTGGCCCAATCGCCCCAGGCCATCGAAAGTACGATTCAACGGCTGGACCAGTATTTCTCCACAAACACTCCGGAACAGATCGCCCAAGACAGCGGCCCTCTTGTCGAAAACTGCCTCCAAATCCTCCGGGTCAAGTATCAACCGACCGATGCCGATCTGGCAAGCCGACCTGTGAAAGAATAAAAGGCTCTAACAAAATCAGTATTCTTAATTTCACCAATGTTGCGCAACTAGTAACTGGAGTTTTGCAAAATGGACTTGTTCAGGTGTTCGTACACTGAACAGGTCCCTCAAAAATCCCGTGATTTTTGAGGGGCGGTAGTGTACAAGATCGGTGGAAATCCCAAATTTGCAAAACTCCAGTAGTAACATTTCAGCCGAGTGAAGTCTCTTTTCTTGTCCCTGCCGCGCAAGCGCTCCATCTAGGCTTCTTGCAGCCGCTCCTTGGGAGGAATAACAATGTACTCGCCCCACAGGACCCTGGATGGAGAGCTTCTGCAGCAGTAACATTTCTGCCGGAAAAATCTCGGTTTTGGTGAGAAAATTCCGGCACTTCTGCACTCGGCTGAATATTTTAATTCTCAGAGGGAGGCCAAGCTGTTTGGGAGAGATCGGCCGAGAAGGCGGCGCACTCTCTACGAGTTTGTTTAGCAAACGGCAAGAGAGGGTTTGGTTATTCTCCTGGTTTGAACAGTTCCCTGTCGATGGAGAGTTTCCAGAGGCCGTCTTCGCGGATCATGGTTACCTCACGTTCCTGGGTTTTTCCTTGAACGGATGCGACCACCGTCAGATAAGCTCGGTCCCCTTCTTTTTTGACGGATTTGATCTCCTGGGAGGCAAAATCTTCCAGGATTTTGGGGGACATCTGGCAGAGGCGGACGAACAGCTCTTTGCCTTTCAGACGGCTGAGTTCTTCGGCTTCCTGTTTTTTGCCGCCGACGGCTGCGCCCAGGGAGGCCACTTTAGCCAGCATTCCCAAGGCGGTTTCCAGTTTGCCTTGGGATTTTTTGTCGATCCGATCCCAGATTTTGTCGTATTCGCCTTTTTGGCCGTACTGAACAATAGTCAGATAGGCGGCCTGGGGCGACTCGCCGCAACCGGCAGAAAGAAGCCCCAAAAGAGCGCCCACAAGGACCAGTCCCCATGGCGATTGCCGAGGAAAATACGTCTTTTGCACAGCAGACCTCCTACAACAGAAAAAAGGATTTGCCGGGGTGGAACATTTCCGAATGTTTAACTTACCCTGAGTGAGCCGGGGGTGTCAATCCCACGCAAGGAGGGGAATTCTCAGTGTTGGGCGGGGCGCCAATCCACCAGATGGAGTTCCACCCGGTGGAGTCCGTTAAAGGTATTGATGACCGGACGAAATGCGACATCCAGGGGACCGTTTGTTTCCAGGAGTTCGTCCAACCATTCGGCGCCGCCAAAGGCCACCGCCCGCACCCGCACCCCATCCTGAACCAGAGACATACTGAGATGTCGGCCTTCTTGGCCGATAGGGCGGGGCGCCCCGTTCAGATATACCGAACTGCTGCATAGGATCGGCCGCGGGTTGCCATACCCGAACGGCGCCATCCGTTCGATTTGATTTACCGTCTGGAGCGTCAGGGCCGACAGGGGCGCCTCGGCGTCGATGAACAATTCGGCCTGTTGCTGTTGGGGGTCCAACGTCTCGGCCACATAGCGGCAGAAGTCTTCCCGAAAGGCGGGGATGCGGTCCTGCTGGATGCGGAGTCCAGCAGCAGCGGCGTGGCCGCCGAAACGGAGCAAATGATGACGACAAGCCGTCAGCGCCCGGTGCAAATGGAAGCCGGGGATACTCCGTCCGCTGCCTGCGCCGGGCTGCTGGCCGGTGGGATCGCTGGCAATGAGGATGACCGGTCGGTGGTATTTTTCGGCCAATTGGCTGGCCACGATGCCGATGACGCCCGGATGCCAATGAGGGTCGGCCAAGACCCAGGCGGGATGATCTGCCGGGGGATACTGATGTTTGATCTGTTTGAGGGCGGCCAGATAGGTGCTGTGTTCGAGGGATTTTCGGTCCGCATTGAGTTGATCGAGATAGCGGGCCAGGGTTTCGGCCCGGTCGGGCTGATTGGTGGTGAGCAGTTCGACGGCCAAGGAGGCCTGACCGAGTCGGCCAGCGGCATTCAGCCGAGGCGCTAACTGAAACGCCAAATCTTCGCCGTCTAAGGTCTTCTTTTCCGCCAAACCGGCCAGGCGTTGGAGAGCAGCCAAGCCAAGAGAGGGCTGCTGCTTGAGACTGACCAGACCATAGGAGACCAGGATGCGGTTTTCGTCGATCAGAGGGACGACATCGGCTACGGTACCCAAGGCGGCCAAGCCGACCGCCTGGAGCAAAAATTCCCGCATTGCTGCACTGACGCGTTTGGCGCCGGTCGCTTGCTGGCAGAGCGCCCAAGCCAATTTCATGGCCACGCCCGATCCGCTCAGGCCTGTAAACGGATAGGGGCGATCGCCCAACCGGGGATGCACAATCGCCGACGCCCTCGGCAGTTCGGAGGCGGGTTCGTGATGGTCGGTAATCAGGAGTTCGATTCCAGAGCGGGCGGCCAGTTCGGCCTCGGCCAGGCTGGCAATGCCGCAATCGACCGTTACCACCACCTCTACCCCACGCTCGGCCAGCGCCCGCAACGCCTCCTCATTCAGGCCATACCCTTCCTCCAGCCGACTGGGAATATAATAGCTCACTTCCGCCCCCAATAGCCGAAGACATCCCCATAAAATGGCCGTCCCGGTAACGCCGTCCACATCGTAATCGCCATAGACGACAATCCGGCGTTTGTGGAGGACGGCGTGATGGAGGCGGTCGGCGGCTTCCATACAACCGGGCAATTCTTCCGGTTGCCGAAGGCCGGAAAGTTTCGGTTCGATGAACCGCCGGGCGCTGTCGGGATCGTCGATCCCTCGGAGCAACAACAACTGGGCAATCAAAGGGGGAACCCCCACGGCCCGTTCCAACCAGACCAGACGCTCCGGATCAAAAGAGCGAATCCGCCATCGCTTGGGCATAGCAAGAAACCATCGGACGCCTGTTGCGTCCTAAAACCTGATCAAAAGCCTGCGCCGCTCCTGAACGTTTTCCTCGGGGGCGACCGGACCGGGAGAAAGCAGACGGCCTGCGAGGATGGAAAAGTTTCCTGCCTTGCCCGCAGCCTTATTTCATCTTCTTTTCCGAATGCATCGTATGCCGGCGGAGGCGGGGGCAGTATTTTTTCAGCCGGAGTTTCTCCCCGCCCGGTTTGCGACGCAATATATAATTGGCGTCGCCGGTCTCTTCACAGACTAAAAACACGACTTCCGCTTTCTTTTTTTTGCCTTTGCTTTTGCTGGCCATGATCTGCCAATCTCCTGGAAAAAAATAAAGTTTTTGCCCACCCAACCGGGGGGGGCGGTTGAATGGCATCTTCTCGTAAAACCTTTATTATACTCGATCAGAAAAAATCACAACCGGGGGTTTTCAGAACCTTAGGGGCCTGGGGTGCAAAGGGTTCGGATGCCTGGGGATAAAATGGGCGGCAGAAATCGACCAGAACAGTGCTAGCGGGGGGTATCTTATGCATCGAAAGAGGTGTCTCCCGGCTTCTTGGCGGTTGCATCCACCAGCAGTCTTTTTGCTCGGGAGGTATCTGGGGAATAATTCGATCTCTCCTGTCCGAAACCATACATGGTTGGACTCGAAAGGTGGCAATTCGGCGTCGGTCCTTTTTCTCCCCCCGGATGGCAAAAAGTTTCGAAAGACGATATACTAAAAACTCTGAAATCCTGAAGAGAAAAGAGGGAAGGGGCCTGCCGAGCAGCCCGGTGGAAGGTCGGCGGGAGATAGAAAACGGAGGAGATGGCCGGGTTGGGTGAAAAAGGGGGCTGCTTTACTGGGGCCAACCGGGGACGCACCCGTTGGAATCGTCGAGATCTATTTCTAAAATTATAATAGCAATTACCATTCGTTTTGGGGTTTGGTGTTTAAGGAGTACGTAGCGATGGCCGACACGTCGCCAGCCAACAAGCCGGAAAAGCAAGCCCAACCGGATGCGAAGGCCGAGAAACCGGTGGGTGCTTCTGGAGCGGGCGCAGCCAAGGGGGCCTCTGGGGGAGCGAAACCTGGAGGGATGGCCGCCGGTGGTCCGACTGCCAAGCCAAAAATCGCCGCGGGAGCCAAACCCGGTGGGGCAGCCCCTCGACCGGCGCAGGCAGCCAAACCGACTCCCTCGGCCGCCGCAACACTTCAGGAAACGCCCACGGAAGAGGCCTCGTCTCACTGGTTTCACAATGCGTTTCTGGTGGTTCCCAGTTGGCTGGTGAGCATGGTCTTTCACATGGTGCTCTTGCTGATCTTGGCCATCTGGATGGTTCCGGAACCAGAAAAGATTTCCTCCAGTCGGATTGTTGTTCCGCCGCCCAGTAAAGTGGAAGAACTGGAAGAAATCCGGGAGGAACCGTTAGAGAATATCCAGGTGGAATCCCCGGTGGACACGGTGGTGGTAGCGCCGGACCCGACCAAAGTGCCGGAGCTTCCCTCGGCCGACGATATGGACGCCGCCGCCGTGAAGATCGACCTGGACAACTTTGGCATGGAAAAGGCTTTTCGGAGTGATCTGCTGGCGAGGGTCGGCACTTTTCATGGCTCTGGGTTGGATGGCCGGGGGAAAGGCAAAGGCCAACTCCTCCAGACAGGCGGCGGCACCAAAGAAAGCGAATTGGCGGTTGCCAGGGCCTTGAAGTGGTTGGCGGAGCATCAGTTGCCGGACGGGGGTTGGAGTTTCAATCACGCATTGGCGCCTAGTTGCAAGGGGCAGTGTCGGAATCCGGGGACCGAAGTGGAGGCGCGGAATGCGGCCACAGGGCTTGCGTTGTTGCCGTTTTTAGGGGCGGGCCAGACGCACAAAGACGGCAAGTATAAGGAGACGGTGCGGAAGGGGCTTTATTTCCTGATAGCCCGGATGCAGAATAGTCCCCAAGGGGGCAGTCTATATGAGGGGGGCCGAGGGGTGATGTATTCGCACGGGATAGGTGCGATTACGTTGTGCGAGGCGTATGCGATGACGCGGGACAAGGGGCTATACCAGGCGGCCCAACAGGCGGTGAACTATATTGTGTATGCTCAGGACCCGGTGGGAGGGGGCTGGCGGTATCAGCCTCGGCAGAAGGGGGATACGTCGGTGGTGGGTTGGCAGATCATGGCGTTGAAGAGCGCGCACATGGCCTATTTGCAGATACCGCCGACCACGATCAAGAAGGCGAGCCAATTTTTGGACAGTGTGCAGAGTAACAGCGGTTCGAATTATGGATATACGGACCCTGGGGCTGGTCCGGCCACGACGGCGATAGGGCTGTTGTGTCGGATGATGTTGGGTTGGAAGAAGGAGAATGTGGCGTTGGAGCGAGGGGTGCAATGGTTGAGCCAGCAGGGGCCGAGCATCAATCCAGGAGGTGGCACGGCCAACATGTACTACAACTACTATGCGACGCAGGTGCTTCGGCATTGGGAGGGGGAATTGTGGGACAAGTGGAATGTGAAGATGCGGGAGTCGCTGATCCAGACGCAGGCCAAACAGGGGCATGAGGAGGGGAGTTGGTTTTTTACCGGGGAGCACGGGACGGACATAGCGGGTCGGCTCTACTGTACGGCGATGGCGACGATGATCTTGGAGGTTTATTACCGGCACATGCCGATCTATCGGACTCAGGCCGTCGATGCCCAATTTCCAGACTAAGAAGCTCTAACAAAACGGCCTTCCTACTCACTTCCTTCAGCGGGGAGAATAGGTCGAATCTTTTGGGGCTCCGTTTTGTTCGAGCCTCTAAAGCCCCCCTTTTCGATTCACCTGTCGGCCATCCCTCTTCTACTATTTGGGAACTTGTTATCTGATAGAACGGCGATGGCCGTCTTTGGGGCCTTGCCCCCCAAAAAGCCTTTTTCGGAGAATCGGCTAAAACAGAGCCGGTGCAGAATGGGAAACGTTCCCAATCCGCACCGGCTGTGGGGGGGAGATTCTTCGTCTAGGAGAAGCGGTTCCGGAAACATCGCACGCGAGTCGTTGTTTGCGGGGAGAAATCCCCTTGCCGTCTCGACGATGGAGCGGGAAACGGTTTTCCGTTAGAACCGGAACGCGTCGTCCGGCCCAAGCAATTCGCGAATGCGATGTTGGATGATCTCTTCGCGGTGGGCCTGACGGCGTTCGATGGTCTCCCGAAGCCGACGCAGTTCTTCCTCCAGGCGGCGGACTTCCAAAAGGCGCCGTTGTTGCCGGACCTCGAAGTGTTTGTTCACCAAGGCTTCCAATTCTTTACGGATATGTTCTTGTTCTGCCTCCGGAGCGCGGCGATATTGCATGGCAAGCCGATGAGTCTGTTCTTCCAGTTCTTCGTCGGCCCGAAGGAGGCGGAACATTTCCGGATCGGTGCGTTGGAGGCGTTCCCAATCAGGTCGCGGCGGCATGGGTGGACCGGGCGGTCCTTCTGGCGGGCCAACCGGAGGCCGATCTGGCCGATCTGGCCGATCTGGAATCCTTGGCCCAGGTCCTTCTTCCCGGCGCCAGTCGGGTTTGCCTTCCGGTCGAAGCTGCCGATCCAGTTTTTCCCGCGGGCCTTTTTCGGGCCGATCCGGGGGGGCTTTTTCGCCACGGAAAGGTCGCTCCAGTTCATCCCAATCACCCTTTTCTCGCGGGCCGGGGCGCTCTTTTTCCCAAACCGGCGGTTTTTCCGGTTTTTCCTTTAGCAGCGGAGGTTTATCCTTCGGATGTTCCTTCTCTTCCTCAGCCCATAGCCGATCTGTTCCAAGCCAACCGGCCAATACCAATACCATCATCACCTTCAGCCAACCACAGTACCTCATCGCTCATTCCTCCTCTGAAAAAAAGGAACAGAACAAAAGCCCAATCGCCTTTTGAGAGCTTCCCGGGTTTCTCGCCGACGTCTCGATTGCCCGACGGCCCATCGGTACGAGCGAAACGCCGTTAACTTCTCGCTTGGTGAGCTGCCCGGAAACCTAGCCCCATTACATTCTTTTCGCTCTGGGGGTGCGCTCAGCGGATAGGAGAAGGTTGCGTGGAAACCTAGCTCCTTACAATATCTTCTGGTCCAATTCCGTTTGGATTTCTTGGATTTTTTGTCGAATGCCGGTGAAGGGATCGTTCTGGAACAGACCGTTGCCTTCAATCTGGCGGGACATCTGGTGGATTGAAAGGACGGTTTCTTCCCACTGGTCGTCCCAGGGGAGAGTTTCCTGGTTGGCCGACGGCTGGGAAGCCGGCGCCTTCGCTGGCGCAGACGCCTTTGCCGTCTCTGTCGGTACAGAGGAAGCAGACTGGTTCCGGGCGGGGCCGGGGGAGGACTCATCCCGGTTTAGCAGAGGCGAAGAACCGTTGGGTTCCTGGGGGGCTGATTGGAGACTGTTCGACGCCAGCCCTGTTTGGTTTGCACCTGCCGGCGTCCGTGGGCCAACCCACCAAACCAGTAGCCCACTCCCTACCAAGGCACCCCCCATCGCCGCTGCCGCCGCCCACCGGCGCCATCGTTTCTCAGAAATACTCCGCACCAGCCAGTTTTGTCGCCAGCCCGGCTTGGGCGATGGCCCACTCGAACTTTCCAGAGGCGGTTTCCAAGCAGGTTCGGGCAAGGTCTGTTCGGCCGAGTCTAACAGTTGGCCAAAGGCTCGCCAAACCCGTTGCCATTCCGCCAGTTCGGCGTCCTCCCTTCGAGGGTCTTGGACCGGCGGCCCAGCACCCGGATCGCCCGAAAAAGTGGCAGCTTCCAGTCTTTTTTGAAGTTCTTCTATTGGTTCGTTCATCTCTGCGGCCCCCTTTAGATCGGGCCGATGGGAACGCCGACCCTTGCTCTGCCCGGCGGTAGCCGTCCCACGCTGCGTTAGGCTATTTTCTCCCCAAGGATTTTCCGCAATTTTTCCAATCCCCGATGACAATGGCTCAATATGGTATTTAACGGGGCCTCCATCGTCTGGGCGATTTCGGCAAAACTCATCTGGCCGTAATATCGCAACAAGAGCACTCGCCGTTGGGCTGGGGAAAGTTGGTCCAACGCCTGGGTTAATTGTTCGGCGGCTTCACGAGCCAGGGCCAATCCCACCGGATCATCCTCTGCTTTGGCCGGTTCCGTTTTCGTCCACTCTCCTTCTTGCACTAGTTTATGCCGCCCATTTCGTCGGGCCAAATCGCAGGCCAATCGGTCCGCTATCCGTACGAAATAGGCCCGGAGCGAACCCTCTTCGCGGTACCGGTCCCGGGCGCGCCAGGCCCGCAGGAAAACCTCTTGGGCCAATTCGTCGGCCACATCCGCTCGGCGAACCTGGGCCAACAGGTATCCCCGAACCGCCCGGCCATGCTCCCGGACCCAGCCTTCAAATCGCTCCTGGTCGTTTGCCTGTTCCGGCGGAAGACTCGTCATTTTCTTTTCTCTATATCCATAACGCAGATCAGTCGCCGTCTATTGCATCCGAAAACAAAACCAACGCCTTCCGCGGGCGTCTGCCCCACCTCGCCATCCGAGGGTTCGGGGGAAAAAGCAGCAGGGACGTTGTAACCCGGTCTGTCCGACTGGGTTGACTGCCGCTTGAGCGGCCCACGATCCGCCTGACAGACGATATTCCCTACAGGGCTTTTTGGAAACCCTATCCGCCTAAAATACTATGAGAAACATGCCGAAAGAGGGGAGGCGAGGATCGCACGTTTCCCGCCTGCGGTATCTTTTCCGGGAGATACTCCCCACATCCTTCAGAAAGAACCGGATCGGAGCGGAACGACGTTTTTTGGGGGTTATAGCCGAAACGGCAGGGCCTTATCGGCGATGTCTTTTCGGCACCAGGCGCCGTCCCACCGGATGCATTTAACCGCTTGATAGGCATAGAGTTTCGCCTGGGCTACAGAGTCTCCCAGGGCGGTAACGGCCAAGACCCGTCCGCCGGTGGTGATGACCTGGCCTTGTTCATTCTGGACGGTGCCCGCATGGAAGACCTTGGTATTAGGCACATTGGCCGCCTCTTCCAGCCCTCGGATCGGATAGCCTTTTTTGTAAGGTCCCGGATACCCTTGGCTAGCCATCACCACACAGACCGCTGGTCTGGGGTCCCACTGGAGCGGTTCGATCCGATCCAGCCGACCTTCCACGGCGGCCAACAGGACCTCGGCCAAGTCGCTGCGAAGCCGCATCATCAACGGCTGGCACTCTGGATCGCCGAACCGGACGTTGTATTCCAGGACCTTGGGCCCTTGGCGGGTGATGATCAGTCCGGCGTAGAGGACGCCACGGAAAGGCCGAGCGGCCCGATGCATGGCGTGGACCGTGGGGACCAAAATATGTTCTTCAATCCAAGGGAGCATTTCGTTGGGGATCACTGGGGTAGGGCTGTAGGCCCCCATGCCGCCGGTGTTAGGCCCCCGATCGCCGTCGTAGGCCGGTTTGTGGTCCTGGGCCGGCGGCAAGGGAACCAGAGTCCGACCATCGGTGATCGCCAGCACACTGGCTTCTTCGCCGTGAAGCCGTTCTTCCAGGACCACCCGCTGGCCAGCCGACCCGAATTCCCCTTCATTGCCTAGCCGATCCAACGCCTGAAGCGCCTGCTGCCGATTGTCGCACACAAAGACCCCTTTGCCGGCGGCCAGGCCGTCGGCTTTGACGACCACGGGTTCGTCTTCTCGCTGGTTCAAAAACTGGACCGCCTCAGCCCGGCTAGCAAAGGTGTGAAACTCCGCCGTGGGAACCGCAGCGGATCGAAGGATATTTTTACAGAAAATTTTGCTGGATTCCAATTCCGCCGCCGCCTTCGAGGGCCCAAAAATCCGAAGACCCTCCTGCTCAAATAGATCGACAATCCCCGCCGCCAGCGGAGCCTCCGGACCGACCACCGTCAGGTCGATTTTTTCCTGTTTGGCAAAACGGAGCAGACCGGCCAGATCGTCCGCCCGAATCGGGACATTCTCGGCGTCGATGGCTGTGCCGGCGTTGCCGGGCGCTGCATAGACCCGGTCCGCCAACGGACTTTGCCGAAGTTTCCACACCAACGCATGTTCTCGTCCGCCGCCCCCAATAACCAAAAACTTCATCCCTTTGTACTCCTTGCCAATCGTTCCCAACTTGCAGGGTGAAATAGCTCCTATGTTGACTGTATCCTCTTGGTCGGCCAGATGCTAGAGAGGGGGAGAGAAAGAAGATTCTCTACGCAGGGGATTGCGGCGTCTGGCCCTGCCCTGCCACAGTCAACAGATGCCGCAGCGAGCGGACTTCTAAAGAAAAAAGCCCGGTCCTTCCGGGCTTATCAGGGCGGAAACGCATCCGTCTTCGTTATCGAAACCACTCGGAAAAAGAAGGAAAACGCCCTACGGTTGAGTGGTTTTTCAGGCCGAGGCATTTCTCAACTTAACCGGCCTCCCAGGCCGCGCATACACACCAGACCAATGATCACCGCCGCCAAAAAGACCCACACCCAATCCCTTGTGTCCAGGTGCGTAATCCAGCGTTCCGCCTGTCGGTAGTATTCATGCCACATACGGTAGCCCTTTTGTAAAACTATCTCCACGATAAAAATGGACTACGCCGCGCGGTGCGCGATGATAGACGCCTATCAAGGATATATAGGTTTCTTTTTAGGATCAGAGTTGGACGCCGTCCGGTTTGCCAGAGACGCCCCCCTACTAATGTAGCATATTCTAGCCGTCCTTTCGGGGACGTATGGGGGGTATTCCGACCAAAAGGAAATCCTTTCCGAGGCGGTGGGAGAAAACCTGGTTTCCCCGAGAAGTCGCTTCAGACCATCCCTACATCTTGGGCTGTGCGGCGATCTGCATCCAATAGATAGGGGGAAGAATGGGCGGAGACCATGAAAAATCTGCCTGTTTTTCTGAGAGGAGTTTTATTCCCCCCTTGGGAGAGGGGCGAATTTCCTCTTGGCTTCTTTGGTCTGTTTTGGTACCTTAGTCGCCATTCGAAAAAGCAATTCCTCTTGTTGCCGAGGCCGTGGGGCTTTTTCGGCGGCAAGAGAATTTACCCCAGCTCCGGGTACAGCAACCAACCGATTCCGGGGTGGCCTTGCAAGGAAGGAGTCGGCCTTATGCATCCCCAAACTCAACTCCGTGTGCATCTGCGGTGGATGATCCGTCGGGACCTGCCGGAAGTGCTGAGGATTGAACAAGAAAGTTTTGAATTCCCCTGGACCGAAGAAGAATTCTACCGTTGCCTCCGCCAACGCAATTGCATTGGCATGGTCGCCGAATGCGAAAACCGAGTGGTGGGCTACATGGTCTATGAACTCTGCAAGACCAGGATCCACCTGCTGAATTTTGCCGTCGCTCCGGAGCATCGGCGTCGGGGCGTCGGCCTCCAAATGATCCAAAAACTCGTGGGAAAACTCTCCGCCCAGGGCCGGACGCGTATCGTCTTGGAAGTGCGAGAGACCAACCTGCCCGCCCAACTATTTTTCCGGGCTTGCCAGTTTCGGGCGGTGGCCGTCCTAAGAAACTATTACGCGGACACCCCCGAAGACGCCTATCTGATGCAATATCGGTATCGATCAGAAAGACAAATCTCGTCCGGGGAAACCACCCCGATGCGTCGGCTGGCAGGTTAGTGGCCCCGGCCGGTCATGCTCCCGCCAGACACCGCCTATCCTGGCGGTTGCCTGAGACGGGATTCTTTACCTCAGACGCTCCCTGAGCACCAACCGGCGGCGGAAAGGCCGCTCCCAACACTAGGGACGGGAATATTCCCTAGAAATAGGGTATCTTAAAAGGGGGAAGCGTCTCCTTCGGAAAGCCGAACCAAGACGGCAAGCCCTCTGGTTTTTCACGGACCATTCGGAAATACACCGGTCCCCATCGGGCGAGGAAAGGTCCGGATTATGGTTCCCGATTACCTGATAGCGGATTTTCTGGTGGTTCTCCATGCCCTGTATGTGGGGTTTGTCGTGGTTGGTCTGGGGGTCGTCTGGATAGGCGCAGGATTGGGCTGGGCATGGGTCCGAAACTTCTGGTTTCGGATCATCCATTTGGCCGCCATCGGACAAGTGGCGGTCGAAGCTGTCTTTGGTTGGCCATGTCCTTTGACCATCTGGGAAAACCAGCTTCGGGAACAGGCAGGCCAAGCCGCCTATCCAGGGGATTTTCTGGCCTATTGGGCGGATCGGCTCCTGTATTGGAATTGCCCCCAGGAGTTTTTCTGGACCCTTCATATTTTGTTCTTTTTGGCCGTCCTGGGGACTTTTTGTTTCGTACCTCCTCGCTGGCCTGGGAAAAGAGTTCAGCCTGATCGGCCGAGCGCATGAACTCGGCGGGGCGAGCGATCCGTCCCAGGCTATTTGGCGGCGATGACGCGGGCCAGCGGCTGCAAGAGGCTTTCGATGACATACGTCTCAATCACGTGCTCGCAGAGCTGCGCCAACTCCTGGAAAGCCGCGACAAAAGCCTCTTCGTTGGGCAGACTTCCGTATTGTCGGCAAGTTACATAGACGCTCAGTTGTTCTTCCGGATAATCACCGGTCCGCACATGATAGGCATTGGTCCTGGTTTCCAGGCTGACCCGACATTGCCGACGGCACTCCCGGTCTAAAGCCAGCGTGAGAGAAGGTTCGTAATGGATGACGGACGTGTCCGGCCAATCGGCAAACCGTTCCAAGGCCGGCGGCACGCTCAACGCCTCGGCCACCACCTGGTTATGATTGCCCCGGTAGGTAAAGTCGAATCCAAACAGCACATCCAACGCCTCGCAATCCAACGGGCTGATGGACAACTCATACGGGGCCAACTGGAGCACCAGCCGATGTTGGGCCAGGGCCTCCGAAAGCTCTTCTGGGTTCACATATCCCGAACACACGCGACGGGCTTCCACCGTACACCATCGGTAGCGTCCCTGTTCTTTATCTTCTTCCAACACGAATTCGCCGCCTTCCCGACAATAAAAGTTCCGCATTCCGGGATAGGCCTTTCGAATCCGTTCCAAGAAATGAAGGATCGTTTCCCGGTTGCTGGGAAGCTCCATTTCCGTGCAAAGATTCATATTCACGTAGAAATCGTCGCACAGGGCGCCATAAGGGTTCATCTTCTCACACCTCTTTTCACACGGGGAACCAAAACTTCCAAAAACCCGCTGTGCCAGCCAGGTTCCTGCCCCAGAAGACTTCTGCGTGGAGCGTCTCGGACAGGGCAGCCCGCCGCAATACCGCCAAAGGCTACGCCGATCCCCTCATTCGGAGGGGTTGTTCGGCCCGTAAGACGCTCTCCAATGGGTAGTATAGCGCCAAAGCTCTTCGGATGTCAAAGGAGGGGTTCCCTCCTCTTGTTTTCGCGGGAGCAGGGCTTTTCAATAAGGAAGAGGTTCCCGCGTTTTGAGACCCCTCCTGTGTGTAAACGCGCCCCCCCTATTTAGTCGGGAAGTGCCGCCGGATGGCTACTAGAAAATCCCCCTTAAAATACCCCCCACAACTTTTGTTTTTCCCCACCCCATTGGGCTGGATGGGACTATTCTGGTCTGGACAAACTGTTCGGCGATTGACCTTCGGGCATCCAGACGCCAGTTCCGCAATGTCCACGTTGACAACCCTGGCCTTTTCCATGCAGGAATTTCCCTGCGTCGATTCGGATACCAAGGGAGGCTACTGGACGTGGAACGTACCTGAGTGTCTCGGCCAATGGGAAGCAGACCTGCTGGGGCGTCTTCGGGCGTATGCCGACGGCCAAATCGTCGAGTTCAGCGATGTGGCCGTCGATCCAGGCCCGACAACACCCTTCCAGGCCCGGGTGTATGAGCTTTGTCGGGCCATTCCCTATGGCGATAGGATGAGCTATGGCCAGTTGGCCCGATTGGCCGGTTCGCCCGGCGCAAGCCGAGCGGTCGGCCAATGCCTGGCTCGAAATCCCATCCCGATTCTGATTCCCTGCCATCGGGTAGTGGGGGCAGGGGGCAAACTGGTCGGGTTTACCGCTCCCGGCGGCCTGGCGATGAAAAAAAAGCTCCTTCAGTTAGAGACCAATGCCCTCCACCTGAAGGAGCACTCGGGGAACATCTCCTGAGCCTCTGCCCGCTCTCCTCCGAACCAGGCACAATCCGCTCTGGCTTATTTTAATTCCAGGCTCATCAGGTACTCGTCCAGTTTCTTTTTGGCGGCGTTGATCTGCTCCGCAACCGCCTTGATCTCCGCACGGATCTTGTCGTTCTGGTCCTCCTGCTCCGCAAACTTCTGCACATACCGCTTGTACAGGTCGCTCGTGCG
>JAKPGL010000173.1 GCA_029550925.1 Planctomycetota bacterium
GGTATTTCGACGAATTGAAGGGGCCTTTGCCGGAAGACGCTCTTCAAAGAGTACCTTATCCAGTATTCTTATTTTCTCCTCTTGGTAGGCATTTTTCATGGCGTCAGGGCAAGCGAAGGAGGAAAGTATTACCGGGCAAACCCTACTTTAGGTGGGCATTTGTACAGCCAGAAAGAATGGGGTACAAGCTACCGCTGGTCTTGGACAGAGGTCGGATGAATGGATGTTTTTAGACGTTCTGGAAATCGAATCTCTGGAAGTGTTTCCCGACTAGGCCGACAATTGGCTTGGGGCGTGGGCCTGATTCTGTCTTTCTTGCTGGTAGCTACCGGGATTAATCACCTCCATTTGGGGCAAATCCATAGGACATGGAAGGAGCTGAACGAGAACCTGAACGAACAGAAGTTTCTGACCGGGGTTAGTTTGGAGATTGCGGCCTGCCAGGAGTGGGAATGCAAGATGCGGAGTTGCACGGAATCCGGAGGGAATCGGACGCAGGCGCGGGAGGCTTGGCTGGCCGCCTCGAAGGCCCTTCTGGACGCCTTGGCGGAGAAAAGACCTCAGAATTCGGAGGGGGTTGCTTCACCGCATTGGAAAACTTGGGAAAAATGGGCCCAAGAATATGTGGATAGCATTTTGGGACGGTTAGGGGGAAACTATGAAGGGGAGTTTGTTTCGGGGATCTATTCGGGAAAAGATACGGGCGACGTTCCCCAGACATCTCCCTCTGGTATCTCCGGTCAAAAGGCGTTAGATGCCCTTCGCCGAGCGGTGGATACCAACCGGAACCGAGCGCAAGCAGAGGGCCAATCGTTGGAACATCGGTTGCAATTTCTTTTGGCTCGGCACACCCGGTGGACAGCTGCATGGACGGTAGTCGGGTTGGGATGTGTAGGAATAGCCGTTTTATGGATAGGCGTATATGTTTTGAGGCGGGTTCGAAGGTTGACCAAGGCGGCAACTCGACTTGCCGACGGGCACGACCCGATCTATTTGCAGTCGCCAACCCAAGATGAATTGGGCCAGCTTGCCTGCCAGTTGAATCGGCTGGCGGAGAAATTGGCTCAGGTTCCGTCCCCGAAAGAGCAAAAGGAATCTCCAGGGTCCAGCTTGCGGCGGCAGTGGAGCCAGTGGATTGCCCGAAGCATACGCCGACTTTTAGGCCCCCTGGAAAAAATCCAAACCCACAGCGAAATACTGATCCAGAACCTCCATCTACCGGAATATCTTCAGGCCATCGGCGCCATTGAGCAAAACGCCCTATTCCTTCGGACGATGGCGGAAAGTTGTCAACTTTGGGCCCAAATGGAAGCGGACGCCCTCCACCCCGAGCCGAAACCGTTTGCTCCTCGCCGGCTTCTTACCGATCTGATACATGCCGTACAGCCTTTGGCTTCGGCTAAGGGCATTGCCCTCCAACTCCAATGGGAAGACGCGCCGCAAGAGACGTTTGTCTCCGATCCAGTGTTGCTGGAAAAGGTACTCATGTACGAGCTCACCTGGGCTGTTGAGAAGACAGAATTAGGCGAGATTCAGCTTCGGGCGAAAATTCTCTGCGACCGAAACCCGGTTTGCCTCCACATCCAGGTAGTCTCGCCTGTCCCAGAGATGGCGGTGGAGGAAACCGCCTCGGCGACGGACTCTTCCTCGAGTCGAAGCCGACAGGATGACGAAGGTCCGCCTGGGGAGACGATTGGTTGGTATGTGTGTCGGAGTTTAGCGAAGTTGTTAGGAGGCGAAATAGAAATCCAAAGTTTATCTTTCGGCGAGAGCGTTTTTGCCCTTACTCTGCCGATGCTTGAGGCTGCTGCTCCGTCTTCCGCCGCCGAGCCGACTTCCCTACTCGAACCGAGACCTATTCAAAATCAATCTCCGCCGGTCCAGAAAGTCCGGGGACGAGTCCTCCTGGCCGAGGACGGCCCAGAAAACCAGCGACTGATTAGTTTTATCCTTCGCAAGGCGGGGTTGCAGGTGGATATTGCCTCCGACGGCCAGGAGGCGGTGCAACGCGTGCTGCAACAAATGGGCGCCGCCGCCGAGCCGCCCTATGATCTTATCCTCATGGATATGCTCATGCCGCGGATGGATGGTTTCCAGGCCACACGACGACTTCGTCAGGCCGGGTATCAAGGCCCCATCCTGGCCATCACAGGACTAACGGAAAATTATTCCAGCACGGAGTGTCTGCAAGCTGGCTGTACCGACTACCTAGCCAAACCCTTTGAACGAGAAAAACTCTTAGCCTTAGTGGTCAAGTACTTACCTACCGCCTCTCCAGAGGACGGCGAAAGAGCGTTTTCCCAGCCAACACTCCTGCCTACCTAGCCCAGATCCCCACCAGGTAAGGAATATATTTTCACTATTCCCGCTCTTCTGCTGGGTGGGGAAACACCTTGATATGTTGCGGCGTGAGGAAGACGCGGCTGCCAACGCTCAACTGTTCGGTGCGATATTGTTCCTGAGTGATTTCGGCCAGGAGTTTTTGGCCTCCGTCGGTTACTAGCTCTAAACGGACCTTTGGCCCGGCGGAATGGATATGTTGAATGCGGGCCGATAAGGCGGGCTGACCATTCGGCGCCAATGCCACTTGAAGGTCATGGGGCCGAATGAATACATGAGCCGGAGATGCTTCCGCCTGTTCCCATTCCGGCGCCTCCCATTGCAAGGAAGCAAAATACAATTTGCCGCGTTCCAATCGTCCGTGAAACCGGTTTACCTGGCCCAAAAAGCTAACGACGAATTCCGTCTTCGGTTCATGGAAGACCTCATCCGGAGCGCCAATTTGTTCGATCCGGCCTTCGTTCATCACCACAACCCGATCGGCCAATTCCAAGGCTTCTTCTTGGTCGTGGGTAACAAACACACTGGTCAGTCGGATTTCGTCGTGCAGACGGCGCAGCCAACCCCGCAATTCTTGGCGTACTTTGGCGTCCAG
>JAKPGL010000174.1 GCA_029550925.1 Planctomycetota bacterium
CAGCAACTGGCAGGTGGCTGATGAGGCCACGGCCAGCCTGATGGCGGTGTTTGCCGGCTATTTGGCCGAGGACCTGAAGGCGGGTCGGCAGCCGGACCATGCGGCCGCCTTGCACAAGGCGAAGCGTTGGATGCGGCAGTATGGGCGGGAATCTGGCCGAGGGGCCTCGGGCCAAGAAAGCTCCCAGCAGTCCTGGAAAGAACCGGCCTTCTGGGCCCCGTTTGTGCTCATCGGCCCGCAGTGAGTTGTTCTTGGGCCGGATTAAAAAATAAAGAGGAAGCCCAGGATTTTCTCGAGGTGTTGCTGTGGCCGGAGCGGCCTCCTAAGGGGTTATTTGGATTCGAAAGGGGGGTTTGTTTTTCTGTAACATTTCAGCCGAATGGAAAGGGCGTAGGTTTATCCCCGCTGCCTACTGCGGGAGAGGGGTAGAGAGAGGGGAAAAGGAGGAGACAAAGGAGCCTTTTGCCCCCCTCACCCGGCCTGCTACGCAGGCCGGCCTCTCCCGCGGTGGGGAGAGGCGAATGTTCTTCACTCGCCTGAAGTGTTACGTTTTTCTTTTTTGCCGCTCTTCTTGGGGGCAAAATGCCACTCATTTATAGGGCCATGGAGGGGTGGGAGAGATCTTGGGGAGGTTTTCTGCGCAGCGCTTGGCTTATTGAGCTGTCTTAGTCTTATAGAAAGGTGCGGAGAGATGGTTCGTTGGGATAGCCCCCCGATGCAGATTTTTGAGCAAGATCGTTGTTGTCTGGGCAGCCAGCCTGGGATGAATCCCTGGGAGGAGGGGTGTCAAAAGCTTTGTGAGTGGATGACGTGTTGGTTGATGGAGCAATTGAGGGAGTGGGGAATAGGGTGCCCGAAGTTGTCGGCGGAGACGGCCAGGGGTTTTTTGGAGCGGCAGTGGCGGTGTTGGAGGCTGCACTGGCAGGATGCGATTCAACGAAACAGCGGCCGTCAGGTGGAGGGCCTGGAGGTGGCCGAGAACATTCGACGGGGGCAGGGCTACCGGGGCGGGGGGCAGTTGGGAGGGGATGTATTGGCCGACGTGATCCTGGCGGAGGGTTGTTGCCTGAAGGCAGAAACAGAAGCAGAAAAAGAGATTCGAGAGGCTGCTGTGGTGAAGTTTTGCCAGCAGTATCAGAGAGTGTGTTTCGAAGAGGCCAAGAAGTGGCACAAGGCAACCCAAGCCGCGTGGGAGGACTTTTGGAACCGTCTTTTGACCCATTTGACTATTGGGGTTGCAGGGGAAGAAGGAAAGCTGAAGAAGTTTGAAGGCCGAAGCGGGCTGCGGCCCTGGCTGAAGACGGTGCTGGGCCGGTTTGCGTTGAACTATCGGTCTCCGGATAAGGGCCCTTCTGGAGGCGGTCGAGGCGAGGCTGCAGGGGGCAAAACCATAATAGGGTGGGAACACCTGGAGGAGCTACAGGACCCGAAATCTCGCGGGCCGGATGAATCCGCCATGCTCAACGATCTGGAGAAGAAGGCTCGCGAATATTTGGAAAGCTTATTGGAGAGGGAATCGCCGAGGGTGCAGGTTGGCATGAAGTACGTGATCGAGGGAGTCACCCTCCGCGAGGCGGCAAACCTAGCCGGAGTCCATCCTGGCCATTTAAGCAGAGTATGGAAGCAGCTTGAGGAGAAATTGACGAAGATTTTTGGCGAAAGGGGATAAGCGATGAGATGGTTTAGGAAGCAAGATCAAGATCGGCAGAACTGGGAGCTATTGAGGAAGGTGGTTGAGGCGGAGCCGATCCCTTCGGAGGGCCATGTGGCCGAAGATGAGCAAATGCTCACTTGCTGGTCGATGGGGCTATTGAGTGCGGAGGAAGAGGGGGAGTTTTACAGGCATTTGGCCATTTGTCGGCGATGTCGGGGGGAGTTAAGGGAGTTGGTGGCCAGGGGTGTGGTGACGCCGCCTGAGGGGAGGGAAACAGAACCGGATGGGGTGGTGGAGGGGCCAGAGGCAGCCGTTGCTTCGGCAAGCCGTAGGTCTGTGGCGGCAAGAGTGTTTTGGGTGCTTGGGCCGCTAGCAGTAGCAGCCAGTCTTCTGGTGGCCATTTATGGGGGTTATCTGGGATGGGGGCGTTCGGCCGGCAGTTGGAAGGCCGTCTTGGTGGAGGTGCGGCAGGAGCTTTGGGAGGATCGGCCTGGAGAGGCGTGGCGTCGGCTGGAGGCATTGGTAGGGCAGCGGCCGGAGTTGCTGGAGCGGCCAGAAGTGGGCCAATTGGTAGTGGAGACGGCGGAGGTGTTGGCCCGGCAGGAGTTGGCTGCAAAAGATTTTCACCAGGTTTTGGAGCTGGAGGCGAAGGTGCGGGAGTGGCTTGGGCCGACGGCGGGGCTAGTGAACCTGAAGATTCAGGCCGAGCGAGGTATGAAGGTGGAACTGGCCCTCCAGGAGGCGGGCACCTTACTGGCATATGCGTATGAGCCGGACGGCCGCTCTTTGAGCATGGCCTTGCCGACGATCGATGCGACGACCGAACGGTTGGATCAGGAGTTTCAAGAGGCTTGCCAGAGGTTTCCGGAGCAGACGAGTCTTTGGCTGAATCGTGGGCAATTTTTGCTTAGCATAGCCCGGCCGGTCCAGGCCAAAGAATGTTTCCGCCGAGCCAGCCAGTTGGAACCGAGCAATCCGCTGGTTTGGATAGGGATGGGGCTAGCGGCCTTTGAAGAAGGGGCGGTCGAAGAGGCGCTGGGGCAGTTTCGCCGAGCGGTGGATTTGGCTCCGGAGAATACGGCAGCTCGGTTAAATATGGCAATTTGTTTATATCGATTGGGCCGGACTGCCCAAGCCCTAGAACAGTTTCAGCAGGTGCTTGGCCAGAGCCAGGACCAGCAGCTTCGGGAGCGTTTGGAGGCAGCCATTCCAGAACTTCGAGGTGGTGGAGGAACCTGACCATGGCTCGGATGGGAATGATGGTATTATGGACCGTGATGATAATAGGATTATTAGGAGATGTTCCTGGCAGTGCGACCGTGGAGCGGCCAAGGCAGAAGAGTCTGGAGGACTTTCGTCCGCACTGGCAGGTGGGCGATCAGTGGGTCATAGAGACGCGGACGCGTGCGGTGCAGACGGCCGGGTTTAGGGCGGATTGGCTCAGCCGTCCGGTCCGGTGGCGGTTTGTGGTTCGGGAGGCAGCCAAGCTGGCCGGCACCGACTGCTTCCGGGTGGAAGTCTATTCGATGGACGCGGGTCCGGGGGACTGGGTAGCCAGTTTTTGGGTCCAGCAGAATTCGTTCAGCCTACGGGAGTTTCAGGGCCGGGTGCTGGTGGGAGGCCAAGTGCGGACGATTACGGAAAGTTATGCGTTTCCGGCTGGCCAACCGTCGCCGGTGGACACGCCGTTTCCGGTGCTGGGGGTGGCGCTACCGTGTTTTTGGGCAGACCGGATGAAAGGGGTTCAGAAGTTTACGTATGAAACCACGGCGGGGCCTGCAGGCCGGAAGGCACCCGGCGAAGTGGCTTTTCTTGTCCAAGCGGAGCAAGAGGTCCTGGATCCACCTTCCGAGTTTGTTCGCCGGTTGCCCTATGCCGACTGGCAGAAGGATTTGGACGCCCCCACCGTGGAAGTACGGATCCGGACACCCAGTAGCCTTCTGCGGCAATTTTGGCAGGCAGGGCAACCCTGGCCCATTTATTGGGAAAATTCCACCACGAGATCCCGGCTGGTCGAGGTCCAGAGGGCATCTTCTCGCAAACCAAAGGAGGCAACACAATGAACTCATTATCGAAAGCACTGGTTGGGAAATTTTTTTTGGCCATAGGCATCGTCGCCTGCAGTAGTGTCCGTTTAGCTGGGGCAGAGCCGGTGCTGGAACAGGGCACGGCCCGCTGGAGTCCATGGTCGGGGTATTGGTGGCCCCTGCGAGCCGGCGGACTGGTAGAGCCTTTGAAAAAATACGACCTGATTACCGGCTGCCATGCGGCCCTCTGGGAACAAAAGGCGCATCCGATTCAGGCGGACACACCGGACTGGCATGGATATTGCCATGCCTGGGCGGCTTCGGCAGTGATGGAGCCAGAACCGACGTTCACTCGCCTTATTGCAAGGGGCCAGAGCGGTTCCCTCCCGTTAGCCATTGGTGATCAAAAGGGCATGTTGGCTGCTTGCCACACGGAAGACGTGGCCAACATCTACGGCCAGCGCAGTGGTTTGCAGGACGGCTCCGACGATCCGGAGGATCTCAGTCCGGAGCGGCTTTGGCAACTGTTGCGCCTCTATGTGCGGGATCAGGGCGTCCCGTTGATTTTAGATATTGAAGCTGGCCCAGAGGTCTGGAACTATCCGGTATTTGCTTATGAGGTCCGTTATGAGCCGGATTCGGCTTCCGCCCAGCAACTGGTGCAGATGGTCTTATGGATGGCCGACAATGCCGCGCCGGATTATGTGGGGCTAAAACTGCGGCGCCATACGTATACGTTCACGGTGGCTCTCCGGGAGGGCAGGGTTCGGGTCGGTTCTGGGCGATGGGTGGGGCTGAGTGAACAAGATCATCCCGATTTCGCCTGGTATCCATTAATTCCCAAAGCGGAAAATCCGGAAGTCGATTACGCCCAAGTAAAGAAACTTCTGGGCTTTTCGCCGGAAGGCTCTCCACCTTCGGATGCTCCGCCGCCTTCGGAGGCGCCGTCGGCTCCGACGGATCGCCCCATGCCGATGCCCAAACCCCAAGCATCTGCACCCCCGGAGCCGAAGCCGCCGGCCTCCCAGCACCAGCCCTCTGCACCGCCGGAGCCGAAGCCGCCAGCCTCCCAGCACCAGCCCTCTCCAGGGCCGGGCGCTTCGACTTCGCCCCAGGGCATCCAACCCCAGGGCTCCCGACCCTCTCAACCGTCGCCTCCTGCCCCCGCCTCTCAAACCCCTCCAGCCCCCCCTTCGGCCTTTCCCCAGGCTCATCCTTCGGTGGTGTTGAGTCCTTCGGAGCTTGTGGCGTTGGTTGGCCAACGTACTTCCTCGTTCGGTCTGGATATTACGATCGACCGCTTTGATGGTGCCCACTATGATCCAGGGGAAACTTTTTCCATCCGAGGGGTCTCCGCTCAGGCTGGCTATCTCTATCTGCTTCATCTGGACAGTCAGGGCCAACTGACTCTGCTATATCCTTTGCCAGGTCAGGACAATCGCATCCAGGCCCAAACACCCTTTACGATTCCTGGGCCTGGGGATCGGTTTGCCTTTCGGGCGTTGCCTCCTGCCGGCTTGAACCGGATCAAGGCCATTGTTACCTCTCGCCCCTTGGTCCTGACCGGTCTTCAACCCCCGCCACCCCCAGCCCAACGCGGCGGTTCTTCTCCTCCGGACTGGCCTCGGCAAACCTTCCGCTGGCATCCTACCCAACGCCAGCAACTGCAAGTGTATTTAGATCACTATCATCGGCATCGCCAGTTACCCGAGCCGTTCCGGTCGGTCGATCCCCGCAGTCTCCTGGGGCCATTTGCTCAGGACGAAGTTACCTTCTACGTGGAGGCAGCCCCCAAGCACTTTCCTCCCCACCCCCCCTCTTCCCCCCCAGAAAACCTCCCCACTGGTAAACCGGACAAAAACCCATTAAAACAAAAACAAGGGCAATCTCCACAGGTCTCTTCTTCCGGTCCGTTTCATACCCCAGCTCGAAAGGAGGACTAATCATGCGCATTGTGCCTCTTGCTTTTATTGGCGGTATTGTGGTTGGCTTGGCAGGCTTGCCTACCGCTTGGCCTGCGGAGCCGCCTTCTGTCCGCTATCGCGGCCTGGTGGTCGAGGCCGTGCGGAATCCCGCCCCGGCTTTCATGGTTCGGGTGGACGTCGATCGGCCCGACCGCACCTATCAGGCCGGTCAGCTCGTGCAGGTCAAGGTCATCTCGGGAAAGCCCGGCTATCTCTATCTTTTGTACATCAATGCCGATGGCGCCTTGCAGTGCGTCTTTCCCAACCGTTTCCAAAAGGACAATCACATTCCCGATCATCAGGAGATTCTGATTCCCGCACCGAGCAGTCCTTTCCGGTTCCGGGTTGGGCCGCCGTTCGGCCGGGAGATCCTCAAGGCCGTGGTCAGTCTCAAACCGCTCGATCCTCACCTCTGGGGCGTCAAATCCCTCAACGATCTGGATGTTACCCCTCTGGATCCCGACCAGGCCAAAAAAGTCTTGGACACCCTTCAGCAGACCCCAGGCGAATGGGCCGAGCATGAAGTCCATCTGTTCACCCTTTCCCCAGACAAACTCCCCCAATCCCCCAAATCCCAGCGAATTGCTGTCCTGATCGGGTTCGGCCACTATCAGGATCCCGCCATTCGCGACCTGAAAGTCGGCGATCAGGATGCCAAAGCCATGGCCCAGCTCCTCCAACGCCATGGCCAGTTCGACAAAATCTTTCTTCTGGTCAACCAGGAAGCCACCTTGGCCGCCCTGGAAAAACTCATCTCCCAAACCCTGCCCGACTCCACTCGACCAGGCGACTTGCTGTTGATCTTCTGGAGTGGGCATGGCGGCCGCTGCGCCGACGACAATGGCGACGAACCCGATGGCCTGGACGAATATCTGGTCCCCTATGACGGCCGGCTGGGCAACCTCCAGCAAATCCGCTCCTCCATGCTCCTGGACGATCTGTTCGGCCGATGGATCCAACGCCTGGATGGCCGACGCATCCTCCTTGTGCTGGATACCTGCTACTCGGCCGGCCAGTCCGCCCATGAAAAAGGCCTCCGCTCCCCCCATCCAGCACCTGCTCCCTCGGCCCACTTCGACTTCCTGGACGGCGAACTGCTCCGCGCCAAAGACGTCGGCCAAAAAGAAACCGCCATGCTCGCCGCCTCCAAAGCCAATCAACTGGCCTTCATCCGCCGCGAAGGCGATCTGTCGGTCATGACCTACTTTCTCCTACGCCATCTGGAGTCCGCTTCCGGTCCCGTAACCCTCCAAAACGCCTTCCAGTATTTGGAAAAAGCCGTCCCAGCTTACGTCCAGCAAAAGTTCCCCGGCGCTACCCAAACCCCCGTCCTCATTGACCATACGACCACAACCATCTTCCTGCGTCCATGAAAAACCACAACCCCTACTGAAAAATCGCGCCTCTTTCCCCAATGGAAGAAGTGGTTTCCCACAACCAGAAACGTTCCAAAAGAAAAAGGTGCCAAAAGAGAAGGTCTCCGGAAACCCAACTCCTTGTTCCTTTTAGCAGAAAGGAGCCGGGCGATGAGGAAGGCGACAAGAAGCGGGTGGAAATGGGTGGTTTTGGCGGCCCTGGTAGGGATCGCGGGAGAGGCGGAGCTGGGTGTGGTCCAGGCACAGGTAAAAGAGTTTAACTCGTTAAAGAATAGGGCCTGGGAGCTTTACCGGGCGGGGCGGTATCAGGAGATGGAGGCCTTGGGCCGACGCTTGCTTCAAATCGCCGATGGCCCCTTGCAAGGAGATTCCCGTTACCGGGCCGCTGCCCTGAACACTTTGGGTACCGCTGTACAGTATCAAGGCCGGTACCAGGAGGCCGAGCCGCTTTTGAAGGAAGCCCTGGCGATCCGACGCAAGCTCTTCGGCAACGAGCACCCCGCCGTGGCCACTAGCCTACACAACCTGGCGCTCCTGTACGCCGCTATGGGCCGGTACCAGGAGGCCGAGCCGCTTTATAAGGAAGCCCTGGCGATCCGACGCAAGCGCTTCGGCAACGAGCACCCCGACGTGGCCGATAGCCTTAACAACCTGGCGGCCCTGTACTGGCGTATGGGCCGGTACCAGGAGGCCGAGCCGCTTTATAAGGAAGCCCTGGCGATCCGACGCAAGCTTTTCGGCAACGAGCACCCCGACGTGGCCGATAGCCTCAACAACCTGGCGGTCCTGTACGACGATATGGGCCGGTACCAGGAGGCCGAGCCGCTTTACAGGGAAGCCCTGGCGATTGATCGCAAGCATTATGGCAAGGAGCACCCCGCGGTAGCCACAGACCTTAACAACCTGGCGGCCCTGTACGACGATATAGGCCGGTACCAGGAGGCCGAGTCGCTTTTGAAGGAAGCCCTGGCGATCTGGCGCAAAGCCTTCGGTAACGAGCACCCCGACGTGGCCTTAAGCCTTAATAACCTGGCGGAACTGTACCGCGATATGGGCCGGTACCAGGAGGCCGAGCCGCTTCACAAAGAAGCCCTGGCGATCCGTCGCAAGCTTTTGGGCAACGAGCACCCCGACGTGGCCGGTAGCCTACACAACCTGGCGACTCTGTACGACGTTATGGGCCGGTACCAGGAGGCCGAGCCGCTGGTGAACGAAGCCATTTCCATCCTGGATCGGCATGGCCAGGACCCCGAATGGCGCTACCGAGCCTATTGGATCCGTGCCGAGGTGAAATGGCAGACGGGTCGGCGCAAGGAGGCGGTGGCGGACCTGGAAGAGGCGCTGGGGACGATCGAGTGGCTGCGTGCCCGGGCAGCCGCCGAGGAACTGCAGCGGGCAGGGTTTTTCGCCACCAAGATGTACCCGTTTGAGCAAATGGTCTCTTGGCAGGCGGAGCTTGGGGATGCGGCCGGGGTGTTTTCTGCCATGGAGCGGAGCCGGGCCAGGGTGCTTTTGGAGCAGATGGACCTGGCCGGCCAGGACCTATTGGCTGGTCTTCCGGAACAAGAGGCCCAGCAGCTTCGACAAAAAGAGGCCCAGGCCGCAGGCCGAGTGAGCAGTCTTCAGAAGCAGTTGCAGATCTTAGCCAACCGCAAAGACCTTTCCGAGGCGGAGAAAGCCCAGCAGCAGAAGCGATTGGAGCAGAAATTGTCCCAGGCCCAGTATGAGTACGTGCAGGTGCGAGGGGAGATTCGTGCGGCCAGTCCGGTGTATCGGCTTGCCTTGCAGAAGGATCGCAAGCCGGTACCGCTGGAGCAGATGACCCGCTGGGCCAGCCAGAAGAAGGCGTTGGTGTTGGAGTATATGATTGGCCGGGAGGGAAGTTACCTGCTGGTGTTGCCGCCGGATGGTGCGGTGCGTGTGGAAAAGCTGAGCATTTCTGCCGAGCAGGCCAAGCGTCTGGAGGTAGAGGCAGGTCCGTTGGACCGGAAGCGTCTGGAGGCGATTTTGCAGGGCAAGGAGGTAGCCAAGGGAATTTTGGGAGCATTTTTGGGAATCAAAGAGAAGAAACCTGGACTGCTGCGGGAATTGGAAGAGGCCACCAGTGGGGGAGCCAGCCTTCGGCTGGGGCGGAAGCTGGAGGCGCTTTGGGAGGTATTGATTCCGGAGGGGGAGCGGAGGGGGTTACGGCGTGGGCAGTACGAGCGTTTGGTGGTGGTGCCGGACGGGGTGCTGGCGATGTTGCCGTTTGAGGCGTTAGTGGTTTCGGCCGGTGATCCGCCGCGGTACTTGGTGGATGTGGGGCCGCCGGTGGAGTATGCGCCTTCCTGCACGGTGCTGGTGAACCTGGAGGAGCGTGGA
>JAKPGL010000184.1 GCA_029550925.1 Planctomycetota bacterium
GGGATGATCGCCAAATACCGGGCAGAAGCTAAAATTCGCCCATCTTTCGGGTTACCGCCGGGATGGCGTCCGTGCTAGCTCTCGACCGGGTTGGTACGATCCGAGCCGGGCGGTCCAAAGCGACCTAACCTGGTCAATCGCCGTAAATTCCGGCCAATTCGCACATCTCCACGAAATCAACTCTGGGTAAACTCCAGGTCTTTCTGTTATTCTGAGCGTCGCCTCCGACCTACGACCGCTTGCGATAGCACTAGCTTCAACCTATAGTGGTTGAAGTCCTACAACGCAACCGGCTCGGTTGTGGACGATGGGCCAGCGAGCTAAAATTGTAGGCAATTTTTTCGTGGAACTCTGACATTAAAAGCCCCGCTTGACAGAAGGAGAACACCATGTTTTGGACCATCGGAAAAGAAAAAAGGGACGCCCGTCCGCATCGAAAAAATAAGGACCATGTTGCCAGCAAAGGACAACGCAGCCTTAGTGCGCCGATAGCCAGCCGACGGCAAACCGGCTGGGGGCTGTATCTATTGGGTACGGTGTGGGCTGGGGCCGTTGTTTGGTTGGCTGGCCTGGCACCGGCTTATGAAATCAAAACCATCGAACTTTGGCCTCAAGGGGCGCCGGGGGCTCGCGGCGGGCCGGACGATTTCCGCCCTACCCTGACCATCTACCCTGCGCCAAGAGAAAACCGGACCGGCACGGCGGTGGTGATTTGTCCTGGCGGCGGCTACGGCTTTACCGCGATGGACCATGAAGGCCATCAAATTGCCGCCTGGTTCCATTCGTTAGGCGTGGCGAGTTTTATTGTTGACTATCGGCATCGCAAGCGGGGCTACGGGCATCCGGCCCCGTTGCAGGACGCCCAGCGGGCCATCCGCTATGCACGGGCCAATGCCGCCGACTATCACCTGGACCCGAAACGGATTGGGATCATGGGCTTTTCGGCCGGCGGCCATCTGGCCTCTACGGCGGCCACCCATTTCGACGTCGGCGATCCGCAGTCGGCTGATCCGGTCCAGCGGGTCAGTTGCCGACCGGATTTTGCCATTCTCTGTTATGCGGTCATCGCCCTGGGGGAGTCGATCACTCATCGAGGCTCCCAGGAAAATCTTCTGGGCAAGGACGCGCCGGAGGAATTGGTGCGGAGTCTATCGAATGAAAAACAGGTAACTAAAGATACGCCGCCAACCTTCCTTTGGCATACCGACGAGGACAAGGGGGTGCCGCCGGAAAATAGCGTGCTCTTCTACTTGGCGTGCCGACGGGCTGGCGTACCGGCCGAACTGCACATCTTCCGCACCGGCCGACACGGCCTGGGATTGGCCAAAGATACGCCCGGCACGAATCAATGGCCCTCGCTTTGCGAAGCCTGGCTCCGCAACCAGGGCTTTTTACCCAAAAAGGCTCCGTAGCCCCCCAGCCTTTTTCCCTTTTGCACTTCCCATGGCTTTGGAAGCAAGTCTCGTTGCTTGCTTCTTGTGTATCCATTTTGGTCGAACGGCGCAGGCAGGCATCTTCTCTCCTTTGCCTGTCAAGAAGAAAAAGAGTGCGCCGTTGCCGCCTAATCATGCACACAAGGCGGCTGTGCTTAGCGTCTTTCTCCCAAGACGCCTTGGTATCTATACACAGGTTTTCCCCTATAAGATGTTAGTAACCCTTCACAGCCCGGAGATCCCCTCTCTTTCGGCCCATTTTGCGATCTGAGTATCGCCGTTTGTAAAGACCGCTATCCACTCAGGCTAGACTCAGGCTGGACAGCCTAAGTTACGTAACGCCCGCTGTCTAGCGGGCGAATTGGCTCAGGCTGGACAGCCTAAGTTACGTAACGCCCGCTGTCTAGCGGGCGAATTGGCTCAGCCTGGACAGGCTAAGCTACGTGTCGCTCAGGCTGGACAGCCTGAGTTACAATTCGGGCCGATCTGTGAACAGTTACGATGTTGAGGGTTTAATGGCCGGATCCACCCTCATTGTGGTTGCGGGAGCCAGACGGGGGGATAGCCCAACGGGATAGAAGCGGTTTCCGTGGGATGCCGGCGCTGGTACTTCCTTGGGGCCATCCAGAGGGAGTAGTATCTCCGGTTGACATCCGGGGTTTGGGGATTTATGGTGAATTCCGAAAGTCCAATGAGCGCCGGTCATCTTTTTATCTTTCCGCTTCGGATTGAGGTTTCCTATGTCGCTTGGAGATCCTCTGTTCCATCAATCGCTTTTCGGGACTAAACAGCCAACTCTGGTCGAACAGATCGTCGAGGGGCTGATTCGGTATATTGCTGCCAAAGGTCTTCGGCCGGGCGATCGGCTCCCCTCGGAACGGGAACTGCTCCAGATGGTCCAGGCAAGCCGACTGCCTCTGCGCCAGGCCATCTCGGTTCTCAAAGGGCTTGGTGTGGTGGAGGTCAAGCACGGAAAAGGCGTCTTTGTCCGAGAGATCGACCTCAGCGTGGTCTTCGGCAACTTGTCGCCGCTTTTGCGTATCCAGAGCGGCATCGATCTTCGGCATGTGCTGGAAGCCCGGATCCATCTGGAAGGGAGCATTGCCCAAATAGCGGCCATTCACCGCACGCCGGAAAACCTAAAAAAACTGGAGGCCTTAGTGGATGCTATGCGCAGAAGCCTCGAGGATCGCTCCAGGAATGTTCGGTATGACATGGACTTCCATCAGGAGCTTGCCCGCAGCACTGGCAATCCCATTTTTCATATATTCATCGCCTCCATTGGAGATTTGATTTGCGAACTTCATTTTATGTATCAAGATACCCCAGAAACTCGTCCCCTGGTTGTTGCTGAGCATGAAGCTATCCTAGAGGGGGTACGTCAAGGCCAACCGGACCTGGCCCGCTCCGCCATGCTGACGCATCTGGAAAACGCCATCAAAAAACTGGAACCCCTCGAAAGAAAACCCTCCGGGGAAGAAACCAGCTAGCCTGCCCGGCTCGGATTCGCTCCTGCAAGACTGATCTGATCTCCTAGCACCATCCAGAAACTTCTAATTTTGGTAACATTTCAGCCGAACGCTCTTTCTTGTCATCCCCGCGAGGGGGGGGAACCAGAACACAAAAGTGTTACAATACCTGGACTGCCGCTTGCGCGGCAGTGACAGAGGCGGGCAAAATTCACTCTAAAATAAGCCTCCTTTGCATTCGGCTGAAATGTTACTAATTTTGGTAACATTTCAGCCGAATGGAGTGGGGCCTAGGTTTCTCCCCGCTGCCCACCGCTCCAAGAGGGGGTGAGGGTAAGGGAGAAAGCAGGAGACAAAGTAGCCTTTTGCCCCCTCACCCGGCCTGCTTCGCAGGCCGGCCTCTCGACGGCCAGGGGAGAGGCGAATCTTTGCCACTCGGCTGAAATGTTATTTTTCTAAACATCTTAGGTTTCTTGTCGCCTTTATAGGCCCTGCAACATCCACGTTGGGTAAAAATCACCATTTTATATAGCGGTTCCTCTCTCCACCACGTTGTGCAACCGGTGGGTTCGGCTTGTTGGGAGCTTCCCGGCAACAGAGCATCTGAGTATACCTCTTGGGGCTTTGCTGCTTTGGTGGGAATGATAAGTTTCTATGTTCCAAAAACCTTCATTCTGATTTTAAAAAATCTACTCAGATGCTTGACAGTAGATGCGTGGAGTAATTATAATTATATTGAGGGTTTCCCGGAATTAAATTGATCTAAACAAAGGCCCTCCGGGCAGTTATGTTTTTTCTAAAAACAGGAAAGACCATAACGCCACGGAGGGCCAAAAATGCCAAAATGCGCCAGAACCGACGGTTGTTTGCGGGAA
>JAKPGL010000078.1 GCA_029550925.1 Planctomycetota bacterium
CGATCCCAGATGTCCGCCAGTTGGAATGTAAGGTGCTCCCGACCCGGACGATCTATCGGTTCGAAGCCGGGCCGGTCGAACTGAAACTGACCTTCCTGACCCCCGCTTTGCCGGACGATCCGGACCTGGTCGCCCGGCCGGTAACCTACGTGATCTTCGATCTCCAGAGCCGGGACGGCCAGCCGCACCAAGTCCAACTCTATTTCGACGCCGTCGGCGAACTGGCCGTCAATAAGCCGGACCAGCAGGTCGTCTGGCAGCGGCAGGAGGCGGCGGGTCAGCCGCCGCTGGAACTACTGCGCATCGGCAGCAAAGACCAACCGGTGCTGGAAAAACGGGGCGATGATCTGCGGATCGACTGGGGATATTTGTACTTGGCGGTTCCGAAAGTGAAAGATGTCCAGACAGCGATTGCCGAGGCGGAGGCGGCCCGGCGTCGCTTTGCCGACGGCCAGCACCTGCCTCCGCAAGACGAGGCCCGCCAACCCCGGCCGGTGCAGGATGGCTGGCCGGTACTGGCCTGCTCGTTCGACCTGGGCCGGGTGGACCAGAAGACGGAAACCCGCTGGCTCATGCTGGCCTACGATGATGAGTATTCGATCCAGTATTTGGAGCAGAACCTTCGGCCGTGGTGGCGTCGGGATGGGTTGGATATGCCGGGGCTGCTCCGTCGGGCCGCCGACGAGTTGCCCAAACTGGCCGCCCGATGCGAAACCTTCGACCAGGCTTTGATGGCGGATTTGGATAAGGTGGGCGGACCTGGTTATGGGCCGTTTTGCGCCCTAGCCTATCGGCAGGCACTGGGCGCCCATAAACTGGTCCAGGGGCCGGACGGCCAATTGTGGGCCTTTTCTAAGGAATGTTTCTCCAACGGCTGTATCGGCACGGTGGATGTGATCTATCCGGCTTCGCCGATCTTTATGTTGCTCAGCAACGAGTTGCACAAGGCGGCCCTTCGACCGGTGCTTCATTATGCCGGCAGCGGCAGGTGGCCTTTCCCGTTTGCCCCGCATGATCTGGGTACCTATCCGAAAGCCAACGGCCAGGTCTATGGCGGCGGCGAAAAGAGCGAAGAAAACCAAATGCCCGTGGAAGAGTCGGCCAATATGCTCATCCTGGTAGCCGGGGCCGCCAAAATCGACGGACAGGCCGATTTTGCCAAACCCTACTGGCCCCTTTTGGACCGGTGGGCCGACTATCTCCGACAAAAAGGGCTGGATCCGGAGAATCAGCTTTGCACGGACGATTTTGCCGGGCATTTGGCTCACAATGTCAATTTGTCGGCCAAAGCGATCGTGGCCATGGGCTGCTATGCGGAGCTATGCCGAATGGCCGGTCGGCACACGGAGGCCAAAACCTACCGCCAGTTGGCCGAACAGTTCGTCCAAGAGTGGATTCGCATGGCCGACGACGGGGACCACTATCGGCTGGCCTTCGATCGGCCCGGCACCTGGAGCCAAAAGTACAATCTGGTCTGGGACAAAATCTTCGGTCTGCGGCTATTCCCGGCGGAGGTGCGGCAGAAAGAGCTCGCCTTTTACAAGACGAAACTGAACCTGTTCGGCCTGCCGCTGGATAACCGCTCGCTCTATACGAAGACGGATTGGCAGGTGTGGACGGCCACCCTGGCGGATCGGCAGGAGGATTTTGAGTATCTGATGCGGCCGGTGTATGAATTTGTCCACTTTACCTTGCCCAGGGTACCGATGACCGACTGGTACTGGACACATACGGCAGGCCGAGTCGGTTTCCAGGCCCGACCGGTGATCGGCGGCGTGTTTATCCGTGCGTTGGCCGACCCGGCTGTCTGGAACAAATGGGCCGGGAAAAAGCCGTAAAAACAACCTCCCCCTTTTCCGTTCGGTGAAATAGGGGCCAGAGAATCTATAAGGTCGGATGCGATGGCGGCGGCGAACCAGTCTGAGGTGCCTTCTCCTGAACAACATGCACCGGCGGCGACACGCCGGTTTGTGGTTTTGGAACACGACTCGCCCCGGGGCCGACATTGGGACCTGATGCTAGAGCTGGAAGGTCGGCTTCGGACCTGGGCGCTGGCCCAACCGCCGGATGCCCCTCGAACCATCCCGGCCGAAGCCCTGCCTGATCACCGGCTGGTGTATCTGGAATACGAAGGCCCGATTTCCGGCGGCCGGGGCCAAGTGCGCCGTTGGGACGCCGGCGCCTATCAGCCCCTGCTCCCTGCCGATCCAAACCAAGCGGAAGAAGTCTATCTGTTGCAAGGAGAGCGTCTCCAAGGGCGAGCCATCCTCCTGCCGCCTACTCCGCCCTCCTCCGAGTGGCAATTTCGCTTTGAACCAGGCTAACTCCCAAGGAAGGCCCCAATACTCCCCCCACTCTGTCATTGCCGCACAAGCGGGAAACCAGAGACATGAATACCTCTAACAACCGGATCCCCGCTTTCGCGAGGATGACAATCGAATACCTTCTCAGGGTAGAGACGGCCACTACGCCATTCGCCTGAGAGGGCGCCAACAAAAAGAGCCTGCACCGGTTGTCCGGCCAGGCTCTCCACACAAAGGAAGGGGGTTACCTAGAAATAGCTCCGGCCATCCTCTGAGGACGCCCCAATGGATTTGCCCGCTCAAAGGGGGATAAAGTTTCCTTTTAGTGGGTTACTGCATACACGATGACGTTCGTGCCGATCTGCATGGCCGACTCGTCTTTGTAGCCGTAGCTATAGGCGTGCGGGAATTGCTCCCAACCGTTGCCCAGGTCGTACCGGCTATAGACCACGGCCAACCGGCCGTCGATCGTGATGCCTTCCAGTTCGGGGGCCTCGAACGGGCCGAAGTCTTCCCGCACCCGCGGCGTGTATTCCACCCGCCGGATGTCGTAGTGGATGCGATAGATCGGATGGTCGAGCGGGATTTTCTTCAGCGCATACTTATCCGCCTCGGCGCCAAAGACCTTGGCAATTTCGCGGCGGAAGGCGGTATCGAAGGCCAAGCGTCCGCAGCAGGCGTCGGCCAGCAACATGCCGCCGGCCATCAGGTAGTTGCGCAATCGGCCGCGGTCCTCTTCGCTCCAGACGAACTCTCGATGGCCCGTCATGTACAAGAGCGGATAGGTGGTCGTCTTCGGGTCTTTCAATTGGACGTTTTCCCGTCGGAACTTCACCTCCAAGGTGCTGTTGTCCTTGACATGCTTGAGCAGGTTGTGCACCGCCGAGGGATCGGGGTCCCAATCGCCTTCATGGATCAATTGGGCCATGACGAAATCGTCCCGGGTCGGCGCCGTGGCCTCATGATAGACCTTCGTGGTGCTCAGGAACCGGCCCAGTTGGAACATGCCCAGGACATAGGTGATGAGATTGGCGCCGACGAAGCGGGCCTGGTCGATCACCACCCGGAGCCCCCGATCATGCTCATGGCCGTCCCAGCCGCAGGTCAGGTCAATCGGCGAGAAGATCACGCCGGTCCGGCAGCCGAAGTCGATCCCTTCCAGGCAGGGTTCGCCCACTTCGGTCGAACCGTCGGCCTTTTTGTAGGTGAGATTGCCCAGTTTATAGTACGCGGCATAGATGGGATCATCGGGCAGCAGTTTGCGCAGCGGTCGTCCGGGGAAGGTCTGTTCCATTTCGTGGCGGAAGGACTCGGCAAAATCCTTCCAGCCGCAGCAGGCGTCGGCAATGATCGTGCCGCCGTCCATCACGTAGCGGGCCAGATTTTGCCGCACCTCGTCGGTGAGCGAGAACTTGTTGTGCCCGGCAAATAGTAGCGCGGGCAGCTCCCTCGGATCAAACGAGAAGTGCTGGAAGTCGGTCTCCATCGACCGATAGTTGATGCCCAGCTTCTCGTTGGTCCACAAGAGCAGGGTGTTCAGGTCGGCCGGGTCGGTCATCCAGTCGCGGTATTGGGTGCGTTTGCCTTCTTTGGTGATCCAGCGGACCTGGCCCAAGGCCACCTTGCCGATCAAGGCCGGCGGCGCTGGCGGACGCTTCTTCTCAGTCCGTCGCAGCGGCGTAACCGGCAACGGTAGCGGCGCAAAGCCTTCCGCGCCGGTTCGGCTCTGCTTTTGCGCTTTGGGCGGCGGGCCGCAGTCGATCGGCCCCGAATTCTCCTCTGCACCCAAGACCCAGGCCGCTTGGCCCAACATACCGGCTGCGGGGCCGGCCGTGGCCGTCAAACCAATCCGCTCCAAAAATCGCCGACGAGAAAGTTCCTGTGCCATGGCTTTGCTCCCATCTATGCCAAAAAGTTACTGCCGCGATCCCTTTCGCCCTTATGAAGAGGAAACTTGCTGCTGGGGCATTCTTTCCTCCCTAATTTTAACCCGGCGGGGCGGGGAAAACAGTACCCAAAAAATCCGCATTCGGGCCGAAATTTTTCCTCCTGTCAAAACATTACTTACTTTATGCCTAAAGTTATTTTTCTCAGGGAACCATTCTCTTTTTCCCCCAACCGGGGGGGCGGGCGATCGGTGCTCCGTATTGCACGCCCCTCTACCCCTCGGCCTAGCGTCCCTCGACTCGATCCCCCCTAGCGGCTCAATCCACTGCCCAGCAAAAGCTCCAGGTGCTGTTGCAAGGTCTGCCGGTCCAGGGCGGTGCGGTAGAGGGCGATTTCGTCCAATAGGCCGGGCCAGGGGTAGGCGTGTCTGCCATGCTCGTCGAACCCTTTGCCGACGCCGAGTCGGCTGGTTGCCGGGATGCCCATCAATTCTTGGTTCTTGACCACCCATTGGAGGGTATTTTCTTTCCGCGTCAGGTTGGCCAGATAGGTATTGACTATGGTGGTTTGCTTTTGGGGATCGGCCTGGAAGGTGCTGGCCAGGTAATACCACTCTCCGGGGAGCAAGGAAACGTTGGCCTCCTGCCAGGGTTGGTCCGCATCGAATAGGTGCAGGATTTGGCCTTCTGCCCCCACGGCCAGGAAGAAGGCGGCCCGGCGGGCGTCGGCTCGGGTGGCTAACAGCACCCCGATCGGATCCTTTTGCCGGGGGGGAAAACCGGCGAAATTGACCAGCAGTTCGATGGTCAGGTTCTGCGGGGGCTGGAAGAGGGCTTCGGTTTGCAGGGCGGCTCCGATGGTATTGCCCGCATAAAGACCTCGGGCCGGGTGATAGGCCCACTGATCGGCCCCAGCCGGGGCGAGCAGAAACCGGGCCTGGCTTTCCCCCCGTCCGCCGCTCATGACCACATCCACAAGAGGAAGCTCATCCCGTTTATCTTGCCGACGTTCCTCGGGGCTAGCGCCCTCAAACGTATAGTGATGAAGCAACGTCGGATGGTTCGCCACCGCGGCCCGAAACGGAGCAATCCTAGCCCCCCAAGATTCCCCCGGCAACCGAAACACAAAGCCGGGCAGGTCTGGGAAAATCTCTACCAATTCGATCTGCCGGGTCGTTTTTTCTTGGGGCGGAAAAATCCGCACGGCTTGGCCCGCCTCCAGAAAAACGGTTCGGTTCCGCTGCTCAGACGGCCGGTCTGGTCGATCCGTTTTGCCTTCGCCTCGGAGCACAAGGCCCAAGCCCTCTTCTGGAGGTCTCAGCGCCACCCGGCCGGAAAATACATGGACCTCGGCCGCCCCGGTCTGTTCGACCACCAGGCCGAACTGAGTATTTTCTCCTTCCAGGACAAGCCAGGGAGTGCGAAAGGAGATATTCGGTTCCTCTGGGGGGACATAGACGGCCAGTCGGCCCATTTCTGCTTCCACGGATCGAGGGGCAGTTAAGGAAATCCGGGCCGGGCCTTCGAGAATGAGCCGGGTTTGCGGCGGGAACACCAGTTCGGCAAAGCCGCCTTGAAGGTGGATGGTTTGGCCTGGCATCAGTTCAGGGTGCGTCTGCGGTTTGGTCGAATCGTCGGCCCACCGGGGGAGGCTGGTTTGGCCCCATTGGGCTACCGGGCCTGGGGCAGGTTCAGGACCGACAGGGCCGGGCCTCCAAACCGCCCGAACCACCAACACACCAAGACCGAGAGCAACTAGCAGACCGACTGCCGCCAGCAGCCACCGCCACCGACGCAGCAGCTTTCGTACTCGCACGCTGGCCGGGGTAGGCAATTCCAGACCGATAGGACATTCGGGCTGAAGCATAGCGGCCGTCCCCTCGGCCTCTCGGCCCATGCCCGCCGCCCAGTGCAACTCCGCATGAAGTTCCATATACTCCAGAAAATACCGCCGGGCCTGAGGCGAGTGGGCCAACATTTCTCGCAGCCGGTCCGACTCCTGGGCCGATAGCTCTCCTTCGCACAAGAGGCTAAGCAGACGGCCTAGCTCGTCGAAATGCTCGAAAGGTTTTTCCGAAAAGCTCATCAGTGCGATTCCATAAAGGAGTGGATCGGCTCATCGGGTTTGTTGGGCTAGGGTGCGGCGGATGCATTCCAGAAGGGACATTCGGATACGGTGGAGGGACTTTCGGGCGCCTTGGACGCTTCGGCCGAGGGCCTCGGCCACGGAGCGGGTGCTGGAATCGGGTTGGTAGCGTTGCCAGAGTAGTTGGCGGTCCTGTGGGCGGAGTTTTTCCATGCAGCCGCTGAGGGCCTCCCGGCGCAGGTCGGTTTCTTGGAGGAACTGTTCCACTTCGTCGGCAAAGCGTTCCAGGAAGTCGCTGCTAAAAAGGTGTTCCTGGTGGGCCTTTTTCTCTCGGTATTTCAACACTTCGTAATAGGCCACCCGACAAGCCCATTGGACAAAATCCGTGCCGGGCCGATATTGGTCGAACTTCCGCCATAGCACCAGGTTCGTCTCTTGCAAAATTTCTTCGGCGTCGATGGGATTGTGGACCAAGGCCATGATGTAGAGAAACACTTTTCGCTGACAGGCGCCCAGGAGCGAGGCGAAACGCTCCATCCGGTCTTCCGGCGGTTTAGGAGGAGGTGGTGGAGGTTGGCTTGCCATACGGGCGCTCCCATCCGGTGCGAACTTGCCGCAGAATGGCGAAAGGCTTTCCTTATCAAAATACCAGGTTCCTTGGTTTCGGGGTATAGGAAAGGTTGGAGGGACTTTTCTTAGGGGAGGGGGTATAATACCTGAGCCGGAGGATTTTTGGAAATCGGGGAGAGAAAGTTCAGCGATTTTGTTTCTCCCGGTTTTTTCCCGATGCCTTCCTAATGATCGGAAAAGGAACGTTTCATGAAGTTTTTTGACTTCCAGAGAGTGCGAGAAGTGTCTTCGGAGCAGGGCGCTAAAGCTTCGTCCAGATCATGGGGCCAGGTGGTTCGGGGTTGGGGCCAGACGGCAGGTTTGGGGGCCGGCAACCGATGGGTTTTAGCGGTCGGTTGGCTCCTGGTTGGTCTGGGGTTGCCGGCGATTTGGGCTGGCCAGCCTGCCGGTCAGCAGTCCGGCTTGGAGGCGGAGCAGATCGAGCGTCGGCTGGCCGAGGCGGTGCAGTACCTTACCAGCGAGCAATTAGAAGGCCGGGGCGTGGGGACCAAGGGCCTGGATTTGGCCGCCGAGTACATCGCCCAGCAGTTTGCCCAGGCGGGGCTGAAAACCCAACTTTGCGAGGAAAAGCCTTTTCAGAAGATTGTGCTTTCTCGGGGGGCGAAGTTGGGGCCTGAGAATCGGCTTCGGGTTGTGGGGCCGCCGACCAAGCCGGGCGGACCGCCGCAGGTGCTGGAGCTTCGGCTAGGTGAAGATTATACGCCGATGTCGCTAAGCGGCGGCGGCCAGTTTGAGCTGCCGTTGGTCTTTGCCGGGTATGGTATCACCGCGCCGAAGCTAAACTACGATGATTACGCCGGTCTGGACGTGCGGGGCAAGGCGGTGCTGATGCTTCGGCATGAGCCGCAGCAGGCCGACCCGAAAAGTCCCTTTGCCGGGGTGCAGCCTTCGGAACATGCGCCGTTTGCGCGCAAGGTAGCCAACGCCCGGGAGCACGGGGCGGCTGCCGTGCTGATTTGCAGCGACCGGTTCGACCTGGAAAAGGCATCGGCCGAGGCCCGAAAGAGTTGGTACGAAACCAAAGATCGCCTGGCCAAAATGGAGGAGGAGTTGAAGCAAAAGACCAAGGCAGGCTTGCCCGAGGCGGTGCTCCAGGCGCATCGTCGGCAGATCGAAGCGGTCCAGAAACAGTTGGCCGACTTGCAGCACAAGCTCCAGCCGGAGTACGATCCGCTCATGCCGTTCGAGAGCGGTCCGCCGCCGGCCCGGAAGGATGAAATTCCGGTGATCTATTGTCGGCGGGCGGTGGTCGATCCGATTGTGCAGGCGGCCCTTGGAAAAGACCTTACTACCATCGAAGCGGAAATCGACCATACGCTCAAGCCGCAAAGTGGGCCCCTGGACGCTTGGCGGGCGGCGGGCAAGGTAGATATCCAAACCCAATCCGTGGAAATCAAAAATGTGGTCGCCTTGATCGAAGCCCAAGGACCGTTGGCCCAGCAGCACATCATCCTGGGCGCCCATTACGATCATCTGGGCTACGGCGGTTTAGGCTCGCTCAATCCGTGGCGGCGGTCGATCCATCCGGGGGCGGACGATAACGCCTCGGGGACAGTGGTGCTGCTGGAGTCGGCCCGGCTGTTGGCCGAGCGAAAAGGAAAACTCAAACGCTCTGTCCTGTGCATTGCGTTTACCGGGGAAGAACGGGGGCTGGTCGGAAGCCGACATTATGTAAACAATCCCCTTCGGCCCCTGGACCAGTGTATTGCGATGATCAACCTGGACATGGTGGGCCGATTGCAGGACGAGCGGTTGACCGTGATGGGCGTGGGGACGGCCAAGCAGTTCGAGCCGCTCTTGGACCAACTGAACGCCGCCTATGGATTTGAGCTTCGCAAGGTGCGGCCGGGCGCCGGACCGAGCGACCAGATGGCGTTTTACGGCCGGCAGATTCCGGTGTTGCACTTTTTTACCGGGATGCACGGGGATTACCATCGGCCGACGGATACGGCCGAGAAGTTGAACATTGCCGGGATGCGGCGGATCGCTCAGTTGGTCGCAGAGTTGGTCGAGCAGTTGGCCAATGCGTCGGAGGCGCCGGAATATGTGGCCACTGCCGGAGGAATTCAGATTCCCTGGATAGGCGGCGGGGATCGGCCGTTTCTGGGTACGGTACCGGATTTCGATCGGCAGGTAACCGGGTATGCGATTTCTGGGGTGGTTCCGGGCGGGCCGGCGGAAAAGGCAGGTCTGCGGGGCGGGGATGTGATCGTGCAGTTCGACGGCCAGTCCATTCGGAGTTTAGCCGACATCGAGACGGCCCTACGCAAACACAAACCCGGCGACAAAGTGCGTCTGACGGCCCAGCGGGACGGACAAGAGGTCCGAGTAGAAGTAACACTCGCACCGAGGCAGTAAGCAGCATCTTTTCCATATCTCCTCCATTTAGGGGGGGGCGGACTTTCCCCTTGGGCTGAGGCCAAGCCGGCGCCAAGGTAGTAAGAGATTTCCCCCATTCGGCAGGGATGTTGAGAGGAAAGGGATTTCCGAGGGATTTCTGGGGTTAAACAGCATGACCAGCAGAGTGAGACGGGGCAAGGAATTGTCCTAAGTCTTTTATTTAATAGAAATTAGATATTTTCTATCTCTTTGCGGAAATGCTCTTTACCTAAAAAGGAGTTCTGGGCACAATAGGGGCGTTCTTTTTGGTGTTTGGAAGCGATAGGGGCCTGCTGGCGGCGGGCTGCCGGGCTGGGATCGGGCGGTTCGCACTGAGCGGGTCAAGGAAGGCCATTTTCTCATCCCTAGGAAAAAGGAGTTTCGATCGTGAGCACTCGTTATGGGCTGACGGCCTGCGCAGGGATGGTGTTGGCAGGGGTGATCGGTGTTTCGGTGCTTTTGGCCCAGAATCCGGCGAGTCCGGGCGTGCAGCCGTTGGCCGGGCAACCCATCTACCTGCTGGACATCAATTATGTGTTCGAGAACTATTCCAAACTCAAGGCGATGCGGGAACAACTCCAAAACGAGGCCCAACGCGCCGAACAGGTGGTCAAAGAACGTCGGGAAGCAATCCGACGCATGCAAGAAGAGCTTGAAAACTTTCGGCCCGGCACGCCCGACTATAAAAAACTGGAAGAAGAAATCACCACTCGGGTGGCCGACCTGAACGTCTATGTGGCCAAGCAGCGCAAAGAGTTCATGCAGCAGGAGTCCCGGGACTATTTCACCGTGTATCAAGAGGTGATGGACGAGGTGAATTATTTCGCCACCCAGAACCGGGCCGCCTTGGTGCTCCGGTTTGACCGGAAACGGGTCGATCCGGAGATGCCCGATAGCGTCGTGCGGGCCTTGAATCGGCAGGTCATCTGGAACAACGTGGGCCTGGATGTTACGGATTATATCCTCAACAACCTGAATCGCCGGTTGGGAGTTTCGGATAGCCGCAGCAGGCCCAGCGTGCCGTTGGCGCCTCGGCAATAGGCCGTTGATCCCTCCCCTCGGGAGGCGAACCGGGGGGGTGCTCGGTTCGCCGAACGACGGAGAAGAGTGAGGTGTTTTTTCTCTAAGGAAGCCGGGCTTTTGGGGAAAAGCAGTTCCCAGTATTGGCGAGGGCGGGACGTTTAGGATCGGGATGGGTCGGAACATCTCTTTGCGCCGCAGTGAGGATGCCTTATGACAAGCCAGATGCAGCGGACCATTGCCCAACCGGTATCGGTGAGCGGGTTTGGGTATTGGAGTGGGCAGGATGTGCGAGTGGAATTCCGACCGGCGCCGGCGGGAACAGGCATTCGTTTCTATCGGCAGGATTTGCCGGGCCAGCCAGACACGCCTGCTCTGGTAACCTATCGACAGGAGATCCCCCGACGGAGCAGCTTGCAACGGGGCCAGGCCGAGGTTCAGATGGTCGAACATGTCTTGGCCGCCTTGTATGGCCTGGAAATTGATAATTGCCAGGTGTGGGTAAACGCCGCTGAGATGCCCGGTCTGGACGGCTCTGCCCAGCCGTTTGTCGAGGCCCTCCGGCAGGCGGGGGTGGTGGTGCAACCGGCCTGTCGGCCAACGAAGGCGGTTTCGGAGCGGGTGCGGCTGACGGCGGGCGACAGTTGGATCGAAGCCCGGCCTTCGCCTACCGGACAGACCCTGGTGGAATATCATTTGGACTATGGGCCGGGCAACCCGATCGGTCGCCAATCGTTTCGCACCACCCTGACGCCGGAAACCTTTTGCCAGCAGATTGCTCCGGCCCGGACTTTTTTGCTTCGGCAAGAGGCCGAGGCTTTTTTGTCCCGAGGAATGGGGCTGCGGACCCGGCCGGAAGACCTTTTAGTTTTCGACGAAGACGGTCCGATCGGCAACAGACTGCGGTTTCCGGAGGAATGCGCCCGGCATAAACTGTTGGATTTGATCGGAGATTTGGCCCTGGCGGGTTGCCGACTGGTGGGAGAGTTCGTGGCCTTTCGGAGCGGGCATCGGCTGAACGCCGAGTTGGTGCAATTTCTTCAAACCGTAGGCAACGAAAGTCGCCAGTGTATCAAGCGATGTGCATAACGACAAGGGGAAAGGCGGTCCTATGGCAATGCGAATCGCTCCCCAGGCTTCCGTCCATCCGAATGCGGAACTGGAAGACGACGTGGAAATCGGCCCATTTTGCGTGATCGGACCGAAGGTGCGAATCGGCCGAGGCACGCGACTGGAAAATAATGTAACCATTATGGGCCGGGTCCATATCGGCGAGCATAACCACATCTTTCCGGGAGTGGTGATCGGAGGGCCGCCCCAAGACCTCAGCTACACCGGCGCAGATACCCAGGTGGTCATTGGCCATCATAACATCATTCGAGAATGCGTTACCATCAACCGGGGCACCGAAAAAGAAGACGGCGTTACTTCCATTGGCGACCACAATTACCTGATGGCCTGTTGCCATGTGGCCCATGACTGCAAGCTGGGCAGCCATATTGTGATCGCCAACGCCTCCCTTTTGGGCGGCCATGTTCACGTACACGACTATGCGGGGATTTCCGGCGGGGTGGCGGTCCATCATTTCGCCACCATCGGAAGTTATTGTTTTATCGGCGGGGTCAGCGCGGTTCGGCACGATGTGCCGCCGTATATGCTCTGCGAGGGCAACCCGGCCCGGCCCCGATGCGTCAACGTGGTCGGACTAAAACGCCACAACTTCTCTTCGGAGACCATCGCCTGTTTGAGCGAGGCGTATCGACTGTTGTTCCGGACCAAGGTGGGCGTGGAAAACGCTCGTCAAATCTTGTGCAGCAAAGGTCTGCTTGTACCGGCCGTGAACCATCTGCTCTCGTTCATGGAGGGATTGTCTCTTGGCCGACATGGCCGAAGCCGTGATCGCCGACAGGCCGCGTGAAACGATTCCTTGACCCCGTCCCTGCTGGTGAAACAGGCAGGGCGTCCTACGGAAAATATCTTCGGAGAACCAAGCTGCTCTTTTGGAGGAAAGCAGAACAGTGGCGCCTGTGCGGAAGCTACGGATGGCTGTCATTGGCGCTGGCCGATTAGGTTCCTTCCACGCCCAGAAACTGGCCGCCCGACAGGATGTGCAGTTGGTGGCAGTGGTCGATCCGTCGCCGGCGGCGAGGGACCGATTGGCGTCGGCCTGCGGCGCAGAAGCCTTGGCCCATCATAAGGCCGTCTTGGGCCAAATTGATGCGGCGGTGCTGGCTGCGCCGACTTTTTTGCACTTCGCCGTCGGCATGGACTTGCTTCGGGCGGGTGTTCATTGTCTGATCGAAAAGCCGTTGGCCGCCCGCTTGGACGAGGCGGATCAGTTGGTCGATCTGGCCCGTCAACAAGGCGTAGTGCTTCAGGTGGGACATATCGAGCGGTTCAACCCGGCGTTTGAAGCGGCGCTGCCGCTGGTACGAAATCCCAAATATATCGAGGCGGTTCGGGCCAGCCCCTACACCTTCCGCTCGACCGACATCGGCGCGGTTTTGGACCTGATGATCCACGACATCGAATTGGTCTTGGCCCTCACCCATGCGTCGGTCCGGCGGGTGGAGGCGTTGGGGCTTTCGGTGTTGGGGGGGCATGAGGATGCGGCCAACGCCCGGATCGAGTTCAGCAACGGATGTGTGGCCAGCCTGAGCGTGTGCCGGGTTGGCTACGAAGCCGTCCGACGGATGCACATCTGGGCGCCGGCCGGGTTCGCCAGCATCGACTTCGCCGCCCGCAAAGTCCGCTTGGTTCGGCCCAGTCCGGAGGTTCTCCAACGTCGGCTCCGACTGGACAATCTCTCGCCGGAGGAAATCGAGTACTGGAAGGCCCATCTGGCCGAGCAACACCTGCCCAACGAAGAGATTCAACCCGACGCGGCGGACGCCCTGGCTTTGGAGCTGGAAGACTTTATCGCCAGCATTCGGCAAGGCCGGTCTCCGCGCGTCAGCGGCCAGCATGGCCGAGACGCCTTGGCCGTGGCGGAATTGGTGCTGGAAAAAATTTCTTCCCATGTGTGGGAAGAAGGGTTGGTCGGTCCACTGGCCGCCCCGGCGCCGTCGATCTTGCCCATGCCCCATTGGACCGAAACGCCGGCGCCGGTCGAAGCCCCGCCGATCCGCAAAGCCGCCGGCTAAACGGCCTCGCCTCCGCACCGACCGTCGATTCGCTCCGCATTTCCTGCGACGCAGCGGTTACGTCTTCTGTTTTTCTTCGGTAACTGGGCCGAAATGCGGTCCCCACTTCTCGGCCAGTTCTTTTCCGACGGTCAGCAGTTTTTTCTCTTCTTCTGGGGTGAGCGGCTGGAAGGCCCGGACCATCGCCAGATTCTCTCGGAGTTGTTCTTTGTTGCGCACGCCCAGATTCAGGGTGGTTACGCCGGGCAAACTCAGGGCGTAACGCACCGCCAGCGAGAGATATTCGGCCGGCAGGAAGGCGACCGAGTTGGGATTCCCATAGCCGCCGCCTTTCGGGTCCGCTCCGCCGAAGACCTTCATGGCGACCACCCCCGCCTGATGCTTGCGGGCCAACGGCAATACGGTCTCTTCAAACCGGTACGTGTGCCGATCCACAAAATTGAGCGCCATCAATACCACATCCACCTGGTCGGTCTCTAAAAACGGCGCAAACCGTCCCGGCAGGTGATGACCGGAAACGCCGACGAATCGGCACTTGCCCGCTTGTTTTTGTTTCAGCAGCCAGGTGAACACGCCTTCCGGCTCGAACGTGCCTTCCAGGTTCAGGTTGCCCAGCGAGTGGTAGTAGAGCAGGTCGATATAGTCGGTCCGAAGCATTTTGAACGAATTGGTCAGGGATTTTTCCGCCTCTTGGAGATTATTGGCCCGGACTTTGGTGGCCAGGAAGACTTCTTTTCGGCGTCGGCCCAGTCCCAGCCCGACGCCTTCTTCCGCCTTTTGGTAGGCGGGGGCGGTGTCGATGGAATTGATCCCCAGGTCGATCGCCTCGTTCACCAGATCGGCGATGTCCTGAATGGTGGTTTTCGGCGAGAAGCCGCACGGCGCAGTGCCGAGCGTCATCACAGTGACCGGGACCTTGGTTTTGCCCAGGATGCGAGTCGGCAGCGGTTCCGCCGATTTTGCCGAAGCCGAAGTTTGCTCTCCCGCCTCGGCCCAAGCGGCGCTGAGCATCGCGCTGCCCGCCGCCAAAGAGGTCTGCTGCATAAACCGCCGACGCGACATGCGATCTTCCGATGGCGTACTCACAGCAACTTCTCCTTTTACACCAGGTTTATAAGCAAAGGCTTCCTTTGTCTCCGGTTTTTCCTCCCCCGGCGTTCCGCGCCAGGCCGTCCGCGTACTACAGATATTGTTGCGGGAGTTTGAGGAAAAGTCAAAATTTTCGCTGCACAAAGAGTTTGTTGCTTCTGCCGATGTCGCGGGCCGTCCGGCCCCGTTGCCGCCTGCAACCGGATTTCTCGGCGAATTCTGAACTGTCGGAGCGGTTTTTCTAATCCTTATATACGGAGAGAGGCAAACCAAACTATATCGGCTTCGACCGGTTGCAGGTCGAGAAAAAATCTTGTCTTTTCCGATTTCCCTAAACGGCGGCCCCATGAGGCGATGGGCTTGGTTTATCTCTATGCCCCGGGGCGCCTTGCTGAGATTGGATCGCTTGCCGTCTCAAACGATTGGCAAAGGAGTGCGGACATGTGGCGACATGGAATCGTCCAGTTAGTTCTCCTGGGATTGATCCTGGGGGTTTTGGGGACGCATGTCTGGAAGCGGACCCGCCAGGTCGAAAAACCTCAAGTGAGTCGGGCGACCACATCCCCGTTGGCCTCCTCGAGTTCGGAGAACCAAACTCTTTGGTCGGCTGCTGTGGGGGAGGTGCCTAGTTTCGGCGGTTCTGGAGGTCCAGAGAGTTCGCCTCCCCCAGCCGCCGCCCAGGCCGGCCCTCCCACCGACCAGATGGCTTCTTCCCCAGCGGAAACGTCCGAAGAAACCAAACCCGCCGAGAACCTCCAGCCGCCCGGCCTGCTCCCGTTGCCGAACGAACCTAAACCAGCCCTCTCGACTTTGGCCGAGTCGAAACAGGCGGGCCCTTCCGACCTGCCGCCGGACACTAACGAAGACCCCCTGGAACCGAACGAGCCATCGCCTCCCGAAACGCCTGAAGCCCCTCGGATGGACGCCCCGCAGAAGACCGACCTCCTACACCCCGAAACTCCGCCTCGCCTGGCCAAAACGGAACCCGAACCAACCGCTCCAGAGACTTCCCCATCGCCCTCCCTGAGACAACCAGCAGAAAACCCCAAGCAGGCGGGTTTGGAAAAACAGACGGCTTCAGAACACCAGGGCGATTCCCCCCATCAAGCGGTTTCCGAAAACCAACCCCCGGTCAATCCAATCCATTTTGCAAGAGTCGAGTTGCGACTGCTACCTTCCGGCAATTCGGACAAAGAGGCCTTAGCCAAGATGGGGTTCCCGACGGCCTCCGCCAAACCGGCCGGCGCGGATTCCCGTTCGGCTTCTGCTTCGGCCTCGGAGCCGGAGAGGTCGATTTCTGTTCTGAACGAGCCGACCCTCCCGGAGGACGTAACTCTCCCGGAACCGCCAGAGATTCCCTCTCCCGAACCGCCCCAAAGCGTCTCCCATGGGGAGAAGGCGCCGTCGGCAACCGAGCAGAAAACCCCGGCCAAAGCTACTCCCACGCCTCCGGCGGAAAACACCGTTTCCAACGCCTCCGACACACTCTCTCCGAAGGTTTCTGACAAGACGCCCCCGGAAGCCCAACACCCATTGCTAGAAAACCTTGGCCTGCCTGGAGAGGACCTTCGGCCTCCGGTGCGGACGCCGTGTTGGTGTCAGGCTGCCAGAGAGGCCCATCAGACGCTCTTTTTTGACAACAACTTCGACTACCTGAACGCCCCCTGCTATGAGGGGGCCTTTTTGGGCGACTCGCTGAAACGCGTCCAGATGACGCCCTGGGCCACCCTGGATATTGGCGGCGAGTATCGCCTCCGCCACCACAGCGAACGCAACCACCGAGGCGGCGGCCTAACCGGTGCAGATGACGATTTTCTCCTCCACCGTACCCGCATCTACGCCAACCTGGAACTGGGCGAACTGGCGCGCATCTACGCCGAAATGAACGACGCCCTGAGCACCAACGAAACCTACCAGCCCCGACCGACCGAAGAAGATCGCACCGAACTCGAAAACCTCTTTATCGACGTTCCACTTTTAGGTTTCCGGAACGATGGCCTGGCGGCCCGGCTGGGTCGGCAGGAACTCCTTTACGGCGCTGGCCGACTGGTCAGCCCCCTAGACTGGGCCAATACCCGCCGGACCTTCGAAGGCTATAAACTGTTCTGGCAAGGGCCGCTTTGGACGGTGGATGCCTTCTGGACTCGCCCCATCTATCCCAATCCCGACGCCTTTGACGGCCCCGATCAGAGCCAGCAGTTTATGGGCCTGTATTTGGTTCGTCGGCTCGGCTGCCAAGCGGTGCTGGAAGGATATTATCTCCGGCTGGTGGAGGAAGATGTGGAGCCTCGCGATTTCGACTTTCACACGCTCGGGCTGCGAAGCCGGCAGGAATACAACGGCTGGTTGGGCGAACTGGAGGCGGCCGTGCAGTTCGGCAGTTACGGCGATTTAGATCACACGGCCGGCATGTACACCATCGGTGTGGGCCGACGCTTCCAGTGTCTGCCCGGTAAACCGGTCTTCTGGATGTATTACGACTGGGCCTCCGGCGACCGCACGCTGGGCAACGGCTTCCACCATCTGCTGCCCGATAGCCATCAGTACCTGGGCTACATGGACCTATTCGGCCGGCGGAATATAGAAGATTGGAGTTTCCACTTCCTGGTGTATCCTGCGCGGGATTGGACCGTCCGGTTTGCCTGGCACATCTTCCATCGGCAAAATCCTTTGGATGTGCCCTATGGGGTGGATATGACGCCGCTGGTCGGCGCGCCGGGCGGAAGCGGCGATTACGGCCAGGAATTGGACCTGGTCTTGCAGTGGACGATTCGGCCCCGTGCGGAGCTAAGTTTCGGCTACAGCCGATTCTTTGCCGGCGACTTTTTCCGCACCAATCCCAGCCCCGCCCCCTACCAGGACGACGCCGACTTCTTCTATACCCAGTTCAGCCTGCGATTCTAATTCCATTTGCCGACAGACCGCCGCATGGTCGCCCCGCAGGGCAGGGACCCTGCCCCTGCCGAACCGTTGCCCGGCCTGCGCCCACGCTTATCCGGCCTAGGCAGGGCCTAGGTCCTACACGGATTCGGCCTAGGTAGGACATAGGCCCTACTGGCCGGACTCCTGGATCAGTTTCAGGCACGATTGCTGCACGCGGGCGGGATCGACGTTGGGGTTTTTCTTTTTGGCCTGGCCGACCAGGGCGCCGATGGCTTTGAGTTTTCCTTGACGCACTTCGGCCACCGTCTTGGGGTTCTCTCGTACTAACTGCTCGCACAGGGCCAGGAGTTCTGATTCATCGACCTCGGTAATTCCCAGGGCCTGGATGGCCGCCTCCATGGAACAGCCGTCGGCTACCATCCGGGCGAGCACCTCTCTGGCCCGACTGGTTGTGAGGCCCCCTTGGCGGACTTTGCTTAAAAGCCGGGCCAACTCCTCCGCCGAAACCGGATACTGCTGGATCGTAATGCCCCGCTCATTTAAAAGCCGGAGCACATCCTGCTGCATCCAGTTGCTGGCTAGTTTCGGATCGCCGCAGCTCTGGGCCGTCTGAAGGAAATAGTCCACAAACGGCTGGCCCTGCCCGACCAGCACCTCCGCATCGTATGCCGGCAGGCCCCAATCGGTCTGCAACCGGCGGCGCAAGCTGGCCGGCAGTTCGCCCAACGCCTGCCGGGCCGATTCGATTTCCTCCTCCGTAAAGACCACCGGCGCCAGGTCCGGATCCGGAAAATACCGATAATCGCTCGATTCTTCTTTGCTGCGCATGGGCCGGGTGATCTCCGCCCCATCGTCCCACAGCCACGTGGTCTTGTGCACGCCCGGATCGCCTTTCTTTCGGCCGGTGCGAAGGTACTCTTCGTACTGGCGTTGGACCTCGTAGGCCATGGCCCGTTCCACGGCCCGGAAACTGTTCATGTTTTTGACTTCGACGATCGGCGTGGCGACCGGGCCGTCCGGCGTAGATATCTGAATGTTTACGTTGGCATCCACCCGGAGGCTGCCTTCCTGCATGTTGCAGTCGGAAACGCCCAGATACCACATCAGCAGTTTCAGCTCCTCCAGGTACGCCTTGGCCTCTTCGGGCGAGCGGATGTCTGGTCGGCTGACGATTTCCAAAAGCGGCGTACCGGCCCGGTTCAGATCGATTCGGCTGTCGGCCAGGCCGGCCTTTTCGTCGTGCATACTCTTGCCGGCGTCTTCTTCCAGATGCACCCGCTGAATACGGATTTGTTTCCGCGGGAATCGGCCCTTGGGGTCTTCGATCTCCAGGTGGCCGTCCAAACCGATCGGCAGATCATACTGGCTGATCTGATACCCCTTGGGCAAATCGGGATAGTAATACTGTTTACGGTCCCATTTCGTCAGGCGTGCGATCTGGCAATTCAGCGCCAAGGCGGCCCGAAGCGCCAGCTCCACCGCCCGTCGATTCATCACCGGCAACACTCCCGGCATCCCGATACAGACCGGACAGGTCTGCGTATTCGGCGGGGCGCCGAACCGGGTGCTACAGCCGCAAAACAGCTTGCTTTCGGTCAGCAGTTGCACATGCACTTCTAAACCGATCCAAATTTCATACGCCAAACCGGTATCGGACATCTGAGCTATATCCTACCAAACAAATAACCATGCTCTTACCACATCAGTTTCAGGAGGCGTATCTCCGATATCTTGGCGCCGAACGATGACCTCCCCGCAACATCTAGGAACAGATTGGCAGAAGGGATGTGGTCGCCTTAGTATTCTTCTCCGATCTCCTTTTTGAGATAATTTTTCAACGCATCGACGAATTTCCGAGCCGAGACAAGCAACTCCTTGGCTTCCTCTTCTTGAATTTTGGAGTCGATCACATAGTCCCCTGCCAGGCGTTTGTCGTACGCGTTGGTGAACGATTTCCCTATGTGGCGATCGAATATACCTGTTTGGACAAAATGCTTGTTAAAAGTGCGGATAACGCCTCGATGAGAGGATGCAGTTAAGTTCTTGATCATCAGGACGGCCTGGGCTATGTAAAACATCGCATAATAAGATCTCGAGACACAAGAATCGTAGTCCCCGATTTGGAGAGTTTGCTCCGCCGTACGCAAGAATTTCTCGGCCTTTGCGATAAAATGCCCGATTTCGGTCATACCGAAATGCCTTCTCTTTTTACATTCAAGATAAAAGGATATCTATATGTTTCAAAGAACTCCTCCGAAAGCACCTGCACAGAAACAAGTTCGCCGGTTTCCAAAAGAATGTCCAGTAGCAGATCGCTAAGGCTTTCCCGGACCTCCCGCGGACACAGATCCTTGTCCACCAGCACCAATAGGTCAATGTCGGAATCTTCCGTGGCTCCGCCCCGGGCATGAGAGCCGTACAGGATTACCCGGCGCAGTTTGTCCCCATAGCGGGCCAGCAAATGGCTTTTAATCTGCTGGATCAGAGGGAGGATTTTGGGAGCGATTTTTTCGTTCATGGCCCGACGATATCCCCGCATGGTTGGGACCAGTTTCGGTTTTCGTAGCACTTCCCCGTTAAAGGAACGGAAAGGAAGCCATGTATTCCATACGGCCGAAGTATTACGATTTTTATCTACCCTTCGCCGATCTCGCGGGCCTGGCGGGCTTCGGCCCCCTGGGTCGCCTGACAGACGTACAGGGCGGGCTGATGGCCGGTGGCTTTTTGATAGGCCGGGCCAACCGTGCGGACAAAATCGTCGGCCCCTTGCGAATCCACCAGGGCCACCGCACAGCCGCCGAAACCGGCCCCGGTCATCCGCGCCCCGAAACATGCCCGATGGTTCCTCGCTAGCTCCACCATCCGGTTCAGGGCGTCGCTGGAGACTTCATAATCGTCCCGGAGGCTTTGGTGGCTGGCGTCCATCAGTTGGCCAAGCCGATCTTTGTCCCCTTGCCGCATTGCCTCGGCCGCTTGCACCGTGCGGGCGTTTTCAGTAACCACATGGCGGGCACGCCGGAAAGTAACCGGGTCCAATCGGTCAGCCACCGCCGACAACTGTTCGGCGTTGACATCCCGCAGCGCACGCACGCCAAGGGTTTGGGCCGCTGTTTCGCACTGCCGACGCCGCTGGTTGTAGGCCGAATCCACCAGCCCCCGCCGGGTGCCCGTATCCAAAACCACCACGGCCGTGCCGACTGGCAGCGGCGTCGGCTGAGTGTCCAGCGACCGACAGTCGATCAGCAGGGCATGACCTTCTTGCCCGGCCGCACTGACCAACTGATCCATGATGCCGCACTGGACGCCGACCCATCGGTTCTCGGCCTTTTGGCCCAGAAGGGCCATTCGGACCGGGTCCCAGGCAATCTCCGACAGAGCGGCGAAAGCCCGAGCTGTAGCCATCTCCAGAGCGGCTGAGGAGGAAAGCCCTGCCCCCTGGGGCACATCACCCACCAAAATTCCCTCCCAACCGGTAAGCGGAAACCCCTCCTGCTGCAAAACCCAGGCCACCCCTTTGAGATATTCCAACCAGCCGTCCTGGCAGGGACGCAAGTCCTCCAAGGAAAACTCTCTTTTCTCTTGGAAATCGACCGAATAGACGGCAACGGTTCGATCCTTCCTGGGCCGAAGGGCGAGCCAGATGGCCCGGTCAATCGCCAGCGGCAACACAAACCCTTCGTTATAGTCGGTATGCTCGCCGATCAGGTTCACCCGCCCCGGCGCCCGAACGATCCAGGTCGTCGTTTGGCCGAACTGCTGCTCAAACAGACTGGCTACTTCACGCCAACTCAAACACATCGTGGATGGTTCCGTCATATAAGGAGACCTTATTTTTTTGTAACATTTTCGCCGAATGCAGTACCTGGTCGCTGCCGCGCAAGCGCCCAATCTAGGCTTCTTGCAGCCGCTACTTGGGAGGAATACCAAAGGAGCCGCCTCATAGGGCCCTGGATTGAGAGCTTTCGCGAGAATGACAATCCTGGGTAAATTTCGCCCTAAAATAAGCCTCCTTTGCATTCGGCTAAAATGTTACATTTTTTCCTTTACCATGAGGGAATCATTACGCTGCTGAAAAATCCTCCGGCAGGACCGCGAGGGATATTAAGAAGCTCTAACAAAACGGCCTTTGCTACTCACTTCCTCCAGGGAGGGAGAATTAGGTCGAATCTTTTGGGGTTTCGTTTTGTTAGAGCCTCTAAGCCAGTCTAACAAACGGATTAGTTACAACCCAGTATCTTACCCTATTTCCGGGGGGTGGGGAGAGGAGAATTTTGAATTCCTGGTGCAAAGGCGGCGATCCCGGCCGCCAACCCGCCCGGTTTACGGAGGGCCTCTGACAAAATGATTTCCCCCAACCTACGCCTGGATGGGGCGTCCGGCCCCGCCTTTTGGGGGCGTTTTGTAAGAGGTTTTTGCCCTCTACGGTTTGATAGGGTCGAAGATCACATAATCGATACCGAACATGTAGGACTTGATGGCCTGGGGATTGGCCCCGACGATCTCCACGGTCAAGGTGTGTTCCCCTTCGGTCAGCTCAAAGGTTCCCAGCGGAACGGGATCGGTGTTGACCACTTCCGGGTTATAGAGGTCGATCGGCTCGCCGGCCTTTTTGTCGTCCACGTAAAACTGGACGATCCCATAATCCCGGGCTTTGGTCAGAACGACGCTCAGTTGATAGGTCCCGGTTTTTTTGACCGGCAAGGCAAGCTGAAGTTTGTCGCCCGGTTTGGCGCCGGTCCACCAGAGATGATCGTTGCCCTTCCATTTGCCGCCTTTGAAGCCGGTCATGTCCTGAGTCTGGACGTTTCCGGGCGGATCACCCAGAATCTTGAATCCCCCGGCCATGGGCGGCCGTTTAATGTAATAATCGTGCCGATCCTGCACCGGCACCGGTTCATACAGGTCTTTGCCGCCCGGGGCCTGATACCAAACCACGGTTACCGCATATTGGGTGCCTTTTTCTTCCGTGCGGAAGTATTTTTCAATGTAGCCGTCGAAAGCCGTCTGGAATCGCACGTTGTCGGCCACATGCCAACGCAGCACCGACTGATGGCCCTTGTTGTTACTGGTCATGGTTTGGGCGTGGAAGGGCCGTTGGAAAAGTCCCGGATGGCACCAGGCGTAGCCGAAGTAGTCTTCGCTGCCGGTGCCGATGGTGGAGGGGAACTTTTCTCCATCGACGAAGAACTTTTCATCGCCTTCGCCCCACCAGCCGCCCGCCGGGTTCCAGACATGGAGCATCACGCCGCAGTATCGGCCTCGGCCTTCGGTGCGCAGAAGCGACCAATCCGGCCAGCGGTCGGCCGGCGCCTCGAAGGTATCCCGATGCCATTTGCAGTGGAAATGGCCCAACTGTTCAAATGGTCGGCTCAGGGGGGCATGGACCAGTTCGTATTCCACTTCCCGGGCCGTTTGGTCCTCATTGACCAGTTCCAGCACCGCCGAGCGGGCAAACGGCATGTACCAATAGGCGTAGGCGCCCTGGTCGGTCATGCCGGTCGGCACGGTCTTATACGGATTATATCCGGGGGCGGTGCCGAAGAAGTCGCCCACCGGACACCAAACCTGCGGCTTCTGTGCCTCGTCAAAGGTAATCCGCAACAGCAGGCGCCGCAGGGCCGCCATTTCGTCCTGCCGATCTTTAAAAGCCATCCGGCCCCGAATGGCGGTGATGGCCCGGGGACCTTGTAGAGTAACTTTGTGTACCTGACCCGGTTCGAGCCGAACGCTCTGTTTGATCACTTCCTGTCCGGGCCGATCGCCGGCCGGATCCTCGCCCTGTTTGTCCCGGAGCCAATCGTTCAGTTTCTGAAGCTCCTGGGCGTGTTCCTGGGCCAGTTGCACCGAGAAGGTGGGCACCTGGGTCCCCTTGGGGAAGGTGGTATAGACGATCTGGTAGTAGGCCCCCCAGCCCGGCTCGGCTACGATCTTGCAAGACTTCTGATAGGGAATCGGATAGTAGAGGTTCTGCCCGCTAGCGCCCATCTTGTTCAGGTCATAGGAGAGCATCGGATAGTTAAACGGCGGTGTCTGGCCGGTGAAGTAGTCCTTAAACGGCAGATCCACCGCCGGCGTTTCCAGGCCGTCCAGGTAGATTTTCACCCGGCCATCCTGGGCGCGGGCGGACCAGATGCGCCAGATGCAGCCCGGGCCTTCCATCTCGGCAAAGACGGAGAGATTGCCTTCTTTGCGGATGATCCCGTTGCCGTCGCCGTTGGCGTCCCAATGGATATATTTATCCTTTTGGGGATCATACTGGCTTGCCCGATCCCAACTGGACCATTGTTTGCAGGTTTCTCCCGGCGCCGGCAGGACGGCCAGGTGCTCCAAATCCACCAGGCGCCGGATCAGATCCCGATAGGTGAGCTTTTCCTGGGCCTGGGCGGCCGGAGATGCCCAAATTGCCAATAGCCCCACTGCCATCATCCAGACTACCAGTTGCCATCGCTTCATGGTTGGTCCTCCTTCAAAGGGGAAAAAGACGGAAGGTACCATAATGCGTCATTTTGGCGATGCGATATTTCTCTGTCCAGCCCCCCAGCGGTGCTTTCGTGGCGATGGGAGGCACGCAGAAGAGGCGCATCCACCCTCACCCCCGGCGACAAGAGGGTGGCCTGCGCAGCAGGCCAGGTGAAGGGGCCCCCCTGAAGTGCGGTGGGGCCAAAACCGGCTGAAAATGTCCTTCCCCCGGAAGCGGCAGTGACAAGGTACTGCATTCGGCTAAAATGTTACACACAGAGGAATCACCAGAGAAGATACTCCTCCCTTTGCCGGAACTGTTACCCGACCGTTTACAACAGGCCTTTCTTCTCTCTGCGTTTTTTTCGCGTTCTCCGCGATCTCTGCGGTAGAAATTTCACGCGGTGCATTAAGCCGCCTTCTAATTACAAGAGGGCTTCCAAGAGGGCGGTAAGTTCTGGTTCGGGCACGTCGCGTGGATTGGCTTTCATGCTGCTGCCGTAGGAGTCGCGCACAATGGTCGGGATTTGTTCTGGCCGGACGCCCACCTGGCTTAACCGCCGCGGTAGGCCCAACTCCGCACAAAGCGCTTCGACGGCCTCGATCAGGGCCTGGACGGCCGAAGCCGCGGTCAAGGGGCCGGGAAGGTTCAGCAACATCTGGGCCAGCTCGGCCAATTCCGTTTGACGAACCTGGGCGCTTACGCGAAGGGCGGTGGGCAAAAGCATCGCACAGGCCAATCCATGCGGCACCTGGGCATGGACGCCGAGGGCGGCGGCCACCCCATGAGCCAAACCCAGCCCCGAATTGGCCAGGGCCATGCCGGAGAGCAAAGCCGCATGGGCCATTCGGCTCCGGGCTTGCCGATCCGTTGGTTCCCGAAACGCCGTCGGCAAGGCGGACCATGCCAACGGAAGCCCCTGCACGCAGAGGGCCTGCGGGATCGGCTTCGCCCGGCGGGAAATATAGCTTTCCAGTAGCTGGGTGATGGCGTCCATGCCGCTGGCGGCGGTTACCGTCGGCGGCACACTGACCGAAAGTTCCGGATCGACCAAGGCCAACCGAGGCATAAGCCGATCGTCCCGCAGACTCCGCTTATACGGCGGATCATAGGAGGAGATGACGGCGTTTTTGGTGGCTTCGGCGCCGGTGCCGGCGGTGGTGGGCATGGCCAGGACCGGCAGCGGCGGCTCGTGAAGCTGGCATCCCCGGCCAACACCTTCCAGATAATCTTGCACCGAGCGGGCCTGGGACTGGACGGCCATGGCGGCAACGGCTTTGGCCAGGTCGATGGCCGATCCGCCGCCGACGGCCAGCAGAAAATCGCCCGGCCCCACCCGATCCTGGCGGAGTTGGTCGGCCAGCCGATCCACATCGGCAACAAGCGGCTCATGCTCGATCAGTTCCATCCGGAGGGTGGTAACTCCTTCATGGCAGAGCCGATCGGCCAGTTCGTCCAGCAGCCCTTGTTCAGCAAACCGGGGGGAGCCATAGATGATGGTGGCCCGGCGTCCGAGCTGGGCCGCCCATCGGCCCACCTCGTTGCGTCGGCCCCAGCCAAACACAATCCGGCCCGGAATGGAAAACTCATAGGATTCCCAAGCGATCTTTTGCATCTGTCTGTCTCCTAGGGCGCCCAAAAACCCAGCATGTCGAGGCGATCGGGACAATTTTTGCTCCGACCGTGCAACCGGAGGCGCGAAAAAACTTAAAGCCCCCCTTCATCGGGAGGCATAAAGATTTATTCGACCGGGAAGGTCAGGGATGAAGCGAAGATGCCTTGATCTGGAAGAGGTAGAGGGCGGCCGGGGGTGGGGACCTCGAAGGCGGACGAGGCCAACATCATCCGATAAAAGATGGCCGGATCGACTTTCGGCTGGGCGTCGGCGTCGTTGCCCACTAGAGCGAACAAGATTTGGGCCTTGGCTTGCATCTGGGCGGCCTGCTGGCTGGCGATGGTAACTGCGGCGCCTTCCGGTCCGAGCCGATCGAGATGGGCGCGGTAAAGGAGCGCCTCCCCCGGCTGAGGCTGAAAATAAAACTCTGCCTGGGGAATCCGGGCCATGATCGGGGCTAATTGGAAGCCGGTAGCCTCGAAGACCAATAGCCCCCCGGTCTGGGCCATCCCCTCCAGGATCAGGGTAGGAGTAATTCGAGCTGGATTGATCCGTCCGAAAGGACTTCTCTTGGCCTCTAGGGGAACATATTTGCACGCTTCCGCCCAACTGCCCGCTTGAAACTCGGTAAACCGATCGATCCAAAGCCACCGGAACGGTTCGGTCGTTTCCTGGCCGTTTTCGGGGGGGGAAAGAGGAACCGTTTGGGGCGAGGCGGAAAAAGGAGATGCTTCCCGAGCTTTCTGCCCCCAGGACTGTTCGGGTGCTGGGTCCTGCCCGTTGCAAGCCGCCATTCGGATTCGGGCCGAGATCGCCAGCCGACCGCCGACTTCCCCCTGGCAGAGCATTTCTACGGGGCCGTCCGGTTTGCGGAAATCCACCAATTGGCAGCAGATTTGGAGGGTTTCGCCCGGTTGTACAAACCGCATGAATTTCACGCCGCGGAACGATTCGACCTTGTAGCGGCGGCGCGGTCCCGGTTCGCTGAGGTCTAGCAAACACTCTCCCGCCTGGATCATTCCCTCTAGGATCAACACGCCGGGTAGTACCGGCGTGCCGGGGAAATGATCGGGCAGATACGGCTCCGTAGGCCGCAAATGTTTTTCTGCACGAATCCACCGACCAGGAACCCAGGCCGTAATCCGGTCGAGAATCGAAAATTCCATGGTTGGGCGAGCCTCTTCAGATGGCCAGGCCTTTGCCAAAATCCGTTCGCCAAAGTTTTCCGACGCTCCGTGTGCTGATTCGAACTTGCCGCTACTGGGGAAAATCCCGACTCTCTAAAACTATGTACTATACCTTCCCTCGCCGATCCTGAAAAGGGAGAAGATCCAATTTTTAAGAGAACCGGAAGGTTAAAATCGCCGCAGAATCAGCTTGGTCGGTTCTGCTGATAAATCCCAAGGATGAGTTCCTGCACATCCCGATATTTTTTCCCGGTCGATAAAGCCGAATCCAGTAACCGTCGGGCGTCGCTTTCCGTATGGCCAAGGGTAAGCAGAATTTGATAAGTCTGCGAGACTAGATCGGGCGGAGCGGCCGAGTCAGCCGCCTCGCTCCGGGAGACCATCAGTGCAAACTTCGGCACTTTTCGCCGCAGTTTGGCCACAATCCGCTCGGCGGTGGCCGCCCCAATCCCTGGCAAACCGGCCAAAACTTTAGTCTGTTGTTCTTCGATGGCGACGGCCACCTCCTGCACCGGTCGAACCATCGCCCGCAGGGCCTTCTTGACGCCCACCCCATCGACCGAACAAAACAGCTCGAAAAACTCCCGCTCCGTTTCGGTCAAAAAACCAATCAACCGTGGGATGAGCCGACCATGTGCGGCGTTGCCCTCCAGATACTCAATCGTATGCAGGCTCACTTCCTGGCCGATCTGTTGCTGCAACCCGCGACGGGTCCATTCCGAAACAAAGACTTCGTATTCCATCGGCCCCACTTTAAGCCGAAGCGATTCTTCGCCCAGCCACGTCAATTCTCCGGTTATCCGCGTAATCACAACAGCAAACTCCCAGCAAAATCCAGAAAATCCCAAAAATCCAGCGCCGTTGCCCAAAACTTATCGGTTAGCCGTCGGCTGGCGTCGGCCCTGGAGGTAATAATGGCACAAGGCCACGGCCAAGGCGTCGGCCACATCGGCCGGCTGGGGCAACTGGGCCAGTCCCAATTCCCGCTGGATGGCCCGCTGCACTTGGCCCTTATCCGCCCGACCTGAACCGGTTAATATCCTTTTGACCTGGGTGGCCGAGTAACTGACCACCGGAATTCCAGCTTGCGCCCCGGCCAAGCAGATCACGCCCCGCGCATGGCCCATCAAAAGCGCCGTGCGCGGATGCTTGTAATGGGCGTACAGGGCCTCCAAGGCCAAGGCGGTCGGCTCAAAGGCGGCGATCACCTCCGTAACGCCTTCCCAGATGGCCTCCACCCGACGGGCGATCTCTCCTCGGTCGCCGCCTCGGACAATGCCAGCCTCGATCAACCGGGGGCCTCCCGGGCTTACCTCCAACACGCCATAACCGGTAATGTTCAACCCCGGATCGACCCCTAAGACCCGGCCAGCCTGCATGAAAAGCTCCTCAACAGCAGTCCGTAACGTAGGCTGTCCCGCCAGAGTCAACCGCCGTCTGGACAACCGTCGCTACTTACCCCTAAACAGCCGGCTTTACCCCATTTACTTGGCAAAACTCCATTCCGTCCCGCCGGGCCGATCTTCCAGCCGAATGCCCAGTTTCGCCAGCCGATCCCGGATTCCATCCGCCGCGGCGAAGTCCTTCTTTTTGCGGGCTTCGGTCCGAAGATCGATCAGCATCTGGACCAAATCTCGGACGAGGTGATCCTGCGGCTGGGCGGCGATCTCCACGGGTTTTCGGAACACGCCGAAAAGTGCGCCCAATTCCCGCAGGGTGATCGTGGCCTGTCGGAGGGCGGCGATTCTGTCGGAGGTTCGGGCGCCTGGTTCTTCAAGCCGCTGGTCGTCGATCTGTTTATTGATCCGACGCACCAGATCAAACAGGTGTCCCAAGGCGGCGCCGGTGTTGAAATCGTCGTCCATCGCCTCCAGAAACCGATTCCGCAACTGGGCTACCTCTTGCAGAAAGGCGTCGTCGCCGGGATGGAACTGGCCGTCGGCCCGCCGAGTGGGCGTCGGCAGCCGATACGGGTCTTCGCCGGTAATCCGGCTGAACCGGCGGAAGAACCGATAAAAGGCATCCACCGCCGTGCCTACCTCGCGGATTCGCTCCACACTGAACTCAATGGGCCGACGATAATGCGTGCCCAAGACGAAAAACCGAACCACTTCTGGATGGAGATTTTCTTCTTGGAGCAAAAGGAGGAAGGATTTGGCGCCATGTCGGCCCGCCAATTTGCCCGCCTCTTGGGCTTGGATGTCGTCTTCGGCTGGTTGGGTTGGTCGGGAGATCCGGCCGCCCACCTTGGCCGACGCCTGCGAATCCTGCATCAGGCCGTTGTGGACCCAGTAACGGGCCATCGGTTTGCCGTGCCGACTTTCGCTCTGGGCGATTTCGTTCTCATGGTGCGGAAAGATCAAATCCAACCCGCCGCCGTGAATGTCAAACGTCTCCCCTAAAAACCGCGCGCTCATCACCGAACATTCGATGTGCCAGCCGGGTCGGCCAAGCCCCCAGGGACTTGGCCAGGAGGGTTCCCCCGGCTTGGACCGCTTCCACAGGGCGAAATCCACCACGGAATGTTTTCGCTGGCTGCCTTCGCCGCCTTCGCCCTCCATAGACTCCAAGCTGCGTCGGCTCAACTTCCCATAATCCGACGCCTTGGAAACTTCAAAATACACGTCCCCGTCCGCCTCGTACGCAAAACCTTTGCGAACCAAATCCTCGATAAAGCGGATCATGTCTGATATATGATCCGTCGCCCGCGGGAAATGGTTGATCCCATCCACCCCAATCGTGCGAAGGCATTCCATATAGTCGGCCGTCATCTGCTCGGCCAACTGCTGCATCGGGACGCCCATCTCCCGAGACCGGGCGATCAGCTTGTCATCCACGTCGGTAATGTTGACCACCCAGGTTACTTCGTAGCCGTTGTAGGTGAGATAACGCTTGATGGTGTCGAAGATGACCGGGCCGACCATGTGGCCGATATGGCTCGGCTTATACACAGTCGGTCCGCACAGATAGATGCCCACCTTGCCCGGCCGAACCGGTTCAAACACTTCTTTGCTTCTGGAGAGCGTATTGTAAATCCGAATCATACTCATTCTGCCTCGTTACACACCAAGGGAAACCATCCAGGATGATAAGAGAATCCTACGAGGTAGTGATCGTCTTGGCCAGCAGGACCACGGCCTGGGCCATCCATAGTTCTTCTCGGCCAATGGCGCCAAGACCCTCGCCTGTTTTCGCTTTGAGGCCGATTTGTTCCGGGGCGATGTGGAGCACCTCGGCGAGTCGGGCACGGATTTGGAGCCAATGGGGCGCCAATTTGGGCCGCTCCAAATGGACAATACAGTCGATATTGACAATCTGCCACCCGACCGCCTGCACCTGGCCGAGCACCCGTTGGAGCATCTCGGCCGAATCGCGGCCTCGGTTGGCCGGGTCTTCCGGCGGAAAATACTGGCCGATGTCGCCCAGCCCTGCCGCTCCCAAAAGGGCGTCGGTAATGGCATGGAGCAGGGCGTCGGCGTCGCTATGCCCGACGGAATGCCTATCGTGGGGTATATCGACCCCTCCTATTCGGAGAGGCCCGCCCATCGCCAACCGATGCGTATCATGCCCAAGACCCACCCGCCAGGACATGGAAATACCTCTCAGGGTCGATAAACTTTCCGTATCTTCTCTATATTCAATTTTCCAAAACCCCGCAAGGTGGAATTGTTCTTATACCCTTTCTTCTCGCCGTGGGTAGTGTACGGCGTTGGAATTATAGGGCAACCGCCCATAGATGGGAAATCTGAATTTTACCCGGAAGGAGCACCGGCGGAGGCGATGGGCCGGTAGAGGCTATCCCGCTGGATGGGCAGTCGGCCTGCTTGGCGAATGAGCAAACAAATCTCTTCGACCGAAAGGGCCTGGGGAGCTGAAGAACCGGCCTCGTGATGGATGCGCTCTTGACGCACGGTACCTTCCATGTCGTTGGCCCCGTAGGCCAGGGCTGTCTGGGCTGTCCCTACCCCCAACGAAATCCAATAGGCTTTCATGTGGGGGATGTTATCCAGCATGAGTCGGCTGACAGCCATGACGCGCAGGTCGTCCAGGCCGGTGGGGCCGGGCAGATGGAAGAACTGCGTCTTGCCCGGGTGAAAGGCCAGCGGCACAAACGCCAAAAAACCCCCCGTCTCGTCCTGAAGCTGTCGAAGTCGCACCAGATGATCGATCCGATCCGCTGCCGTTTCCAGATGGCCATAGAGCATGGTGGCGTTGGAGCGGAGCCCCAGGCGATGGGCTTCCCGATGGACCGCCAGCCAGGTCTCGGCGTCGATCTTTTTCGGCGAGATTTGCTGTCGGACCTGGGGAGCGAAAATCTCGGCCCCGCCGCCCGGCAGGCTGCCAAGCCCTACTTCCATCAGGTCTTCCAACACCGCCCGGATCGGCCAGCCCGTAAGCTCCGCGAACCAGGCAATTTCCACGGCCGTCCACGCCTTTAGGTGGACCCGCGGAAACGACTCGTGCACCACTTGCAAGAGGTCCCGGTACCACGGGTAGGGTTTTTCCGGATGGAGTCCGCCGACGATGTGGAGCTCCGTACAGCCTGCCTCGACTGCCTCCTGGGCTTGGGCCAAAACCTCCTGCTCGCTCATGGTGAAGGCGTCCGGATCGCCGGCCGATCGGCTATAGGCGCAGATCGGGCACCGCAGGACGCACACATTGGTCGGGTTCAGGTGGGCGTTTTGGACATAATAGACCCCCCGGCCGTGCCGTCGTTGGCACACCCGGTCGGCCAACTGTCCCACCCGATGCACACTCACCGCGGGATCGAATAAAAACAGCCCCTCTTCGGCCGAAAGCCGACGGCCAGATTCGATCTTCTCTTGGATGCGATCCCACTGCCGCCAATCCATCGGAAGCCTTCCTAAAGGAGAGAACCTTTCTGCCAATCCTGCCTGATTAGGTTGGGTTACCACCACAGGTCAGCCAGTCCGACGGCCAGCAGACCAAGGCCCACCACGGCGTTGACGTGAAAGAATGCCTGGTTGACTCTGCTCAGATCGTCGGGCCGAACAATCGCGTGTTCATACGCCAGGAGGGCGGTAATGGCCAAAAGCCCGATGTAATAAATCTCTCCGAACAGGGGAAATACCGCTGGCAATACGGCCAGCAAGACCGCCATGCCGGCGTGGCACAATTTGGCCGCCTGCAAGGCCCCGGCTACCCCCAACCGAGCTGGAATACTGTATAAGTGCATTTTTCGGTCGAACTCCACGTCTTGGCAGGCGTAGAGGATATCGAAGCCGGCCACCCAGAGCAGGACCGCCCCGGCCAATACCACCGGGGCCCAGGCCAATTCGGCCCGAATGGCCACCCAGGCGGCCATCGGCGCCAGCATCAGCGCCGCTCCCAACCAAAAATGCGAAAGCACGGTAAACCGCTTCGTGTAGCTATAGGCGAATAGGAAAGCGAGTACCGGCCCGGAGGCATAGATCGGCCAGCGGTTGGGCAGAAACAGCAACGTCGAAGCCACAAAGCCGATCGAACAGAAGATCGTAAAGGCCCCAACGGCGGCCGGGCTGAGCCGACCGGTCGGCAAATGCCGATCCGCTGTCCGAGGATTCAACGCATCGAGTTTCCGGTCGGCCAGCCGATTGAACGCCATCGCCGCACTTCGGGCCGTTACCATACAGAACAAAAGCCCCGCCAGGTCTTGCCAACGAAACCGAATCGGCGGATCGGCCTGCAAACCGTCGGCCCAGGCCATCCCCGCCGCCAGCAGGGCAAACGGCATGGCAAACAGCGTATGGCTGAATCGGATCAGTTCCAGCAGTTCACGGATTTTGCGGATCATTCTGCAACGGCCTAAAAGGCCATTCCTCCTCTATCATCAGGAAAACATCGGCTTGGAGAACTCTCCTTGAGGAACTTCCGAAGGAAAAATGTTCGGATGTGTAGGATGGCTTGAGCGGAAAGGGCGTCTGAAGAATCCTAGTTTACGTCCCCCAGCGGTGGATCAGGTCGTTGGGGACGTGCAGTTGGTCGCAGATGCGGGAGACGATGAAGTCGATCAAATCCTGCACGCCTTTGACGCCGTGGTAGAAGCCGGGCATGGCCGGCAACAGCACCGCCCCCGCCTTCACGGCGCGACGCATGTTCTCCAATTGAGGCAGGGCGAGCGGCGTTTCGCGGGGAACAAGGATCAGAGGACGATGTTCTTTCAGGTGGACCTCGGCGGCCCGGTGGATCAGGTTGGCGCTGGTGCCGTGGACGATCGCGCTCAGTGTGCCGCCCGAACAGGGACAGATGACCATTCCGTCGGTCAAAAACGAGCCGCTGGCGATCGGCGCCTGCATGTCCCGGTAATGATGATAATATAGCTCGCCGGGCGAACCGATCGGAAAGGCCAGCACCGTGCTGGCCTCGCTGGAGATGCCGGCCAACTCACGGATGCGGCGTAGTTTCTGGTCCTCGACGCTTTGGCCCATCTCCAACCGCAGCGAACTGGATTGGAAATTCTCCAAATCCACCGTAAGGTTCAATTCCTGTTTGAGCACTGTCTGGGCCGCTGCGGAGATCGTCAGATGCACATCGCATCCAGCCGAGAGCAACACCTCCACCAGCCGAACCGAATACGCCGCCCCGCTGGCCCCCGTAATCGCTACGACAAAGCTGCGTTTCATAAAAATCGGCCTTCCGTCCAATCCCGTTTACCCCAGAACCGATCCCGCCCCTCCCCTGCTCTGGAGGACGAAATCCCACGGGGCAAATCTATTTCTGATTTTCCCATTTCCAATCAGAAAAATAAACCCATTCGTGGAAAATCAGCATGGGGCATCGCCTACCCAGAGAACAACGGCGTTTCCGAACGTTCCGAATCCTGGCCGCTCTTCTGGCCAAGATACAAACTGGCGATTCCGAAACTTAACGGCTGAGCAGAGACGCCAGTCAGCCCGACCGCTTCCATCCGCTGGGTCCAATACTGCTGCGGCGGAAACTCTCCCACACTGGCCGGAAGATAATGGTACGCCTCAAACCGATTGGGGGCCGCTGCCTGGCCGATCCTCGGCAACACCCACCGAAAATACCAACTGTAGATCGTCCGCAGCAGAGAAGGCCGCGGCATGGAAAATTCCAAAATCACCACCCAGCCGCCCGGTCGGCAAACCCGGACCATCTCCTCGAGCGCCCTTTGCGGGTCCTGGATGTTCCGCAGGCCAAACGCCACACAGACGATCTGAAACAGGTCTGCTGGGAACGGCAGCGCCATGGCGTCGGCTTCGACCAGACGGACGCCGTGGGCGCGGAGGCGTCGGCATTTTTCCTTGGCCCGCTGGAGCATGGGCCGACAGAAATCCGCTCCTACCACGGGCGCTGTCCCTCGACCCGCCCGCCAATAGGCCAGGGCCAGATCGGCGGTTCCTGTGCAAATGTCCAGTATCGGCCGGTCCGGCGCAGGCGGCGCCCGACGAACCGCCGTCCGCCGCCACCAATGATCTACCCCCAACGAAAGCAGATGATTCAAAAAGTCGTAGCGGGGTGCAATCTGGCCAAACATCTCCCGAACCCGCTCGCCGGATTTATCCACAGGCATGGGGAGTGCTCCTTTTGTCGGGAAAAACAAATCCTCGTGTCCGGCTCGCCATATCCGAGGAATCTGCTGTTCCTCGGCGGGCTGGGATCCAGAAAGGCCATTCCCGTTTGCGCAGGAATCCAGGCTCTTGGGGGTCTGTACCTTTAGGATTCCCTTGGCGCGGGGAGGACAAAGCGGCCGCTTCATGGTTCCCGGGACTACTGCTTCCGCAGCAGGAACAGGTTGACTCCGTTTGGTTACGAAAACTCTAGCTCCTCAGGGGGGAATTTTAGGGTTTTTGGGGGTCCCTGGGGGTAGCTTTTTAGGGATTCTAGGATTATTATTAAGAGGAGAAAGCTTTCCGGTAGGGGGAAAAGGCGAAAAAAAATAAAAAATCTTGGGGTTGCAAATCCGAAAACTCTGATGTATAAATTAAGGAGAAGCTGCTTGGCAGGAGTCATTCTCGGGGCGAGCGTGAGGGGAGACAGGGGGTGCTTTTAGGTGGTGCATGTTCCCCCCCGTCTGTGGAATGACTGAAAGCCGAAACCATTGACATAGCTCTGTCGTTCGATAAGATAAGGGCAACGTCCATTTCTGCCGAGCCCGCTAGCTGCTGAGGGTTTTCAAGCTGTCAGGAATGTTTGTTCCTCAGGCCTTTCCAGAGTATCCCTGCTGGGGGAATCCCTCAGACGCTTATCGAGTAGGGTGTCCCGCGGCTTTGTGGGGCCAAGAGCACTGAAGCCTGTTTAGGCTGCCTGATGGGCGGAGCCTGACGGGCATAAAGCAGAATTCCTTTGGCGGTGCATGGAAGAGGGTTTTGTTGCTGCGCCGCCTCATCGGGAGTCTGCACAAAAAGCCTATTTGGATGTACCGAACCTCTCAAGGCACTCTCGGTCGTTGAAGCGTCGTTGCTATAGGACGCACGAGGGGATAGGCCGTTTTGGACTGGGCGGCGCCTGCCGTTAGTCTTTCTTCCTCGACGCCTTGGGGCCTCCGGCTAAAAAGGTATTTTAAGTATGAGCAGAAGGAAAAACTTTCGTTCCCGAGGCAAACTCTCTCTCCAAGGCAGCCGAAGACTGTCTTTTTCTCCTTCCCGAGATCGTTTGGGACCGTCGCAGGAGACCGAAGCGATGGACAACAATAATGGAGACCAACTTTCTCTGCATCCCGGTTCTGGGGTCTTGGAGTTGCATCCCAGCGGATACGGATTCTTGCGGGACCCAAATGCGGACTACGCCCGGCAAATGACCGATCCGTTTGTGCCGGCCAGCATGATTCAAAAATACGGTCTTCGCGAAGGCGTGCTGGTCAACGCCATGATCCAGCCGGGCCGACGGCAGCAGGGGCCTCGCGTTAAAGAAATCATCGACGTGGACGGCGTCAAACCGGAAGATTATAGAAACGTCAAACACTTTGACGAAAAAACCCCGATCAATCCCGAATTTTGGCTTCGGTTAGAGACCGGCCCCACCCCGCTGACGACCCGCGTGATGGACCTGCTGACGCCCTTGGGCAAAGGGCAACGGGCCTTGATCGTCGCACCGCCGCGGACCGGCAAAACCGTCTTGCTGCAACACATCAGCCAAGCCATCGCCACCAATTACCCCGAAATCAAACTCATTGTGCTGTTGATCGACGAACGTCCGGAAGAAGTTACCGATTTCCGCCGCAATGTGAAAGGCGAAGTGGTCGCCTCCAGTCTGGACCGCGAAATCGAAAGCCATGTTCGCCTGTCCCAACTGGTCATCGAACGCTGCCGACGATTGGCCGAGATCGGACGGGACGTCTTTGTGGTCTTGGACTCGATCACCCGGCTGGCCCGGGCGTTTAATAAATGGGTGGGCAATACCGGCCGGACCATGACCGGCGGCATCGACATCAAAGCCATGGACATCCCGAAAAAACTGTTCGCCACCGCACGGGTGTTTGAAGAAGGCGGGTCGCTCACCGTGGTCGGCACCGCCCTGATCGACACCGGCAGCCGAATGGACGAACTGATCTTCCAAGAATTCAAAGGCACCGGCAACATGGAATTGGTGTTGGACCGGCGCCTGGCCGACCGGAGAATCTGGCCCGCGATGGACATCACCCAGTCCGGCACGCGACGCGAAGAAAAACTTCTACCGCCCGAGATGCTCCAGGCGGTTACCGTCTTGCGACGCACCCTGGCAACGATGAACCCGATCGACGCGATGGAACAACTGACCGCCAAATTGGCCAAATTCAAATCCAACGCCGAGTTCCTGAAACTCATCAGCGGCGTCCAAGCGCTCACCTAAGTTTTTTTCCGCCTGCTGGTGGGGCCGGACGCCCCTTGCCAACGAAAAGTTTCCTGCGCATGATGAAACTCTTAGGGAGCTTTCCTCATATAATCCGTGGATATTAGGTATGTGAACGCAGGCAACCTCAGTTCCCAGAAGGCAACAACGGAGGGTACGCGAATGGTTAGCAGCCACACTGGAAATGTGGTGCCCCAGTAATGGGGTTGCGGGTTCGAGTCCCGTGCCCTCCGCTTTTTTAACAGCATCGTATTACCCGAGTGTACGGTTTTTCTTTAGAAGCTCTAATCTGGAGTTTTGCAAATTTGGGATTTCCACCGATCTTGTACACTACCGACCCTCAAAAATCACGGGATTTTTGAGGGACCTGTTCCGTGTACGAACACCTGAACAAGCCCATTTTGCAAAACTCCAGCTCTAACAAAACGGCCTTTGCTACTCACTTCCTCCAGGGAGGGAGAATAGGTCGAATCTTTTGGGGCTTCGTTTTGTTAGAGCCTCTTAGGACGTTCTCGTTAGCAGGTCGTAATTCTCTTCACACATCGTACCGGGTAAGCCGCCGTACTAGGTCCGCCGCTTGGAAACGGGGGGAAGGGGAGGCGTTGCTCTACTCGAAGCGGCAGATATTGTTTTTCCCACCAAAGAGGCAGTCCACTGCCCCCGCGTACGCCTTCGCCCTAACGGGGGCGGGTCCTACCCGGTGTCTCGACCACAGATTGGGGCGTCGGTAGTTCCGCGGGGCAGAGTCGTCGCGGCTTTCCCCGGCAGGAGTCCGTCCAGGGCCTTCCCCTCTAAATGGGGATTCTCGAAGATTTCCTAAGCCAGGGGTACTCTAAGATGGTGGCGGAGTCCTTCCCCTCATGTTTGGGGGCCGGGGTGTTGGATTGGAGGGGTATTACGAAGATTGACCTAGCCGTTGGGCAACCCCTCCGGTACAATACGCCCACTTGGGGGCGTAGCTAGGCGTTTGCGCCGAGGTTGGTTCTCTGCTCAGAATGACAGAATTTCGTATGCCAGTATATGTTACGATATTGGACAGCGGGCGAATCGCACGGTAAAGCGTTGGTGGCGTTGGTGGATGGTTTTCCGGCGGGGCTGGAGGTCCGTCTGGAGCCGATTGACGCCGAACTCCGCCGCCGACAGGGCGGTTACGGTCGGGGCGCGCGGCAACGAATGGAAACCGATCAGGTGGAGATTCTCACGGGTCTGTGGCGGGGCCGATCCATTGGCAGTCCGATTACCCTGGTCGTCTATAACAAGGATGTTCGTCTGGACCAGTTGGACGATTTGGAGCGTCCCCGGCCCGGACATGGGGACCTGAGCGGGGCGATGAAATATCTTGGGTCAATTCGGGGGGTGTTAGAGCGGGCCAGCGCCCGGGAGACGACGGTTCGGGTGGCGGTCGGCGCCCTGGCCAAGCAGCTTTTAGAGGTGTTTGGGATCCACGCCTTCGGCTATGTGGTCCAGGTGGGGCCGATCTGCTATCCGGAGGCCGAGGGCCGGTTGGAAGAGCTTCGGGCCCGGCGGGACGCCAGCGCGCTGTATTCGCTGCATCCGGATAAGGACGGCCCGGCGCAAGAGATGATCGACCTATGCCGACGGGAGGGGGACACCTTAGGAGGGGTGGTGGAAGTTCGGGTGGAAGGAGTCCCCTTTGGGCTGGGAAGCCATGCTCAATGGGACCGGAAATTAGACGGTCGGTTGGCCCAAGCGGTCATGTCCATCCAGGCCATCAAAGGGGTAGAGATTGGGCTGGGTTTTGAGGCGGCCCGACGCCGAGGTTCCGAGGTACACGACCCAATCCATTACGATCCCAGCCAGGCCGACGCCCCTTGTCTGGGATTTGTCCGACCGACGAATCACGCCGGCGGTCTGGAAGGGGGCATGACCAACGCCCAGCCGATCGTCCTTCGAGCAGCCATGAAACCGATCAGCACCCTGGCCCGGCCGTTGGCTTCGGTGAACCTGCGAACCCGGCAGCCCCAGGAGGCCGCCTACGAACGGAGCGACGTCTGTGCGGTGTCGGCGGCCAGTGTGATTGTAGAAAATGTGGTGGCTTTTGAAGTGGCCCGTGCGCTGGTGGAGAAGTTTGGCGGCGATAGCCTGGCGGAGATGCAGGCAAGATGGCGACAATTCCACCAAATGGCCGCCCAAGTGGGTCGTCAGGGGAGCTGACATGCAGAGCGGCAAAACTCCCTGAATGGAGTCGTCTTCGAAGGAAATCCTGAACGAGTCGCCCAGCAGACGCCCGGAAATCTCGGAGGGTACAAGGATGTTTGGCGTCTCCGAGCCGTTTTGGATGCACGACGCCACCCGCCGGTGGTTGTGTCTGGGACTTTTTCTGCTTGGAGGAGTACTGCCGACCGTAGGGGTGCTGGGGTGGGTTGCCTGGCGGACTTCGCCTTGGCGACTTCAGGAGCAAATCGCCCAACTGGAGCGGACCCTGGGGTTTTCTGTCCGGCTGGAGGGTATCCAACATCCTCAGCCTACCAAGAGCATCTACGAAGGGATTCAACTTCTGGACCCGGAGACCGGCCAAGAGATTCTCCGGGCGGCGCGGGTTCAGGTTCGTTGGGCGCCGCCGACTGCGCCCAGTCGGGCTTGCGTTGGAATGGCGGAACTGAGCGTCCAAGGATTGGAAATCCGTTCTGAAGGGCTGGACCGGTTGGCCGAACTGGTGCGTCGGGCTTTGACGCAGCCGGCCTATTGGCCCCCGTACGAAGTGCGGATTCAGTGCGCCGAAGCCCGGCTCCGGCAGGGCCGCCAAATGCGGACCCTTTCGGAACTGAACGGATTCTTACAACCGCTGGAGGCCGGCAGCCACGGTCGGCTTTCATTTCGGCTGGACGCCGGCCAGCCGATCCAAATCCGCTTCGGTCGAGATCATTTCCAATCGCCGCCGGTAAGCGGCCTGGAACTCGCTGCGGAAAACGGCCCCCTGCCGTGTTCTCTGTTGGCCGAAGTCTTTCCAGGATTGACGCGCCTAGGGCCGACCGCCTCCCTGCGAGGAACCCTTTGGATATGTCAACAGCAGGGCCAGGTGGAATATCGTTTTCAGGGCCAATTGTTCCAGGTCGATCTGAAGACGGTGCTGGGCGGGGAATTCGGGCCGATGCTTTCAGGTTTTGCCCGGCTTCAGGTGGACCAGGCGCGGATCGTCGGCGGCCGATTGGAGGAGGCGGTCGGCTCGCTCAGTGCGGGACCCGGCGTAATCAGCCGACGCTTGTGGCAATCGGCGGTTCGCGAACTGGGCCTTGTTACCGGGTTCACCCCGGGGGCCGACGAGGAGTCCCTCTCTTATGAACAATTGGGCGTCGCATTTCGGATCGGTCCCGAAGGGCTTTTGATCCGGGGCGTTTGCCCTGCGCCGGCTCCGGGAAGCATCATGGTCAATTCCCATCAGCTTCTGCTGGGAGAAGGGGCGCCAACCGGCGGAGCGATTCCGATTGCCGCCTTGGTCCGGATGCTGGTTGGGCAGGAAACAATCCCGCCGCCGCTGCAAGCGCCGGCCACCCGGCAGGCTGAACAACTTCTACGACTGCTTCCTCTGCCCCTGGGAGAAGGGGAGACCTCCGGTCCGCCTGCCTTGGCCGAAACCGCTTCTCGAAATACGGCGCAGTAGCTCCCTTCAAGGCGGTCCCGCCGCCTATTTTTTCTGCGCACCTCTGCGTTCCTTGCGGTAAAAGGCAAAAAAGAAGACATCTCCCCGCGGAGCGCGCAGAGAAAACGCAGAGAGAGGATCCGGCTAGGAAGTTATGCTTTTTCGGATTCGGGTTTCTAGGTAGTAGCGGACGGCGGCGGCGCCCAGGAAGAGCCAATTGGCGGCCACCACCCCCAAGACAACGCCTAAACCGCCGGTACCTCGGCCGTAGGAATGCAGCCCCACATCCAGGACATAATTGACCCCGTACCAGGCCATCAGGATCGAAGTCGCTCCGAGGACGGAAAAAACAGCCAGGCCGAAATCGCCAAACCATCCGATATATCGCCCGTGCAGCACCGCCATATAGACCAAAAGAGAAATCAAGGCCCAGACTTCCTTGGCGTCCCACCCCCAGAAACGTCCCCAAGCCACATCGGCCCACAAGGCCCCCAGCAGCGTGCCAGCCGCCAACAGAAGGACAGCTACCTGCATAGAGCGATAGATGTACTGGGCCAGGGGTCGGCAGGCGGGCGGCGCCCGGCGAATCGGCCTGGGGGATTCCGACGCCTCCGAAGGTCCCTCTGGGAACTCGGACGGAATCGGCTGGTATCGGCCGAAAAGATAGTGGAACAACGCCAGATTGCCCAAAGCCAGCGCCAAAGCGCCGGCGCCATAGCTGGCCGTAATCGTCAGTACATGGGCCGTCAGCCAGAAATTGTCCCGAAGCACCGGCCGAAGCGAGCCGATCGACTTGTCCAGCACCGTTGGCGGGGCGTAATAGGCCAGTAAAGCGCCGATCAGTCCCATCACGGCGCCGCTAAAGGCATAGGCCTTCCGGGCCGCCGCCTGCTGGCAGGCCTCTCGTACCCCTTGCCGAAACCAAAGCATCGGCGTAATCCCAATACTGCCCAAGGCGGCCAATAGCGCCCTGGGCGCATACCACATACTACCCAGCAGAAAGGCCCAACCCGCCAACCAGGCCGCCAGATCATTGGCCGTCAGCGATCCGCCCCGTTCGATCCGAGGCGTAAGCGAAACAACAGTATATCCTTCTCCCTCGCCATAATGAACCTGGGTCAGACCGTAAAAAACCCCCGCCATCAGTACGATCCGCAGCGGCGTCAAGACCCATCGTGCTATCGCCGCACTCCGAGGAGAGAGAATCGGATTTTCCTTGCCAACCGTCCCGCCCGTTTCTGGGGTGGGGAGCGACTTTTGGGAAGAGGGGACGCCGAGCGCCTCTGCGTTTTCGGCTGAGGGAGAAGAGGGGAGTTCTGGGGCGTCCGCTCTCTGCCAGGGGATCGGCCAGGCCGTCCACTTCCAGGCGGTCCTCAGCCCTGGTCCTAACAACGGCCAAAGGGCCAGCAACCAGCCCATCATCCCCACCGTCAGCGCCGTAAAGACCACCGTTTCAAACATATTGGTTACCGGCGCCCAACCGGTGATCGCATATCGGAGTCCCAATCCGTAGAGAATGAAGAACTGGGCTATTCCCAATAGCGTCATACTGAGCCAAAACATCGGTCTGCGAAGCCGACCGAACGATAAAGCAAACCCAACCGCCGCCGCCAGATACCCAATCCAGCCCGCCCGGAAAGGATCGAGCTGGTTGTAGTGTACTTCCAGGTCCGTAGCTCCTAGGGGAGGGTACTGAGTGGCTTGGAATGCGGCCTTGTCCAGTTTTCGGACGGGCAGCTTCTGGCGGTCCTGGTTGATCGCCTCGCCCAGGCGACGGACGGAATGGGTAAAGTTTTTCATGGCCGCGGAAAATCGCTCCGCACGATTCGGGGCGGTTCGGTCCTGGTAGGCCTCGGCCGCTTCGCGAAACGCCTTTCGGACCCCCAGGATTTCCTCGTGCGGGTACTCGGCCAACGTCTCGCGCAGCGAGGCCTCCAGCACCGCCTGCCAGGCAAGCCAGGGCTGAGGATTTTCTTCCGGCGTGCGAGCCTCCTCCAGAGCAAACGGATTGAGCGACGGGACCAGCCGCAATGTATTCCCAGCGCCGCCGACCGGGGTATTGTCGAACAAAGCGGTCTGGACCTCCCAGGTCAGACGCACCAAATCCCGCGTCCGGCTGCCCAAGGCGGCCCAGTGCGATTGCATCGGTTGCCAGTGTTCCGGCGGCATAGGAGGAGGCGAGCGACGCAGTCGGCGGTAGGAATCATCGAACCAAGCGGCGAGTTGCTCCGCCGTCTGCCGAAGCCGGTGCGTTTCGGCCTCCATCCGAGCTCGGTCTATCGGCCTTTGCCGAACCAACGTTCCAAGGGCTTCCAGCGCCTCTTGAAACTCCTTGTAGGTCTGCCGGGGACCATTGCTCATGGCAATCGCCTGCTCCATTGCCTGGGCGGAAGCCGACCAGACATCGTGCAGCTCGGCCAACCGAGTCTGAAACAAACTCTCCGGAGAAGCGAGCGACTGGGCCGAAAAGGTCAATTCCCGCCAGGCGGAATACGCTTCCAGAAGTTGAGCGGCCTTTCGGTCCACGCCCGTAGGCAGGAACTTTTCGCCGGTCTGGGCGGCCTGTTGACGCCGACGCCGCAGGTCCTGCTGCCAATGCCAGAATCCCTTGGCCTGTTCCACCTGCCAAGGGGAAACATACTTGATGGTGCGGCCGGATCGGTCCTCTCGGGGAAGTCCTAAAATCTCTTCCCGCAATTGATGATGCTGGCCCACTAAAAACGGCGTACGCTCCCACCGCGGGGATTCCACTAGCCAACTGAAAAGAAGCTCGTAGGGTTCCCAGGTGCGGGCTTTGCCCTCGGGAAAAAGTTTTTTTGCTTCGGCGTACTCCGGCTGGCTAAGGTCTTCGTCGGGCAAAGCCTCCGCCAACCCCAGCCGAGGTCTGGCCCGACCGCATATCCGCTCCACCACCGAACGGGCGAAACTGTCCAGCGGCATGATCCGTCCGTCGGCAAAGACCGGCAACCGTCGCCATTCGGACCACTCCAAGTCGTCGGCCCTTGCTAGCCCAGGCCCCATCCATAGACCCAGCCAGACTACAGCCAGACCAAGCAGCCTTGCCCACGCCGCGCCCCAACCGAGAAACCCTGCCCAGACCGTCCGCATCCCAACCCGCTCAAGCGCCGAACTTCGCACGCCCTTTTCCCATAGGAAGGCCGGGCACTCCG
>JAKPGL010000083.1 GCA_029550925.1 Planctomycetota bacterium
ACTTTGCAGGAACTCTGTCAACTTTATCAGGCCTTCTTGGCCCGGGTCGGGCTGGATGCTCAAGGAAGGCTTTCTTTAACTCCGGTACCCCCGTTGAGGGTTTTCCAATGGGTCGGCTATTGTCGGGCGGGGGATCCTCCCAGTCTACCCCGGACCGCTTTCCGGTTGCTTCGTCCGCCTGTGTCTCAGACGGCGGACTCGCAGGAGGTTTCTTTTCACCACGTCTCTTCCGGAATCACTTCCGCTTTTCTTGCCACTCGATCGGCGGTGCTTCTGGCTGGCATGTTACGCAATTTGACCGCTCAGGTAGCTCGATCCGTTCTACGGTGGCCCTCCGAGCGGGTGCTACGCGAAGTCCTCGGTCACAAACCCGCTCCCCCGGATCTGCCCGCCTCCAAAGCCGTTCGCTCGCATCCCTGGGAACCCCGCTTTGCTTTTCTCCCTCTACCCAGTATTCATCGTTGGGGGACCCCGGGGTTATATCCGGTCGGTGCCATTCGTCGGCTTCTGTTGCTCGGCATGCCCGGCATGGACACCGACATCTGTCGATTGGCTCAATATCTGGCAGGCCGATCCCTTCGACGGGAACAAGACCATCAGCAGGTTGCTCTCCTGGCTCCCTTGAATCCCTCTGATTGGGTCCTTCAGCGATATCTGCGACCGTCCATCTGTTGGACTTCGGTTACTCCGGTGGTCTTGCCCGGCTATGACGATCGTTCCGACAAAAAAACCGATTCGCTCCTCCGAAAGGCCCTTGCGCAGGCCGGGTTACATCCGGACCTTGTGCAACATGCCCTGTTGGATTGGTCCAAGGTCGGCTTTTTGCCGGGGCTGGATCTTGCCACCCGCTATCGCCGTCCTCTAAACATCCAGCAGATGCCCGTCTGGCATGTGAAAATCACCTGGCGCGACGCTCAGGGAAATTTTCTCCCCCTGCCGGGGCCTATTGCCATCGGTTCCGGCCGATTCCGCGGCTTAGGCCTTATGGTCTCCATGGATCCCTGACCATCTGGCCCTTTGGTCTTTGACAATGCAATCTGCTTCGGAGAACCAAAGAAGCCTCTCTGGGGCTTGGTGGGGCAGTCTCATTGTCAAATTCCGCTACTCTCCGCGCCGGGGTTCTCCTCCCCGGCGCGGAGCTTTTTCCTTTATCCTCACGGATTCTCCCCTCTTCGTATCTTTCTCGGATAGCTCTCTAGGCCTCTGTCGGTTGTCTTGATGAGGTTTCTTCCCGGAGCTTTCGGCAGCACGGACGCATCAGAGTTCCCACAACCTTGGTTTCTGAAAGGTGCTGCCATGACCACCACGCTGCCTTCTCTGTCTTTGGAAAGGGATGTTCCCGAGTTGATTCCCGCTCGGATGCTTAATGAATTCTGTTATTGTCCTCGGTTGGCTTATCTGGAGTGGGTGCAAGGCGAGTTTGCCGACAATTTGGACACCCTTCAGGGCCGGTTTGACCATCGTCGGGTCGATGGTTCCGAGTCTGCTCCGTTGCCCGATCCCGAACTGCTCACTTCTTCTGGGACTGTCTCTGCCGAGACCGGTCCGTTTGAGCCGATTCATGCCCGTAGTGTGCTTCTGTCGGCCCCGGAGGAAGGGCTGATTGCTCGGATCGATCTCATCGACCTGGAAAACTCCACCGCCGTGCCGGTCGATTACAAGCATGGTGCCGTCCCTGATCTGCCGGAGCAAGCCTGGGAGCCGGAACGCGTCCAGCTTTGTGCTCAGGGCCTGATTCTCCGGGCCAATGGCTATCATTGCGAAGCTGGCATCCTCTATTATGTCCAATCCCGCCGACGGGTTAGTATTCCCTTTGACGACGCCCTGATTCAGCGCACTCGCCAGTTGGTTCAGCAGTTTCGGGCCGTTGCCGCTGCCGGTAAAATCCCGCCTCCTTTACCCGACAGTCCCAAGTGTCCTCGTTGTTCGCTGGTGGGCATCTGTCTGCCGGACGAAACCCGGCTTTTCCTTCCGGACCGTTCTGGGCCGGCTGAGGCGATGCCGACTTCGGCCCTTCAAGACCATGCCCCTTCTTCCCCTCGTCGCGAAGTCCGTCGTCTTATCCCTGCCCGCGACGACGCTTTGCCTCTTTATTTACAAGACCAGGGCCTCACGCTCGGAAAACAAGGCGACCTGCTCCTCGTCCGCCGCCGACAGGAAACCGTCCAACAGGTCCGCCTGCTGGATACGTCGCAGGTTTGCCTTTTCGGGAATATTCAGATTACCACCCAGGCCCTGCGCGATCTTTGCGCCGCGGGGGTTCCTGTGTGTTATTTCTCTTATGGCGGCTGGTTCTATGGGATGACCACAGGGCTAATTCACAAGAACGTGGAGCTTCGGCTTGCCCAATTTCGTTGGGCCACTCATCCGCGTCGCGCGCTGGTTTTGGCCCGGCGGTTTGTGGTGGGAAAAATCAAAAATTGCCGGACCTTGATCCGGCGGCATCTGCCCGACCATCAACTCCCCCTGCACCAACTGGCCCAACTAGCTCGCCAAGCCGCCGCTGTTACCGACGCCGCCACCCTCCTGGGCCTTGAAGGCGCTGCCGCGCACACCTATTTCGCCGCCTTCGCCCAACTGCTAAAACCCGACGCCCATTTCAACTTCCAGGCCCGCAATCGCCGTCCCCCGCGCGATCCGGTCAATGCACTGCTCAGCTTCCTCTATGCCCTGCTGGTCAAGGAGCTGACCATCGCCGTCCACACCATGGGCTTCGATCCCATGCTCGGCTTTTTCCACCAGCCGCGCTATGGCCGCCCTTCTCTCGCTCTCGACCTGGCCGAGGAGTTCCGACCCCTGCTGGCCGATTCCGTTGTCCTCTCTCTGATCAATACCGGCGAAGTCTCTCCGGACGATTTCATCCGCCGCGCCGGCGCAGTGGCCATGAACGATCGGGCACGCCGCACCGTGATCGCCGCCTTCGAACGCCGCATGGATTCCCTCATCCGACATCCCTTGTTCGGATATCGGATCAGTTACCGTCGCGTTCTTCACGTCCAGGCTCGCCTCCTGGCTCGTACCCTCCTGGGCGAAATCCCTCATTACCCAAACTTTCTCACCCGCTAATCCACCTTCACCCCTGGCGGCAGCCGGTGAGGGCAAGGGAGGCCTCCTTTTTGTCATCCCTGCGAAAGCACGGATCCAGGCCTCTTTGCAGCCACTCCTTGTCCTTACCCAGTCCAAGCGGCAGTCCAGACCTCTTTCTCTCCGCCCCTTGTCTCGACAGGCCGGGGGCCAAGCCTGAAAAGCCCTCTACCCTTGCATACCCTTTCCTTTCTGGAGTCCTTACCATGCGGAACGTCTATCTAGTTTGCTACGATATCGCCGACGAAAAACGTCTCCAACGCACCTATAAAAAAATGCTCGGCTTCGGCGACCCCTTGCAGTATTCTGTCTTCCGCTGCGAACTGTCGCCGGTCGAAAAACAACTGCTCAAGCAGGCCCTCTGGGAAATTCTCAATCTGGACCAGGATCGGGTCATGGTCGTGGATTTAGGCCCGGCTGGTGCCAGAGGCGATCGTTGTGTGGAGTTCTGGGGGCAGCCCCGATTGCCTCCTTCTCCCCGATCGGCTATCATTATTTAAGAGTTTTTCCTCCCCTACGATGGCCTAGAGCGTAACCGATAGGGTCTTGGCCCTACCTCTGGGGGGGGGTGTTGCGAGCGGTCCAGTGGTGCAAAAAACCCCTACCCCGCTCGAGTTACCTAACCCCTTTCATAACAAACAGTTACGTTTCCTGGCTTTCCCCAATGACCTGCCCTGACCCCTACTGGACACTACCCGCTCGAATTTGCTATCTTAACCTGTTGTCCAGCAACGGGTTACAACGACCGGTCTTTCCACGGCTGAAAAGCCGTGGCCCCATTGAAGCTGCATATCTTCACTAAGAGAAATGTTAATGTAATCACCTTTCCACGGCTGAAAAGCCGTGGCCCCATTGAAGCCGTAGACGCCAAAGCGGTTTTCGCTCGGTCGTACTCGCTTTCCACGGCTGAAAAGCCGTGGCCCCATTGAAGCCCTTGCCTGTGGGGTG
>JAKPGL010000199.1 GCA_029550925.1 Planctomycetota bacterium
GCACTCCCCAGGCCTTCTTGTGGTTGGTGCTACTCCACATCCCTCTGAAACGACTTGAGGCTCGTTAGGCCTTCCCGAAATCAATAGGCCAACGTCAAAATCCGGCGATGCCGATCAAACCGCTCCGATTGAGTAATCTGCCTGTTCCTTAACGCCGAGCCGTGCTGACAGCTCCTTCTTATCCCGAAACAACTCTATAACCCCTTGGAGGGAATCGCCCATTTTTTCTCGCCGCACCTCAAAATTGGGGATAACTCAGAGCTAGGGTCCGTTGTCATTCCTTCCCGTTCCCCGCTACAATGCAGGTCTAGGCGTCAAGGAAGAGAAGTTGTCGGAACCATCCGGGGGGAAAACCCCCTGAACCCAACAGACGCCAAGAGGGATCGGTGTTGTAAGATTCCAAACCGGGTGAGCATAGGGTGGGGAAACCCCATCCGTTCGACGGGTGTGAATACCCCGTGGACCTGTCTTTTCCCGTCGGACAGACGATATTGCAGACGGTATTTCAACGGTGTTCCATGCGAGTAGGATCCGGATGTCGCAGACGGCAGAAGGCCAAAAAGTTCGGTGGATTGCTCTTTTAGGATCGACCGGAAGCATCGGTCGGAACACCCTAGAGGTGATAGCGGCCTCAGAAGGGCGGTTGAAGGTGCTGGCCCTGACGGCCCATCGCAATACCCGATTGCTGAAGGCCCAGATCCAGCAGTTTCGCCCCCACTATGTGGTGGTAACTGATCCAGAAGCAGCGGCCCGGCAGGACTGGTCTGATTTACCTCCTCAAACCCAACTTAAGGTGGGGCATGATTACCTCGCTGAGGTGGCCAGCCTGCCCGAGGTGGATATTGTAGTAGCAGCGATTGTAGGCCGGGCTGGCTTGGAAGGTACGTGGGCTGCCTTAGAAGCAGGCAAAACCGTCGCCCTGGCTAACAAAGAAAGCCTGGTGGTTGCCGGTCCGCTAGTAACCCGGTTGGCCGCCCAACGTGGAGGGCGTCTCCTGCCGGTGGATAGCGAGCATAGTGCGGTGTTTCAGGCCCTTCAGGCAGGCAGGCGGGATGAGGTGCGTCGGGTGGTGCTGACGGCAAGCGGCGGCCCATTTCGCACCTATCCGCTGGACAGGCTCCACCAGGTAACCGTCCAGGAGGCCCTGGCCCATCCCACCTGGAACATGGGGCCGAAGATCACCATCGACTCGGCTACCTTGATGAACAAGGCATTAGAGATTATCGAGGCCCGATGGCTGTTTGATCTCGCCGCCCACCAGATTGGTGTGGTGATACACCCCCAATCCGTCGTCCATTCTATGGTAGAATATATCGACGGGTCGGTCATTGCACAGATGAGCCCGCCCGATATGCGGCTGCCGATCCAATATGCCCTGTTTTGGCCGGATCGACAACCTTCGGTGGCTCGCCAGTTTGACTGGTCCGAGGCGTATTGTCTGGAGTTTTATCCGCCGGATCCGGAGCGGCACGAAGCCTTGGAACTTGGCCTGGAAGTGGCCCGACAGGGGGGTACTGCTGGGGCGGTGCTCAATGGGGCCAACGAGGCCGCCGTGGCCGCCTTTTTGGCAGGAAAAATCCCATTTACTCAAATCGTGCCCGCTTGCCGGGCTGTACTGGAACATCATCCCTTTGACCCCAATCCCAGTTTGGAAACTTTGGTGCGTCTGGATCGCTGGGCGCGGGAGGAGGTAACACGTTGGGCATGTTCGAAAACTGCTTAGATGCGCTGGTACTTTGGCAAAGTCGGCTCTTGCAAATCCCCCCTGTATTATGGGCTGCCGCTGACTCCACTTGGTTGGGCGGTCTATGGGTGATTGTCAAAGTGGTGCTTGGCCTTTGCATGGTCATTTTCGTCCATGAGTTGGGGCATTTCCTGGTCGCCAAACTCACTGGGGTATGGTGCGAAAAGTTTTATTTGGGATTTGACTTCTTCGGGCTTCGGCTTTTGCGGTTTCGTTGGGGGGAGACCGAATACGGGATTGGGGCGTTTCCCCTGGGCGGTTATGTGAAAATGTTGGGGCAGGAGGATCATCCGGGCCGATTGCGTGAGGAGTTGGAGCGTGCCAAGGCCGCAAAGGCCTCCCAAACTGCCCAATCTAAAGAATCTGATCAAACAACTCAAGTTATCAAGTCTTCCCAAACTAACCAAACTCCCACCCCTAATGAAAAACCTCGGACATCCGATCCCCATTCTCAAGTTTCCGAGCAAACTTCGGCATCGCCGGAGTCGGCCAGTTCGGAAATTCCCTCTTCGGAGGAAGTCGCCGCCCTGGAAGCCGCCCTCTATCATCCTCGCAGTTACCTTGCCAAGAGCGTGCCGCAGCGGATGGCCATTATCGCCGCCGGCGTGGCCATGAATGTGATCTTTGCTTTTGTCGTTGCGATATGGGGGTTTGGCGTAGGGGTAGAGGATGTTCGCTGTGGGGTGGGCGAAGTGGCGCCGGGGCAACCGGCTTGGCAAAAGAACCTCTTACCCGGCGATCAAATCCTTCAGATCGGGGGCCGAAAGGTCGAGAGGTTCCAGCAACTTCGGACGGACATTTCTCTGGGCGATATAGAAGAGGGAGTGGAACTGGTGGTCCAACGCCCGGCCAAGCCGGAACCTTGGTCCCTCCATATCTATCCTCAACGCAAAGGCAAATATCCTACCATCGGCGTAGGAGTGCCTTGGACCAACCGGTTGATGCAGGAATTGGCGGCGGTACCTGGTACAGCAGCCGCCCAAACCAATCCTCCCTTAATGCCTGGGGATCAGATCGTCGGGCTAAACGGCAGCCCCATAACCAACTATGCAGAACTCCGCCGGGCCTTGGCCCGATCGGCCGATCAGCCGATCGAGCTTCGCATACGTCGGGCGATGCATGAAAACCAGCCGCCGGAAACGCAACGCCCGACAAAGAATTCTGCCCCCAAATCATCGCCCCCGGTTGGATCGGAGCAGGCGTCCGATGTCGCGACTGCCGGGGGGGAAACGGAGTTTGTGGTCCAGGTGGCCCCACAGCCGATCCGTCGGTTGGGGCTGATCCTGGAAATGGGGCCGATCACGGCCATCCAAGACGACTCTCCTGCCCAACGGGTAGGACTTTTACCCGGAGATATTTTAACCACGGTGGATGGCCAACCGGTGGGCGATCCGCTCACGCTACCGGAACGACTCCGAAAGCAGGCCCAGCTACAGCCGGGCAGTCCGGTTCGGCTGGGTGTGCTTCGGCAGGGGCGGCCGATTGAGTTTGCCGTACCGCTTCGGGACGTGGATTTTTATTATGAGAGTTTTACGGCCGAAAGTCCGGTGGCGGTACCCAGTTTGGGGATTGCTTATTCGGTAGCCAATAAAGTGATGGGCGTCATCCCCGGCAGTCCGGCCGCGGAGGCCAGCATCCAACCGGGCAGCCTTCTCGTGGCCGCCCAGGTCGTACCACCGGAAGAGTTTGCCGATCCCAGTCTCAGTCCCGCCCAACGCCGACAGGTCGAAAAGATGCTCGCGGTGCAAATTCGGGCTGCCCTGGGCGATAAACCCAATTGGCCTTATCTGATCAGCCGACTCCAACACGCCCTGCCCGGTACCACGGTAGAACTGCAAGTGCAGAATCCGTCTGGCGAGGTCCAGACGGTTCGGTTCCAGCCCGCCCCCTTGCCAGGGGCCTATGATCCAATGCGGGGCTTGCTCTTGGAGCCGGATACCTTTCGCCGAAAAGCCGATTCCATGTGGGCGGCCATCCGGATGGGCTATCAAGAGACGGTCGATTCGCTCACGATGATCTTCCGAATGCTGCGGGCGTTGGGGTCGGGGCAGGTGTCGGCTACTGAATTGCGCGGCCCCATCGGCATCATTGACGCCGCCGTTCAGTTTGCCTCCGCGGGCACGGGAGAGTTTCTTATGTTCCTCTGCATCCTGAGCGCCAACTTGGCCGTGCTCAATTTCCTGCCCATTCCCGTCCTAGACGGCGGCCACATGGTCTTCTTGGCCTATGAGGGTATCCGTGGGAAACCGCCCAGCGAACGGGTGCTGATCACCCTGACTTATCTAGGACTGTTTTTCATCCTGGGCTTGGTCCTGTGGGTAACTGGGTTGGACATCGGCCGGTGGTTTACCGGCAATTAAAGTCCTGCCGGGGCGGTGATTCGATTTTGGTGCATTAAATCCCTCTTCGGGATTAGACCGCGCCCCACTTGGCGCAAAATTCTTTACTTTTTGTCGATTTTTGCCCTTCTGGAAGGTCAGGGAACTTTTTGCCGGGATCAAGCATCTAAAAAAGGTACAATTGGGGAGAAAAACTCCCCTTTTGGGTGGTTCAGTATGAGTAGGTTGGGCTTTTTTGAGGAGATGGTGCGATGAGAAGGTTCTTCGGGTGCTATGGGACGTTGGCAGGTGTGGTCGGCTTATTGTTTGCAGGACTGGCCTGGGCGCAGCCGCCGGGGCCGGCCGTGCTGGGGGCGGCGGCGGGCAAACCCGGATCGGCCAACCTGCCGCTCAAACGTATCGTGCTGTTTAGCTCCGGAGTTGGCTTCTTCGAACACCGGGGCGAATTGGTCGATGACGCCCAGGTGGAACTCCGCTTTCGCACCGAAAACATCAACGACCTTTTGAAAAGCATGGTCGTTGT
>JAKPGL010000086.1 GCA_029550925.1 Planctomycetota bacterium
CTCTTCGACCTCTAGTGTATCCGAGCGACGGTTCCCTGCAAACCCCAGCCCAGGCCTGGAGATACTCTGCTAACTCCAAGTGTATCCGAGCGACGGTTCCCTGCAAACCCCAGCAGTTAAAACCTAACCCCTTAAAAAACAAAGTGTATCCGAGCGACGGTTCCCTGCAAACCCCAGCTGGTCGGTACAGTTGCCTTGGCAGGATTGGAGTGTATCCGAGCGACGGTTCCCTGCAAACCCCCCTTTGCTTCTGCTTTCCTTCTGCAAGAAAATCCCCCTTCTAAACCACCTAGAGACCCTACATGCCGCGGTTTCCCCAGGCCGTCAAGGTCTTTTCCAAAACGTTAACAACTCAACGGCGGGAAGCGGGGCGTACCCTGACCAACTTCGGACATTCCTACCCACGCGGCCAAAAGGCCGAGGGGGCCTGACATCTGAGCGGAGAGCCGGTTTGTGCCGGGCGGGACCATGGCCAGCGGTCGAAGGGAAAACAACGGTTGTGACGGCGTCAACGGCGACCACCAGATCGAAATCGGCGATTTTTCCCAGATAAATGGTACAATATACCGACGTGCGGCCTCATCGGCCAATTCCTGCCAGGCATCCTCAAGCGGCCAAGGTTCCGCAACCGTTAAAAGGAATAGATACCAAGGAATAAATACCCTAGAGGAGAACTAAATGAGTATCCAAAGCAGTAGGTGTGGACCGGACATGTTTGTGATGATGGTTCTCTTGACTGTGGGGACCTCGCTGTCAGGAGCCGCCCACGGCGCCGAAGCTCGTCCAAAGCCGACGGACGCCTCGGATGTCGTGCATACAGTAACCGCGTCGGTCGAATACTCTACGGAACGGGTAACCGGCAAACAGGCCACGCTGGCGCCGGGCGAGTTCAAAGTTCCCGAAGGCCACTCGGCCACTGCATTCCGTTATCGGTGGGCCGACCCGAAGACGGGCCGCAAGAGCGACCGACTCACCGCCACCACGGTGTATTCGGTTACGCAGCGGCGCTATATGTCGGAACTGAAAGACAACCCCAACGCCCTGCTCCCGCCGGGCAACTACAAGCTGGTCGTCGGCGGACAGCCGGGCGCCATAGGCACATTAACTTACCGCTTGGTGCCGCAGACCGCCCCGCCCGATCCGTCCAGCCCAGCAGGCCCGCAGGTCCAAGCAGGCGATCGGATCATCGACGTCGAAACCTGGCTGACCAAGCCGATTCACGATTACAACCCGAAAATCAAGGCTACCTATGTCGTTCGCCAAGGCAAGGTAACCGGCACGATGGACCAGCTTGTCGAGCCTCCTAAGTACGCCAACGGCATCACGTGCGACCCCATTCCTCATAAGGGAACATTCACCGGGCGGATCGAAGGCAACGTAATCACCGGCAAATGGGAAGTCAAGCTCTTGCCGTATAAGATGCGGTTCCCGCCTCTGCAAAACACCAACATGCCGGCATACGACCGAACCGATTCGGGCGCGCTGAAGTACGAGATTCGACTAACGCTCCATGCCGACGGCACGGTCTCCCAAACCTGTAAAGGAACGTCAGAAACCCGCTGGGAGTGGGGAGCTACTGCGCCCGTTGACGTGAAAGTCGAACCCCTCCACTCCGCTCCGTTTGAAATCCCCAGCGAACACATCCCCGACCCTCTGACGGGCCGATGGACGGAACGAACGGGCACACGCTCGAGCGGCGGTTCGGCGAAACCCTAAACCTGTTGGCAAGGCCGCGCAGGAGTCTTATAACTGGAGTCTGGAGTTTTGCAAAATGGGCTTGTTCAGGTGTTCGTACACTGAACAGGACCCTCAAAAATCCCGTGATTTTTGAGGGTCGGTAGTGTACAAGATCGGTGGAAATCCCAAATTTGCAAAACTCCAGTGGAGTGTTGCAAAAAGGGCTTGTTCCGAAAGGGGGTGTACACGGAAAGGCGCCCTCAAACCCCGATATTTTTGAGGGCCGGCCGTGTACAAAAGAGGTCAAAATCTCCTGCAAAACTCCAGGTCCATCAAAAGTTTCGGCAATAAAGAGAAGGCGGATGTCAACAGGCCCCGGCGCCGAAACTTCCCTGTCTTTGCGGCACTGGGCACAAGAACTGAGTGGGCGATGGCCGACTCGAACGGCCGACTTCCACGTTGTAAGCGTGGCGCTCTAACCACCTGAGCTAATCGCCCAAAACATCCCCGGATGGATTCGGGACCATCCCATTTTGTGAATCCGCCCACACGGGAAGTCCCCCCAAAAAGGCTCTCTCCGGATCGCGGGGGTCCATTCTCCTTTTGAAAGAGTACTATTGTACCCCGGATCGGCTATATCGGAGGGCGTCCTCGGTTGGGGGGCCAACCCCATCTTCTCCACCCTAACTGGCCGCCTGGAAAGGGAGGTTGCTGGGGCCAGATACAGTCAGATTATTGTAACACATTCGCCGTTGGAAGGGAACAGCGTTCTCTTTCCTGCTCTTGGGAAGAGGCGCTTTCTCCCGACCGCTAACCTGGTGTTTTTTCGGTTTTTGGCGGGGTTTCGGCGGTGGATTGGCGGCCTGTTCGGGGCGAAAACAGATAGGCGCGCATCACATACATCGTTCCGATCCCTACGACAATCAGCAAACTGCCGGCGTATTTGAGGCCTCGGCCCGGATCGTAATTGACGCTCAAAACACTCTGGTACAATTCCTCCGGGATCGGCCCGGCGTGGCTAGGTTCCTCGGGGGGGCCGGAGGACCCTGCCGACCCGCCGACCTCTGTTTGCTTCATGGCCCGCAGTTGCATCCACCGCTCAAACTCTGGATCGCCCGGTTTGCCCAAGTAGCTGAAACTGGCCTGGTAGAATCGGTATGTCCGGCCTGTGGCGGGGTCTTTGGCCGTCAGAGGCTGATTCATCGTAATCAGCACCTTCTCCTGCCGGACTTTCGGCGGGTCTTTGCCTTCCCACACATCGACCAAGCTAGAATAATGCGCATCGTACGGGGCGCCGGGATCGACTTTGCGGGTAAAGTCCCGAAGGTGGATCTGTATGCCTAGCTCCCATTTTCGGTAGTCCAACGTCGCTTCCACTCGTCGGTTGCCGGAGGAAACAATAGCCTGCTGGTCGGCGTACCGAGGGCCGCCCAAGGGAATCCAAAACTCGCCCGTATTGGCTTCTGCCGCCGCGGAGTCCGATCCAGCCGGCACCAGAGGCCCCGAGAAGGGCCTTGATTGCACGCTAAGCCGCACTTTGGCAAGCGGCTGACGCAGGCGACCTTCGCGGGGCGTCTCCAAAGACTTCGGTTCATACAGCACCGTCGGTTTGGACGCCGGCCGAAATTCCCCTAGCCGAACCTCCGTCGCCAACGCCGTCTCCGCAAAAACCCGAAGCGGCGGAACCTGTTCTACCGGATAGGGTTTCCCCATTTCCCCCTCTGGTCTGGGGTTTTCTCCTTCCGGGGCTGTTGGTCCTGGAAGTGGAGCGGTCTGTTTTTCTCCGAGGCCCGGCCAAAGCCCCGCTGCAACCACTTTCGGCGCCTGCCATTGGCGATAGTAGAGTTTTCCATCCGGCCCTAACAAAATATCCAACCGTAACGCGGCGGCCAGACGCAAAAGTTCTATCCGCTCTATCCCTGCCAGCCGTTCTGGCACCGGCGGCGGCTCTACCCAATAACTGCCATATACCCCGAGCGCCTCTGCCTGCCGATCGTGCGACGGATTCTGGGCAAATAGCAGCATTCGGGCCGACGCTCGGTGATCGGACGCCTGGTCCGATTGCACCTGCAACTCGACGGCCCGAACTCGTTCCTCATAACGGACAAATACCACCTTCAGTCCTGTTCGGCCCAAGGGTTGTTCCGGCTTGTTTTGCAACTGTTCCACCGAAAACCGATAGACTTCTCCCCGGCGCCACAGAACCACCTGTCCCAAAGGCCCCACCGGCCCTTCTGGGCTGGCGGCCAAAAAGGCGTCGCATTCCGCCTGGCTGCCGGCCAACCAAAACACCACCGGCGGCCCCCAAGGCATGTTCTGCCGATCTCCTATCCCAAACGGACGCAGCCCCGTATGGGGCCCCGTAGCCCGGGCCACCGTCAGCGTCAGTCGGCTCGGCCCTTCGACCGGTTCCCCCGCCGCATCCGTGCCTGTTCGCCTCAGTTCCAACACCAACCGAGGCGCCTCCACCCGCTCCGAATCCGCATAGTAGTCCAATACCTCCAGGGTGATCCCATCCTTGTCATAAATTCGGCCCTGGTCCCTCGGCGCAATCCGCCAGGGGAAAAACGGCAGTCGCTGATAATCGCTCCAACTAAACGGCCCAGATCGAAACGGTATTTCGACCGTCTTGACCGCCCGAGGCGCCGAAGCTCCCGAGGTTTCTTCCCCCTCGGAAATCGCAAGCCGGAAAAGTTTCTGGTCCTCATACACCGTGGAACTGGATTCCCCTTCATAGAGGATCATCTGCCCCTGGACGCCCCAGCCCTGCTGCACCAAACACCCGGCCAACAAGACCAAAATGCCCGTGTGCGTAATGACAAATCCGGTCTGATATTTCTTCCAGGGCCAGCGAATCAACGCCGCACACAGCACATTCAGCCCCAATAGACTCACCAACCCCATGAACCACCAAGACCGATAGACGCCAAACGAGACAGCTTCCGTCCCGTGCCACTTTTCTACAAAGGTGGCCCAGCCTAAAACCGCCGCGGTGAGCACAATCAGCAGCACCGCCGCCTGGAGCGAGGCGGCCCATTCATACCCAGCCAGCAAAGTGCGAATCCACCAGGATTGCTCGGCGCGTCGCAGTTGAACACGAACCATCGGAAAATTCACTCAACGGCAGGAATCGGATGCTCGACTTTCGCCCCCGTTCCGCAAAAAAACATCGGGGCAGTGTAAGGGAAAAGAATCGTGCACTCGCCGCCGGCGGTTTCGTTCCTTCCGGCGTTCGGATTCCTCCCTACCCGGCGATCCGCACAAGGCCGCCCCTTTACCAAGAGCGAGTTATACCGAAATGGCAACACGGTAGGGGCATAACGTTTGGATTATACGACCCTAGTGCCGCTCAGGATAGAGGCCATCGCCTACCCCGCATGGGGCACCTGGGAAGGATCGCTCGTTGCCGGGGACGAAACTCTTTTCTCGGCCCCTCCGGGCTATTTTCCCTCGTCTCTAACAAAATGACCTTTTCTCCAACGTACGCCGGGGGGAGTGTCCTTCCGGTTTTTTGGTGGCTTCGTGAGAGGCTCTAAAAATGCTCGGAGACGGGACAAGCACCGGATTGTCAGGCGCCCGCCCAAAAGAGGCACAAACTGGGGGGGCGAATCAGAGGCGGTTACGTAGCAGCCGAAAGGCTCAGGGGGCGAACCGAAGCCCCTGTTGACGAATCCGCCATCGCCGGATACACTAAATCTACAAGAGGTTAGCACTCGATCGCCAAGGGGAAGAAGCCCAGGGAAGAAAGCCCCGGGCGCATTTTCCTCTTGGGAGGGTTGCCCCCTTCGTCTAGTGGCCTAGGACATCGGATTCTCAGTCCGAGAACAGGGGTTCGACTCCCCTAGGGGGTGCTAAGTTTTTATATAGCAAGAAGTTACGACAAGTAAACGCTGACACAAATTGGAAATCTTCTTGCACAAGTTGGAAATCCGTAAGCCGTTGCGGCAAAATCTTCTCTATCTTGTTCCAACTTCCATTCGCTTGGTGCGTCCTTGGATTGGGTGATTCTCAAGACGCTGCTTTTTATTCTCCGGGCGTCCATGTTCCCTGGCGACCGTTGGAGAAACAGAAAAAACAGACCAGCCAGAGCGTGCCGGGTTCTTCAAAACAGCGTACTCCGAGAGAGTATTACTCGGCGGGGATCTGTTCGGTGTTGATCAGGTATTTGGCGATCACCGCGTCCAGGGAGATCGAGGTGGGTTTGCCGCTTCGCCAAAGGTGCAGCGTCTCCAAGTCCGATTTCCAGGCCAACTCGCCGGCGGCGATCGCACATCGGCTGCCCGGCGTCCAGGTGGTCGTCAACTGTCCGCCGGAAAGATAATAATGTTCCTGAGAGTAGTCCGTCGGATAGATGCGCATAAAGGGCATGATGTCTGTGGGGCAGAACCAAAGTTTGATCTCCCGTTCTGCTTCCTCAGGGGTAGCAGAGGCGTGGATGAGATTGTCCAAACGCTCGCCGATAATTTGCCCCTGCGCATCTTTCAAAAGAACCACCGTACCCAGGGCGCGGATGGTTCCCGGAGCGGTTTCGCGGGCGTGGTGGGGATTGGTCGGCCCAGCGATCCTTCGGACCGTACTCACCGCATTCGGCCCAGAATAGACCAGGGCGATCACCCGGCGACGTTGCGGCTGATCTGGATAATGGCTCTTGCCCATAATGTAGTTGATCAGGGCCGGATAGAAGGCTTTGCCCCGGTGCTCGGCGTAGTGTTCCTCGGCCAAACGTCGGCTGACATGGACGATTTTCGCCCCTGCAAAACGGAGAGCGGTATGAAACTCGGACAGTTGCGAAAGGATATAGCCCGTAAGCGACAGTTTCATCGCATCCGGTTTGATGAGCACCAACGTCAGTTCCATCTCCTGCGTTTGGGTATCCGTGTTCTGTGCTTGCATGTGGCTACTCCTGGCGATTCTTTACACGCGGCCGACAACGCCATTCTGGCCGCTTGCGTCTTTTTTCATTGTCTAGGCTTCTTACGACCCGGCAAGGGGGACCTTCTGGAGAAACTCAAAATGTTCCCCAAAAGATTGGCGGCGTCGGCTTGCCTACTGCTCCTATCCAAGAAAAAATAGAATACTTTCCCCGGGTTCAATAGATGCTAATAGTGGACCTCGCCAGAGACGAGGATATCCGGAGAGACCATGTCGGACCAAACGTTAGATGTGATTGCTGTGGGGGCGCATCCGGACGACGTAGAAATCGGTTGCGGAGGCGTGTTGGCCCGATTGGCCGACCAGGGCCATCGGGTCGGCATTGTCGATTTAACCGATGGGGAGCCTACGCCGTGTAGCCCAGGGCCGGAAGTCCGACTGGCCGAGGCCCAACAGGCCGCCGCCGTGCTGGGAGTCCAGGTCCGCCGGACGCTGGAGTTGCCGAACCGTCGGCTTTTCGACTCGTTTGAGGCCCGGGTGGCCTTGGCCAAGGAGTTTCGGCGTTATCGGCCGCGGTTGGTGCTGGCCCTGGGAAACAAAACCCCCCTGGCCTCCCCAGACCATTACCAGGCCATGCTCCTTACCGAGGCTGCCGTCTTTTATAGCCGACTGACCAAATGGGATGACTATTTCGAGGGCCTGCCCACGCACCATGTGCCCCGGCTTTTATACTACCGATTAGACCTCCATAGCTTAGGCCCGGAAGAACCGAACCGATTGGTGGTAGATATCGGTCCCTACTTGGACCGCAAACTCCAGGCCCTGGCCTGCTATCAGACTCAATTTCCTCCTAAAAAACAGCATTTATTTCAGCGATTACGGACCTTCAACGAGCAGCAGGGCATGGCCGTCGGGTTTGCCGCCGGCGAAGTCCTGATCAGTCCGATTCCTTTGGGCACCCCCGACTTGATGGGTTTTTTGTTCCCCGGATAGGGAAAATCCTGCTGTCTGTCTCATTTTTGCACCTCTTGGAGGAATCACTCTGACGACACCCTGACGCCCATCCTGCTTCCAAGGAAGGAACCTAACTTTTGGGATAATAAAGGGTTAAAAACAAAAACTTCCTTCCATCGGCCCCGGCATTTGAAATGCATGGAAAAGGTGGTAGATAACCAACGTTCTCTCCCCTTCCACGGAAAGGCCCCCCTATGTTCGAGACCACCCTTTTCCTCCTAGGGCTGCTGGTGATCGGAAGTCTTTCCCTTAGTTTTTCAAGGCCCGTGCGCCCTGAAAGTAAAGGCCAAACATAACCACGCAGCAGAGCCCCCCGCTCCGGTTAGTTTCGCCCCCACGGACAGGTGCTTGGTCGGCCTGATGGGAAAAATAGTGGAGAGAGATGTTCCCGACGGTAGAAGGTTACTTGGGCCTCCCATAGCCCCCCCCTCGACAGGTACACGATTGCCCGATGCGAGTAGTTCTTTTAGGCGCTGGCGGTTACCATCCGAACGATCTGCGGCAGACGGCCTGCGTCATGCTGCCGGAGGTGGGCCTGGTGCTGGATGCCGGTACCGGATTGTATCGGGTCGGTCGGTATCTGCAAACGGACTATCTGGATATTTTCCTCACCCACGCCCACCTAGACCATATCGTAGGACTTACCTATCTGCTGGAGATCGAACATTTCCACCCGTTGGAACGGGTAACCGTTCATGGGGAGGTACGGACGTTGGCCGCCGTGGAAGAGCATCTTTTTGCCGAGGCGGTTTTCCCGAAACGGCCCCAGATATGCTTTCAACCGCTCCGGCCGGAGGTTTCCGTATCCGGCGGGGGGCAGGTCCGCCATTTCCCGTTGGAACATCCGGGCGGGTGCGTGGGCTACCGGATCGACTGGCTGGACCGCAACCTGGCCTATGTAACCGATACGTCGGCCTATCCTCACGCCTCGTATCGGTCGTTTCTGGTCGGGGTCGATCTGTTGCTCCACGAGTGCTATTTTCCGGATCCCTATGCGGAGTTAGCCGAGCAGACCGGTCATAGCCATACCTCGGCCGTGGCGGGGTTGGCCCGGTCGGCCAATGTGGGGCAGTTGGTGTTGGTGCATCTAAACCCGGCCTCGGCCGACAAAGACCCTGTGCATCTGCCCACCGCACAGACCATTTTCCCCGCGACGCAATTAGGCGAAGACTACCTGGAAATCGAGTTCTGAAAACCCCGATTGCGGATATTCCCCGCCGCATTCTTTGTTTCCTGCAAGAGCGGAACCCCGGCGTCCGCGTATGATCCGCTTAGACTGCAATTCCGCGCGTCTTAACCCTGAGCGTCCTGCAACGTCTGCATGGCCTGGCGTTTCATCCGCTGGTAGCGATAATTGAGCCAGAAGATCAGCAGCGCCACCACGGCGATTCCGCCGATGGTAAGCCAAGGGTTATTGCGATCCAGATAGCGGTTGATCATGTTGGCGCCCAGATACATCATTCCATTGCCCAACACGCTGCCCAGGGCCACTCCGATAAAGACGCTCGTGCGACTCATGCCGAGCAATCGGCCGAAAATCGAACCGCCCACACTGCCCGTAGCCGCCAAAGGAAACATCACAAAGGCCACCAGGCCCGCAAACGTCAATCGCTTCATCCAAGGATTCGACTTCAGAATGTACTGCCCGTCTTCCACCAAGGCCAACATCCTTGGCCCGAGAAAGGGAATTCGGAATAAAAATCCACTATGTGAAGTTAAAAGAATCGCGGTCATCAGGTCCATGTAGGTAACCAGCAGCATTAGTTGGCCGGGCGTGAAAAAGTCCATGTCCGGCGTTCGCGCCTCGCCGCCCAGAATGACAAATCGGCCGAAGAAAAAGAACGTGGCGGCTGCGGTCCCCACTAATCGGGCGGCCCATTTACCGCCCGCCAGCACAGCCACGGCGGCCAAAATCGCCGCCGATAGTACAAAAGGCCCTAGCAGCGTCGTCCACCAGACGACCGGATACTGCCTGCGAAATGAAACCGTAAATTCTTCCTCTGCAGACTGAAGCTGCTTCTGAAGCCAGGCGGTCGAAATCCGTTCGGGAGGAACCATCTTGTGCATCATTTCCGGCTACTCAATACGCGAGAAACAGCGGGGCGGGAGAGACGCTGCTCCACGATCCACTACGCACTCCATCCCTCTGCTGGTTTGAGGATGGCAGGGAAAACGGTTTTTTCCCTTCCAGGAAAGTTCCCTTAGGAAAGACACGTTGTCCCCAAACACTTCCGCACATGAACACTTTTTTGGGGGGGGACAAAAAAGTTTATTCTACGAAAAGATAGCACGGTCCGCCCCGATCCGACAAGGGAGAGTCCGGCCCCGTGTGGGTTATCCTAACCGATTAGGGGGGGAGACCCATTGCCGCTCCCCCCAGCGGATAGGTGGAAAATAGCCGGGAAGAAAAGGCAGTTGCCCTTTGGATTTCTCCTCTGTTGCTGGTATATTCAGCATAAGCGGTATATTTTGCGAGTCCCCTTATTTTTGTGGGGAAGGAGCCTATGGCGCGCCAACCTGTGGTCCAGGCGGCAACCCAGCTTGTCCAAGACGAGGATCGGGATTTACGCCCCCAGTGGCTTTCCGAGATGGTGGGACAACGGGATGTCTATGCCCGGATTCAAATTGCCATCGAAGCGGCAGCCAAACGGGGGGAACCTTTGGGGCATATTCTGTTTGACGGCCCCCCCGGTCTAGGAAAAACCACCTTCGCCCTCTGTATCCCCCGTGAATTGGGGGTTCCTTTGCAGATCGCCAACGGTGCGACCCTCAAAGCACCAAAAGATATTGTCCCTTACTTGACCAACGCCGCCGAACGCTCGGTCCTGTTTATCGACGAAATCCACCGGATGCACAAATCCGTCGAGGAGTTTCTCTACCCGGCTATGGAAGATTTCCGCATTGATCTGACGTTGGGCGAGGGGATCAATGCCCGGACGATCAACATGCCGCTGAAGCCGTTTACGCTGATCGGGGCCACCACGCGGACCGGGCTGCTTTCCGCCCCCCTGCGGGACCGGTTCCAAATGCGGGAACATCTCGACTTCTACACGCTCGAAGAATTGGCCGAGATCGTCCGCCGCAATGCCGTCAAACTTCGCGTCGTCGTCGAAGAGGATGCGGCTGTGGAAATCGCCTCTCGAAGCCGGGGTACTCCTCGGGTGGCCAACAACCGCCTCCGTTGGGTCCGAGATTATGCCACCACTAAGGCCAATGGCCGGGTAACCCTTTCCGTGGCCCGAGACGCCCTGGAAATGCAGGGCATCGACTCCCTCGGTTTGGACCCCCAGGATCGAAAATATCTGGAGACCATCGCCCGGGTCTTCGGCGGGGGGCCTGTGGGCGTCGAGGCCGTCGCCCATACCATCAATGTTCCCCCTGACACCCTGATCGACGAGGTAGAACCTTTCTTACTTCGATCCGAATTGCTCATCCGTACCCCCCGGGGCCGACGGCTAACCGCGGCCGGGTTTCAACACCTCGGTCTCTCCATGCCAAGCCAACCGCACGGAATGCTCTTTTAAGCCTCCCTAGATAATTTAGGGAAAATAGGCAAATATCCACCGCTAAACCGGTCTGGACACGTAAAAGAAAATCTGTAAGCTACGGCTTCCTCGTCCGGACTGGAGGGCTGGGTACCTATGCGCCGGTGGATAGTATTGACAGCATTATTCCTCCTTTTAGGAGGGTGCAAAAGCGGCGGCAAACTCGTCGATCCCTTGGTAGGTCAAACCCGGGTCGAACCCCCTCGAACCGGTTCCATCGGTACTCCTGGCGATCCCTTCTACGGGGGGCAGTCTTCCACCTATACTCCCCCTGGAACCTCTGGGTATAGTTATCCAGGGCAACCCACCTCTTCCCCCACCGGCGTTTCGCCCGGCTGGACACCCATGCTTCCCAATAGTCCCACCTCTCCCCAGCAAACGCTGCCCACCCCCCCAGCGGGTACCAATTGGTATCGCCCCCAACCTGGCAGCGCTCCGGGAACAACGACAACGCCAGGAGGTGGAATGCCGGCTTCCTCCCCCGCCCCGGGAGTCGGGGGCGTTTATACTCCTTCTGCCTTTGGCGCCCAGCCGCCAAGCCGGATTACCATCCCCACCGGTTCCGGTATCCCGTCGGGAAATGTCGGTTCCTCGGTCTCTAATGCACCCTCCGCTACAGGAACCCCTTCTGCCGGAGGCGTTCCTGCCGGCAGCCCCTCCGCACCTCCCAACCAACCAACTCAGCCGATCATTCGCACCCTGGAGCCTCGGGCCAATTCGCAACCGGGTATCCATCTGGCCTCTTCCGCGGGTGGTCCAACGGCCGGAGGCGTTCCTCCCTCGGGAGGGATGCCGGTCAGTAGAGCCGCGCCGCCGCCGACCGGCAATTCCTCTCCGATGGCAACCTCCGGCGGGACCGGGCCAGTGGGTTCGATCGACTTGGCCAGTCTGCCGCCAAGCCGAAGTCCCAGCGGGCCTCCCCCGGCCAATCCTTCTTCTAGTGCTTCCGGAGGGGCAACAGGGGCGGTGGTTGGCGGCGGAAACAGTTCTGCTTCCGGGACCGCTGGGGGAAACGTTTCCGGGGCCCCGGGGACGGCAAGTTCTTCAAACCCTTATGGCTTCGATCCCCAATACCAATGGCTTCGGGGAGTGTTGTGCTATTCGGCGGCGGAAGGGTGTTGGCGGCTTCGGTATGTGCCGCCCGGCTGTACAGGGGATCGGTTGGGCGGTTGGGTGATCCTTTGTCATCCATCGGGCTTGGCGGGCTTTTGTTCCGGCGAACAGGTGGAAGTCCGCGGCCAACTGATCTATAAACAAACCGGCGCCTGCCAACTGCCGATCTATCAAGTCCAAGACATCCGCCGCACCCGGGCCTGAGTCTTCTTCTGGGCAAGAACGGCTTTCTGCACCAGCCGGTAATGCGCTGACCCCAGACCCCGCCAGGCGAGACCCTGCCGGTGGGACTCTTGGGACCGGTGCGGGGGGCTATCGTCCGTGTCGGTCGTTCGCTTCTTGTCGTAACGCCATCGATCGGAACGCTTTTTTCTCTGAGGGAACAGCACATCACGACCACCCCGCGGGAGGGATTGGCCGGGAACAGTCCCCTCTGATTGGCGGCCAGAGGCTATCCCTTAGGGTATATTGGTCGCCCCCAATCCTCTCCTAGATGCACAAAAGATACATAATTTTTTCCCGGCCTGCTTGATTTTTTGCGCCTCTTTTGTTATATACGCAAGTACATTGAAGATGTACATTGTATCATCGAATTGCTCGAAAGGAGTCCTCCCTATGGCAGACCGGAACCCACAACCTCACAAAACAAGTAAAAAAAGGTTTCTCCCAGAATCTGGCGACCAGGGGCGATTTTCCCGCTGTCGGTTGGCCCAGCCAGCAGCCTCTTCGGCCGACGCCCCCGAATCAAGCGGCGAGCACCGGGGCCAAAAGCCGAGCCGACCTGATGGCCATGGCCCGGCAAAGAGGTTCCCCCCGGCAACTTCCCCAGGCGTCAAGAGCGGCACAACCGCCTCCAAAAGAAAACCTACGGTAGGCAGGTCTCCAGACGAAAAAGTCTATCCGGATACTCCACCCTCTCAACGCCGCCGATTGCCTGATCTGGAAACCGTACTGGACGCCTTCGACCCGATGGACGAATCCCTGGAGCCTGAGCCGGAACCCGGCGACTTCTGGATCGAACCGGACGACTGGGAGACGCCATGATCGGCCCTGGAGGGCGACCAAGTGCGGTTCGTCTATGGCAGCGTGGATTTGTTTTCTTTCGGAGGGTCTTGGACTGATGATCCCGCTAGAAACGGTGCTGGAGGTCAAGCGGCTTTTGGCCGAGGGTCGGCTCAGCCAGGGCCAGATTGCCAAAAAGCTGGGCATAAGCCGAACATTTGTCAACTTTGTCAACCGAGGCCGACTACGCACCCCGCTGGAAGCCCGCATCAAAGACGCCCCAGACCGGGAACCCACGCCCCGGCGCTGCCCGGACTGCGGCGCGTTGGTCTATATGCCCTGCATCGCCTGCCGGACACGCGCCTACATCGCCTGGCAACGCCGCCAGCAAAACCACACTACTCAGTCGTAACCCCCGGCCCCGAAAGATTGAGAAAAGGTAACATCTGGAGTTTTGCAAAATGGGCTTGTTCAGGTGTTCGCAGACGGAGCAGGTCCTTCAAAAATCCGAGATTTGTAACACTTCAGCCGAGTGGAGAAGATTCGCCTCTCCCCTGGCCGTCGAGAGGCCGGCTTGGCCTTTGGCCAAGCCGAGTGAGGGGGCCACCCACCCTCGCCCCTTCGCGGGAGAGGGTGGCCGAGCCGACCAGGCTCGGCCGGGTGAGGGGGCTTTTCTCGCCTCTCCCCTCCGCGGGAGAGGCCGGCTAGCCGTCCAGGCTCGGCCGGGTGAGGGGGCCCTTGCCCCTGCCGCATCCCCCCTTGTCATCCCCGCGCAAGCGGGAATGACATTTTAGAGGCTTCTCCCGTTCTTGACTTCTTCGATGTTAGACCTTTTCCCATTTTAGGCTTCTTCTTATAGACTTCTTTCCAATCGGTTCGACTCCGTTGGCGAACGGGTTACCTCGAAACAACCCGTGGCTCCGGATTGGCCCAGGTTGCCCAAAGGGATACAATACCCTAAGCAGGTAACGGAAAGGAGCACGCTGGATGAAGATAGCCATTATTTCCGGCAGTCATCGGCCGCAGGGCGAATCGCACCGGGTGGCCCGATATATCCAAAACCAGTTGCAGGAACTGGGTGTGGAGGATGTGTATCTATTTACCCTGGCCGACAACCCCCTG
>JAKPGL010000008.1 GCA_029550925.1 Planctomycetota bacterium
TGCCCTTACTCATTTTAATTTTTTTGGGGGGAGAAAGAAAGTCTCCTCACACTGGCGACTGTTCCCCCGGCCCTTACAAAGCGCAATGGCCAGGAAGGACCCGCAAGTCCATCCCCCGATTGGGTGCCCCCGATCCGTGGGGTTCGTGATTTGGGTGGTCCCGAGCCGGGGGATTCCCGTTATGGCCTTGGTCCACGTCGGCCAGCCGGTCATGGGCTTCGTGTGGGCTATGGGCCGCTCTTGTCCTCGGCTATGGGCCGTGGTTATTGGATTTTTTAGGAAAGCAGGGGGTACCTGTGCACTGCCCGCCTCAGTCTGGACGGGGTTGGCTAGAGTATGGGCTTTGCCTTATCAGCCAGTCCAGCAGGGCCGCCCTTTGGGCCTCGGTCAAGTTTTGGAGAATGCTGGCAACCTCTGGAGGGAGAGGTTCGGTCTTTTGGCCTTCCGGGGGGAGAGGTTGGGCCTCTTGGCCTTCCCGGAGGGCCGGTTCGTTCTTTTGGATTTCCGAGGCAAGAGGCTGGGCCTTTTGGCCTTCCGGGGGCAGGTCTTGACGGTTACGCTGGGTTCCCGTAAACTCGGGATGCCCCTGAAGTTCCTGGGGCGGTTCGGCCTTTTGGGCTGCCAGATCGGCTATGGCAGGAAGGCCGCCCCCTAGATCGGCTGAGGCTGCCGCCGGGGGTTCCAGGAGGCTAGCCGGACCGGAGTTTTCGCCAACCTTGACGGATTTCTTGACGCTGTCCCTTTCAGGATCGACGTAAGTCTTTTTATCAAAAGGGGTTACGTCTTTACGTTCGAGTCCTCCAGGGGGCACTAAATCCTTATAAAGTAATTCCGTTAGGATAAGCAATCTTCCGGCACAAACTGGAAATCCCCAAAGGGTTGGGGGCAAAAAGTTCCCTATCTTGCCAAGATTAACTGACGTTTGCCGCATTGGACGCGGCGTCTGGGCCGCTCAGCGGACCTATATCTCTCCTGTAAGTTCCGTCTGCCCATTTTCTAGGAGCACGTCCATGCCGGACATACGGGAATCGCATTCTCGGGAAACGCCTTCTCAGGAGGCCGCTGCTCCGTCCCAACCAGCCGCCTCTGGACCTGGCCAAGAGAAAGCTTCTTTAGAAGACCTGCAACGGCGGGTCGATCGGTTGACCGTGGCCGTGGTACTTATGGCGTTGATCACGTTGCTGAGCACGGCGGTCGTATTTGGGCAGCTAGTGAATTGGTTTGCCGGCCAAGCCATGTTGGTAGGAGGAGTAACCCTTGGATGCGCCTTGGCGGGTTTTGCCTTCGGCTGGTTCGCCGGCCGCCGATTCGGGTAATGAGTCATCTCGGAAGAACCTGTTAAAAGACCGCACCACTCCACCACTCGCTTTCTTAACGGCGAGGATTTTTTGAGGGACGTCAAGGGCGGGGGATGGAAGAACGGTTAGCCGGCCGAAGTGCGGAGCAGACGGCGGGTCTTCCACCACTGGAGTATCTGTTCCGGCGTCTTCGGATCGGCGAACCGATAGCCCTGGACTTTGCACTTTTCTAGCATGGGATCGGGCGCGGGCTGGAGGCCGTGCGCAGTGGGCGTCTGTTGATGGCGCTGGAGCAGAAGGGCTGCTGCGGTAGCGCCCAATTGGGGCGGCTGGTCTTCGAAAGAACTGGAGGGTGTTTCGGTATTCGCCTTCGGCGGCGAAATTTTCAAGCGAGGAGGGGGCGCCGGCGGCGGAGGGAACCCGAACGGATCGTCGTCCAGCGGATGTTTGGTTGGCCCCGGAGTAGCGCCTGGCAGTCGGAGCAGATCGGTTCGTGCCGCGACACCTGCGAGCCAATCGTCCACCTCCGGCCAAGGGTCTCTGGCGGCAATGGCCAAGGCGGCGATCCAGCCCCAGGCATACGGGGCTTCTGGCGTCGGGGGCAAGATGCGGCCTTGGGACAGCGCCTCCAGCAGTCCAGGCGCTGCTTCTTTGAGGCCCTGATCCGCCAAGATCATGCACAAAAGTCCATTTCGGCTAGTTTGGCCGGCGGCGGTTTGCCCCTCCTCCTGCCCGAGCGGCTGATCGGCCATGTTGCGCAAAAACTCCGAAGCAAATCGGCTCCACTGTTTCGGTTCCAGTTGGGCCAGCACCAGGATTTCCCGTTCGGAAAGCGGCTGCCTACGGCCACTGTAGTATTGGCAGGTCCGCTGGGTGATTTCAGCCAGCCGGACGCGAACGTCCCGTTGCACTAGATAGTCATACGCCATGCGGCGGCGCGGCGTCGGAAGGTTCACCAAATGAAAGAACGCATCTGCCTGATGCGGATGCGGAACAGCCACACCCACCGGATAATGGCCGGGCGTCAGGTTGCTGCCGCTCACACAGTGAGCGGTCGTGTCGTCGATATAATCGAAATGGCTAGGCCGAGGCGCTCCGGCCACCTGGCTCGGCACACCGACCAGCAGATGTTGGATGCCCCGATGTTGGCGCTGTTGCCAGAATTCTGCTACCATTGCCGGTCGGCACAAATCGGCCAATTCGGTTAGCCGGGCCTGAACCTCCGAAGGCAACTGGTCGGCGTCCAAACGACGCTGAACGGCCTCCCGGATCAACGGCACTTGATCGTCCCGGGCTAGCAGCATTCGGAGTTGCCGTTGGGCTTGGCGAAGCGACCCAAGGGCCTGGGGAGAACCGGCGGGAACCGGCCGCGCCACAATATCTACATATCGCTGGATCTCTTCCGGTTGGGCCGGGGACAGCTCGGTACTGGGCGAAGAACTGGCCAGCCAGGCGCCCCATGCCCGCTCCCAAAGCGGGTCGATCCAGCGGCGCAAATCAGCGGAAATATCTCCCCGGGCCAAGCGAGTCCGGAACACCGCTAACATCTGTCCGGCCGATTCCGGATTGTCCAGATAGGTTTTCAGTTGTTCGGCCGCCCCACGACGCTCGGCGTAGGAGTCCGACTCCAATTGCCGGACCAAGGCTTCGATCTGTTTTGAGGTGGGAAGGGCAATAGGCGGCGGGCTAGAATCGGTCCCTGAAGGAGCGGGAGGGAAAGCTCCCGGAAATCGACGTTGGAGAGAATCCAGTCCATGCCGGACTTCGAGCGAAATGGCCTTGTCGGCTAAACAGCGGCGGATTTCCTCCGCGGTCAAGGGGGCCGTCTCTGGTTGGGCCAACATCTGTTCCAACTGCTGCTGGGCCTGCTGTCGAAGAAAATAGTTTTCCGCATCCAGATGCTGAATCCATTGTCGGACCTGCTCTCGAAATGTGGACTCGGAAGAGGGGGCGGATTCCGCTCCGCAAACAGAAGGAGCTTTTATCAACGGCGACACGCAAGAAAATAAGAAAAATAGAAAAAATAAACAGAATAGGCAAATCTGATAAAACGAGAAACACACCCTCCCTAATCGAAGCAACCGACCTTTCGGCGGCAGAGGGAAATACCGGTGGATTGGGTGCTTTTTAGAGGAACATCGCCCTGCTGGGATAGGCATGTTGTTGGCCGGGGAAAGTTTTAGGCCAGGAATCTCCTGTTGGTTGGGAGATTTCTTGGGGGAGACGCCTATGGGAGCTAACGTCAACTTCTGGGGCATTATAATCCCATCGTTCGAGGTGTATAGGAAATTTCTGATCCCCCTATTGGAGGGGCAATCGCGGGCGGCAGTGAATGTCCGAAAGCCATTCGGCCCTTGCCGTCCTATTCCATCATACCCCATCCCACCGTTGCCAAGGAGAGAACAGGAGCAAAATTTTGTAAAGGTGTGGCCCTATGGAAACCTTTTTTCGTAGGGGTGTCAGGAACCAAGTCGGTTGTGTTGTCGCCTCCGACCTGCAACCGCTTGCAATAGCATCAGGAGGCTAGCTGCAATCTATAGTGGTTGAAGTCCCACAACGCAACCGGCCGCAGATTGGATCAACAGAATCGGCCCAATTGCTCCCGGTCCCATAGAGTTTTTCCACAGAGCTTTTTGGAGGCAGAAGAACATGTGTCTGCGGTCGGCGGGACAGAGATGCTGATACCCCGTCGTTCAGCGGGCCAATTGGTTCCAGAACTGGTGGATGCCTTGGAGGAACATTTGGACGGCCACGGTGGTAAGCAGCATTCCCATGAGGCGTTCCAGGGCGGTCAGGCCCCGTCGGCCCAGGATGCGAGAAAAGAAGCCGGCCAAGAGCAGAATCGCGCCGGAGACCAGCCAGGCTGCCAGCACGGCAGCCAACCACTCCGGCCACCGATCAGGTTCCCTGGCCATTAAGAGGAGCACTGTGGCCATAGCCGACGGCCCGGCAATGAGCGGCACCGCCAACGGCACGACAAACGGCTCTCCGTCCGGGCTGTGGCGGAAGATTTCTTGCACATCGGCAAAGATCATCTTCAGGGCGATCAGGAACAAAATAATTCCGCCGGCGATGCTCAGCGAGGGTTCGGAAATGTGCAAGGCGTCTAGGAGGTATCGACCGGCAAACAAAAAGATCAAAAGCACTCCCAAAGCGATAGCCAATTCCCGGAGCAATATCTGCCGGGCCCGCTGCGGAGAATACCCGCCCAAAATGCTCAAAAAAATAGGGATATTCCCTACTGGGTCCAAGACTAGAAACATCAACAAGGCGGCGGAAAAGATCGTCATGGGAAAATGGACCAGATGACAGAGGGTTGCCGGTTTCCATGTGCAGCCTGGCGTCCGGCAAGGCGCAACTTCAAGAGCACTTCCTTCCCGGCCGACCTTCGACGCCAGGCTTGCAAGACGGCTTGTATTATAAGCAGAGTAGGAGTTTCCCGGCAGGGGCGTCCACAACGAAAAAAGTTTTTTCGTAACATTTTAGCCGAATGCAGTAGTTTGTCATTCCTGCGCCAGCGCCCAATCTAGGCTTCTTGCAGCCGCTGCTTGGGAGGAATAACAAAGTAGCCGCCTCATAGAACCCTGGATTGAGAGCTTGCGCGGGAATGACAATACCGGGCAAATTTCGCCCTACAAGAAGCCTCTTTTGCATTCGGCTAAAATGTTACGTTTTTTCTTTGTGTGGGGTAGCGTAAAGGAGAAAGGTTTGACAAAATAAAAGCAGTGGGGACAGAGAGCCAAAGAGGTAGGAGTGTGCATTGGGAAGGATATTTAGAGGGCCATTAAACCACTTAGAAAGGGTCCTACGATGCAACAGCGTTCTACGAAATCCAGAGAAAGAAGCGGTTGGTCACGGCGGGAGTTTTTGCAAGGGGCGGGTCGGCTGGTCGGGGCCTCTGCGCTGGCCGGAACGGTCATTCCCCATGTCCATGCCGGGGAGGACAACACGATTCGGTTGGCCATTATCGGTTCGGGCAGTCGGGGCAGCGGGGCGGTGGGCAACGCCCTGTCGTCGCCCAACGGCCCGTGCAAATTGATCGCGATGGCCGACATTTTCGAAGATCGCATTGCCCGTTCCTACAAGGCGCTGAGTGATCAATTCGGCGAAAAAATTGATGTGCCGCCGGAGCGGCGGTTTGTGGGCTTCGACGCATACAAAAAGGCGATCGATTGTCTTCGGCCTGGGGATGTGGCCCTTTTGACCACCCATGCTGCCTTCCGGGCCACCCATTTGGAATATGCGGTGGAGAAGGGGGTGCATGTATTTATGGAGAAAAGTTTCGCCGCCGATCCGGGCGGCATTAAGCAGATCATCCGGGCCGGCGAGGCGGCGGAGAAGAAGAATCTGAAGATCGCAGCCGGGCTGATGTGTCGGCATTCGGCGGCCCGGCAGGCCCTGATCGAAAAGATCCGCCAGGGCGCCTTGGGCGACGTGCTTTTGGTGCGGGCCTATCGGATGGATAGCGGCGGCCGGATGGGGCCTTTCCAGAAGGAGCAAAAGGAACTCCTTTGGCAACTGCGCCGCCCCGCTTGTTTCCTGTGGGCCTCGTCGGGCCTATTTATTGAACTGATGATCCACCAGATCGACGAATGCTGTTGGCTCATGGACGGTTTTCCGGTGGAAGCGCATGGGCTGGGCGGTCGAACGGCCAACAGTACGGACGCCAGTCAAAACCTGGATAATTACTCCATCGAATACACCTTCGCCAACGGGGCCAAGGCGTTTGTGCAAGGTCGGTATGTGCCCAACTGTTTCAACGAGTTTGCCACCTGGGTGCATGGGACGAAATGTGCGGCCCAGTTTTCGGGCAACGTCCATGCCCCGACCGTGCAGATGTACCAGGACCAACGGATCGACAAAGATCGCATTGCCTGGCGCCCGGAAGCGGAAAAGGTCAACCCCTGGCAAGCCGAGTGGGACGATCTGTTGGACGCCATCCGGAAAGACAAGCCGTACAACGAAGCCCGTCGGGCGGCGCTGTCCAATCTGGCGGCCATCATGGGCCGGGCCGCCGTCCACACCGGCAAAATCATCACTTGGCAGGAAGCCACGGCCTCGGACTTCCGGTTTTGCGACCATGTGGCGTCGCTCACGGCCGACAGCCCCGCTCCGGTCCAGGCCGACGCCAACGGCCGGTACCCCGTACCTATCCCCGGAGCCTGGAAAGAAATTTAGTAACATTTCAGCCGAAAGAAAAACCGACCGGTTGGATACACCTTGAACGCCCTCGCTGTGGCATCGGTAGTCCAGCCCCCTTTATATGGAGCGCCGTCTGTCAGACGGTACGTTGTAATTCCATCGGCAACCAAACCAGTCTAACAGACTGGATTATTCCACACTATCTCACCCGGTTAGACCGGTTCAGCCGGCTTTTCCCGTAAAGGGAGAGGCAAATCTTTTGGATTCCTGGTGCGTGCGCGCAGGAATGTCCGGCGGCGACAGCCGGCTGACAAGGTACGTTTTTCGGGAGGAATACCATGAAACGATGGATAGGTTGGCGGCGTCGGGATCGTGGGTGGGCCTTAAGAATCCGTCCGATGGCAACGGCGCTCTCGCAATTCCCAAGCAGGTCCCCGGCGGGCGCCGGAAGACTATGCCTCCGGTGTGCGGTCTTGGGCATGGTTGGGATGGGGTGGATTGGGGCGGCGTCCTGGAATTGGGCAGGCGTCCTGTCGTATTGGCCGGCGTCTTGGATGGGGATTGTTTGGGCGGGTGAGTCGGCCAAGCCGACCAAACAGCCCGTGCCTGCACTGGACCAGATCGCCCGCGGCGAGGCGATGGTTCGCCAGACCTATCAGGCCGAGTTGGCCAAGGCCACAGGGGCCGCCGAAAAACAGCAGTTGGCCCTCAAATGGATTGAGGAGGCGGCCGGGACTTCGGACGACCCGGCTGCCCGGTTTGCCCTGCTGAAACTAGCTCAACAGATTGGTCTGGAAATTGGCGATCCGGAGCTCATGCTGCGGGCTATTGACGAGGCGGGCAAGTATTTTGAGTTTGACGTGCAATCGGCCAAACAGGCGGCTTTGCAAAAGGCGGCCCAGCAGCCCCGGCCGTCCAGCCAGGCCAAGCTGTTTGCCGAAAAATGCGCCGCCTTGATGCAGCAGGCCATCAAGCAGGAAAATTTCGCCTGGGCGTTTGAGTGCGGCCGGGCCGCCTACACCGCCGCCAAACAGGCCAACGACCCCGCCCTGGTGAAGGCCATCGTTAGTCAAGGCCAACGCCTCCAGGCCCTGCAAGAGGAACATGAAAAGGTGCAGGCCGCCCTCAAAATACTGGCACAACAGCCGGACGATCCGGAGGCCAATCGGCTTGTGGGCCGGTATCTTTGTTTAGTGCAGGAGAACTGGGCCAAAGGGTTACCGCACCTGGCCCGGAGCAACGATCCAGACCTGAAACCAGCCGCCGAAAAAGACCTGGCCCAGCCGACCGAGGTTCGGGGCCAGATCGACTTGGCCGATTTGTGGTGGGAAGTGGCCCAGAAGCAAGCGGGGCCGGGAAAAGAGGTCCTCTTGCGTCGGGCTGCCTGGTGGTATCGTCGGGCTTTGCCCCAGGCAACCGGCCTGGACAAAACCAAAGCCAGCGTCCGATTAGCCGAGACGAGCGGCAAATCAGAGAGTGAAAAAACCACCCCGCCGAGCGCCAAGAAGACCGCAAAATCTTCTCCTCCCGGAGGCGGCAAAGTGCTTTCGATTCCCGAAGGCGCCAGTGCAGACCTGCTGAAACAGATCGACCCCAAAAAACACCGGCTCACCGGAGAATGGCTTTTCCGGGGCGGGAGATTGGCCGGCATTCCAGGCCCCACAGGCGCTGCGGGCCTGCACATCCCGGTCCTGCCCACCGGCGCGTATGAACTTCAGATAGATTTCACCCGGACCAGCGGGGAAGGGATGATCGGCCTGTTGACGCCGGTGGGGGGCCAGCGCTGTGTGGTCGCCTTGGATTGCCGACCGGGCGTGCATGGGATTGATGTGGTGGCTGGCCAACGGGCCGATAATAACCCCACCACCAGCCGGGGCGCCATCCAAACAGGCCGGACCTATCGGCTCCAAATCAAGGTGGTCCCCGAAGAGTCGGAGGCCTCGGTTACGGTGAGCCTAGACGATCGGCCGCTCGTTTTCTACCGAGGCCCCGCTCAGGACCTGCAACTGCACAAAGATTTCATCATTCGTGGGGTAACCGGCATGGCCCTATTGAGCCGATGCAACGTGGCCATTCACTCTTTAGAACTCCGCCCCCGCTCTGGCCGAGTGCTGCTCACCGATGAACCCGCCCCAAAACCAGGCAAGAAAGAGTAAACCACTCAGAATTCTTCTTTGTGCGGTTTCTCAGGAAGGGGGCAACCGGCTGGCTGGGGTTTCGGCGCGTAGTTGGGCGATCATGTCGCAGGCGGCTGCTTCGACGGCCTCTTGCCAACGGCTTGAGCCGAATTGCTCCCGGTAAGGGCTTTGTTGATGGGCAAAGAGAATCGCCCGGGCGCTAACGACAATAGCTCCCAAGCCTTGGGGATCGAACGCCCCGGCCACATCGCGGGCGGTGCCCCCTTGAGCGCCGTAGCCGGGAACTAAAAACCACACCTGCGGCATCAGGCTGCGCAACTCGGTCAACTGGGCCGGGTAGGTGGCCCCCACCACCGCGCCGACCAGGCCATAGCCGCACTGGCCCAGCGTGCGGCCGGCCAACTGCTGGACCCATCGGCCCACATGCTGGTAAAGCGGCACTCCATCGGCCACGAGGTCCTGGAACTGCCGACTGCCGGGATTGGAAGTTTTGACCAGGACGAAAAGCCCGGCCCCGCGGGCTTTGGCCGTCTCGATGAACGGCTGGATAGCGTCTTCGCCCAGATAAGGATTAACCGTCAGGGCGTCGGCGCCCCAGGGGCTTACGCCGCCTGGTCCTAACCAGCCGTCGGCATAGGCCGCCGCCGTGGAGCCGATGTCGTTCCGCTTGCCGTCCAAAATGACCAAAAGACCCTGCTTTTGCGCATAGGCGATCAGGTTAGCCAGGGCCTGCATTCCAGGCGGTCCTAGTTGTTCAAAAAAAGCGGCCTGCGGCTTGACGGCCGGCACATGCCGGGCCACCGCATCAATCACCCCTTGGCAAAACCGCTCAAAGGCCAAGGCAACCGCCGCTGGGAATTTTTCTTTCGGTGCAATCGCCGTCGGCAAACCCTCCAGCCGGGGGTCCAACCCGACCACCACCGGCGCTTTGGTCCGCCGAACCGCCTCGGCCAACCGATCCGAAAATGCTTTCACAGGGTACCCTTCTAAGAAGGTGCTCTTGGGATTAAGGTAGGTCCATTTTACCCGGACGCCCCGGCTCTTAAAGCCCCCAGGGTAACTTAAGCTGTCCCGACTGAGCCAGACGCCGGCTAACAGCCGACGTTACAGAAGGCGCTACGTAGCTTAGCCTGTCCAGGCTCAGTAGTTCCAAGTCGGGTGGATTTTAGTCTAGAAAATATAAGGTCCCTCTGGTAAAAGAGTTACAAAAAGGAACTCTTAACCAAGGAGGGACCCATGTGCAAAAAAAAATTATACCCTTACCCGCCAGAGTGTCTATAGC
>JAKPGL010000013.1 GCA_029550925.1 Planctomycetota bacterium
CGTTCGGCTCCGAGCTACCCTCTGCGCTAGCAGAGGGATTTAATAAATTCTCTCCTCTACTCTCCTCTCCTCTAGTCCCGTTTTTGTCCCGATCGCATCGGGACAGAATCGGGACAGAATCGGGACAAGATCGGGACAACCGGTTATTGGATGGTTGCTTGGCTTTGGATTCTCTTTGGAGACGTTTTTTCCGGGCTTCCATTAGGCGACGCTTCGCCGCACCGCCGAACCAGCGATCGAAGTTGGGAATTCTGACGCCCTGATCTGAGACTTCGAGCCAACCCACCTTTTCCAGTGATTCGAGAAACTTGGTCGAGACGTGTGCAACCCTAGCGATTAGCTCTGGGCACAGACCCGCCAAGAACCCGTCCACTGTGTGCGATTGACACCAAATCCAGAACCTGACCAGAAGCCCAACAACTTCGTCGGTGGACGTGCGAAGATCGGCGCTTAGCAACGCCACTTCCGGCTTGCCCGGAAGGTTCACGTCGATTGGAATCCAATCCCCTGCCATCCGTCGGCGTCTCCTGAGTGATCCTGTAGCCGCCTGCTCCGAGCGCGGCGGCCAGAGGGCCGGGCCGGGCTTGCACCGACCTAGCCGCTAGTCGGCCCTGGTTCCATCGTCTTGGACGGTTTCAGCCTCCTCGGCTTCCATCGGCAACAGCCCCGCAATGCCGGGCGGCATATCGCCGGTCAAATAGGCCCGCTCGATCTGCGGACGCATCAATTGGCCGACGGTCGTATTGCCTGGCAAGAGAATCCACGCAAGGAATTCTTCTTCCAAGGTGCTCAATCCCGATTCGACCGCTTCCAGTTTGGCCTTGACGGCCAGGGCCAAGGCCCGCCATCGCTGGCGGCAAGCCTGCTCCCAGGCTTTCAGGATATGCTCCTGTTTTCGGCGGCCTCTCTTGGACCGGGCGAACTCTTCCCTGTCCGGCAAGGGCAAACTGCACCGAGGCCAGCCCCCGCTGGGAATCCTCGGCCCAGGCAAACTGGCTTGCCCCGTAGCGGTCCAGCGTTCGCTTGATTTCGGTTATGCTCTTTTCAGTCACGCCTCGCCTCGCCCAGCCACGCCTGCCACGCCATGCCCTGCCGGGCCAAGCCGGGCCCTGCCACGCCTCGCCGGGCCTGCCATGCCCGGCCCCGCCTTGCCTAGCCTGGCCTTGCTTATACCGGCGCCATCTGCTCCTCCTGGATTGCCTGGATCATGCGTTGCAACGATTGGATCGCCTTACGCACTGCTTGGAGAGCCTTCTTCCGGTCCTCCCTACGGATTTTCACTAGATGCTCGTTTCTTCTAATAAACGCCTCGGCCTCTCGCTGGCAGTTCGCTAAATGTCGGTCTAACAGAACATCGGAGGCGATGACCGCCTCGGTCGCTAGATACCGGCGCTGTCCGGCGTCATCTTCTATGGCTACAAAGGCCCGGATGGGAATTGTTTCTTCCCGGACAGTGATTTCAATCTTGGCGTGGCGCAGCAGCCAGCGGGCCTCCAATTCCCAGCATTTCTCCGCCGCTTCCTGCACGTCCCAGGTAAAATACCGATGGAGCGGCGAGGCCGGGTCTTTGGCCGCCTCCACGACATCGGCTGGTTGTAGGCTACCGCCATGCTCTTCGCTCAAGCGCATCAGTTCCTCGACTGCTTCCTTACTGATCATGGTTTCTCCTCCTACGAAATGATTTCAAAAAGTCCCCACCCCATGCCGCAACTATTTTTTGAATCCGGTCGGCCTTCTCCAATGCCAACCTGCTGGCCTGCTCGAAGCAGTAGGTTGGCAATGTCGTCCAAAGTAAACAGATCAGAGTCAAACCGAATTTTCACCTCGGCCTCCCAGCCTGGGTCCCAGACGGGCCGTGCTCGGATGTCGATTACGCCGCTTTCGTTTCGCACAGGCGTTTCGCTATAGTGCGGCTCTCCTTTTGTGATTTTCACAAGCGGGGTCCCGTCATCGGCGTCGTAACCGTCGGCCATGACAAAAAAACCAAGTTTTGCCCGTGTCATCGCATAGCCGACAGTTCGGCAGGCCGAGATCATGGCCGCCCGGATACCGTTGGCCGGGATGCCGTACCACCCCTCTTTTGCCCGGTGGATGGCCTGCTCGTAGCATTCCAAAAAATCTTTCGGCTCCCGCTGCCGCCGGGATTTCGCCGTAGGTCCAGCCTCTTGGGTGCGTTTAATCTGTTCCTTCGCTTTGGCCGAAAACTTGTTCTGCACATACGGGGCAATTCCCCGCAGGAGAAACGTCGCCGCCTGCATTTTAGGCGCTGGGATTTTTACTTCCTGTTGCACCAAAGCCGCCTTTGCCATGATTGGTTCTCCTTTTTAGAGGTCATCAGTTACAGAAGCGACATTTCTTTTTCGTCCCCCGAAGCCGCTTCGCCGACCGGCTGGATAGTGCCGTTGGGGCCAGCGGCCGCTTCACGCCCGGCGGCCTCTTCGACCACGGCATGGCCGCCGGTGCATTCCGGCCCCGCACGATCCGACACCTGCCCGGTCATCCAGAGGTACAGGGCGTCTTGAGCCAGCACGTCCGCAATCGCATAGGCGGCAATCGTTCGGTAATCGCCCGTCTGATAGAGCACGGGCACATCCGCCCCGCTGACCGTTGTCTTGTGGGAGTGCAGCCCGGCCAGTTCCAGACACTCATCCAAAGACGTAAATTGTCGATCCTCCAGCGAAAAATACCGCCACATCTGCATCGTGTCGTAGGTGGGCTGATCCGGCCAGGCCAAGCAGGGCGGCAATTGCAATCCATAGCGAAGCATCTGGCGTCGGAGCCTGGGCAGGTCGAAATGCCGGAGATTGTGTCCCACAAGGATCGTCTCCGGGCTTGCGGCCACGAGATACTGCCGGAGCCGAATGAGCATAGCCCGCTCATCCGCCGCCCGCTCTACCGGGATGCCGACGACCTGGGCATCGTCCAGCGGCAGCCAGTGCAGGAGCCGACAGTCCGCCTCGGTCCGTAGCGCCACGGAAATGATCGGCGCGGTGTCCAGGAGAGCCAGCCGCTCTTTTTTCAGTTCCAGGGCCTGCAAGTACCGTTCGCCGATCGTGGCCGGTTTCCATCGGGGATCGGGCGAAAAACTACGGCGTAACGCCGCTTCCGCTTCGCATGGGTCCCCGGCAATCGTTTCGATATCCAAAGTAATCCGGTTAGGTTGAACCAGCCACATGGTTTATCTCCTTCGGTAGGGGCTGTAGGAATATCCATTCCAGCCAGTGCTGGAATACCTAGGGGCCTTGGCGGCCAGATACTGCCCGAACATCTGCGCACACAGGGCGGCAAACTGTTGCAGATTGGCCGCGGCCTCCGGGCCAAAATGCACCCGCATCGACACGTCCCGGCCGTCCGGCAGCGGCACGCTTACGGCCACGCTTACCCCGGTCGGCTGCGGAAATGGCCCCATCGATTGCGGCGCAAACTGAGGCCCAAACCCAAGGCCCATCACCGGCTGAGGCAATCCGTATGGCCCCTGCACGGCCTGCTGGACGGGCCCCTGCTGGGGCTGCGGCGTCGCTTGCCGCATGTGCTCTGCAATAGATTGGGCTAACTGCTGGATGGTGGAGTTTTCCATGATGACTCGTCTCCCATGAAAACGGCTCGGCGCCCGTAGCGGGGAACGGAAATGACGGCGCCACGGGCCGCCGAGCCAACATTCTGCTTATCTCCCCGGATTCCCTTCTTCCAGGGAATCCGCCGCCAGATGTCTGATTTGGTCTAATACCGCCGCCGGATCAGGCCATTGCCAGATGATGTCCCGCATATCCGGCTGCACTAGCTCCATGTGGCAGGCGGCTAGCAGGTTCCAAGCGGCATGGGCCAAATGGTCTTCGGTCTTATCGCCCGCCAGGTAAAGGTAGAGATGCCGGATGGCGTGATTCACTAGGTCTGAAACCGGAATCCCCCGGAGCCAATTGCCTACGCCGTACTTAGCCGCTCCCTCGGCGCAGGTTCTGGCTAGGCGCATGAGGCCTAACGCTGGGATCAGATCCCACCGCTCTGCTTCTGCGTCCCGGCCACGGACCGCCCCGGTAGCAAACTGCATCATGTCGGCTTGCACGCTCATGTCGCCTCCTTCCACGTTTCGGCTTCAACTATCGGCGGAGTACCTGGCGGCAAGGTCGGGTCGGCAACGGCCCGACACACGATTGGTTTCGGCCAGCCAATCCGCTTGCTTAGTCGCTGGAGGTCCTCCAGCAGGGCCTCGGCGTGCTCCCGGTTCCGGGCAGGCAGCACAAGGTAATAGTGTTCAGTTTTTTTCATGGTCGCCTCCTACGATAAAAACGCCTGGTGGATTTCGTCCGCCGCCTGCTGGCAGAGCCAGACGGCTAAGTCCCAGTGAAAAAGGTCTGGCCATATTTCTATGTTTTTGATCTGGATAGACGCCATCGAAAGAATCCATCCGATCCGTGATCGGACAATTTTGTGTGGGCCTAGATTGAT
>JAKPGL010000045.1 GCA_029550925.1 Planctomycetota bacterium
GAAGAGAAGCAGCCGAACCGCTGTTCTGAAGAAAACCCACCAAACCGCCCCCGCCATAATCGATATAAACGAAAAAGTCCGTCAGAAAAACCTCCGTACTTACCATGAACCCCGGCAATTTTGGCAAGAATTCCTAAAGACCTTTTCCCGCCCCACGGCGCCCAAAAGCCTCCCAAGGTCCTCGGCGATGGTACGCTTGGTGCAGCCGGCGGAGCCGAGCCGGGAAGAACATCCCCTGGCAGCCGAGGTCCAAGGAGAAAAATCGACCCTGAAAGAACTCAGGGTGCTATTTCAAGGACGGGGCGCTAGCAGCGGCGGGGCCTCCGGCCAGATGCGGGTTCGCCAATTGCCCAGCCAAGGCCAATACACCTTCTCCGCCAAGTCGACCTCCACCACCAGGACCTGCGGGTCTTTTTCTGCCAGGCCGATCGGTTCGCCGCGTCGATCGTAAATAGCCGAGCGAAAATCATACCCGCTGGCCAGAAGGAAAACCTGGTTTTCAATGGCCCTTGCCTTGGCCAGGGTTTCGTTTCCGCCCCAGATCGGAAGCAGGATCACCTCGGCCCCGCGGCCGGCCAACGAGCGGGCCACCTCGGGAAAATGGACATCCCAACAGATCATCATCCCCACCCGACCAAAATCCGTGTCAAACACGGGATACTGTTCTCCGGGAGTAACGCCGCCGTCAATTTCTTCCTGGGGGATGCAGACCTTTCGGTATTTGCCGACCAAAGAACCATCCCTCCCCAAAAGTACCGCCGTATTGTAGATCAACTTGCCGTCTTGTTCGAAAATACTGGTAACGAGATAAAACCGATGTTTCCTCGCCTGCTCGGCCAGGAACTGGGTGGAAGGGCCGGGTATTGGCTCGGCGGTCTCTGCCGGCTGTTTCCCTGTGCCGCAGTAGGTAATGACTTCGCCCAGGCAAACGATGTCGGCTTTTTGCCGAGCGGCTTCTTCCAAAAGGGGGAGAAATTGTTGGAGATTATCCTGGGGCGTTTTGCCGTCGCGCGGACGATGGTGCACCACGGCCAACCGCACCTTTTTTGTCTTCGGCGGTTCGGATTCCTCAAATTGGATGTTCCGCCAGCGGACCACCCCCTCTGGCGTCCATCGCAGATGGAGCTCCAGGCGGGCTTGGGTCGTGTTCTCCGGGGCTTGCACAATACCGACCGCCCGATGCCAGCCATCGGAAGTCTTTTCGCCGAAGATGGGAATATATTCTGGCGCCGCCGAACGAGTGGTCTGGGCGTTTTCCCAACCGATCCGAACTACCACGGAACGCACCGGATGGTCCACGTTTTCCGCCTGCCACTCGGCTTGGAAGCGGTAGAACTTGGCGGGCTGAACCGACGTGCGGCGAATCCATCGGCCATCCGGCGCCGGATGCCCCTGGGCGGCAGCGCCTAAAATCCAGCCGCCGGCGGCCTTTTCCGTCCAAAATCGAGGAGCTAGCTCCGGCCGAGGGGAGTACGACTTCCAGCCATCGGGGCCTTCCGATGGAGACGCGGGCGACGGCGGACTGGTTCGCGCTTCAGCCCATCCTTCCGTCGCCCAAACAACCGCCAGAATCGCCGCCAGAAGTGCCGCTCCGCACCATGTTCGGACGCCTTGCATGGGGGTGGTCCTTTCGAGGGAAATGGTGAAAAGTCTTGAATCGTTCTCCAAGTTATGTATCCGGCCTTGTCTGGCCCCGCGGGAGATCAATCGTTGCAAGTGCTTGTTATTCAAGAAGTTGAGGCTTTCTGAAGGGGCCTACTCCTTGACAGGGGTGATTTTGGATATAAACTAAAGAGATTTTAATTTGTCCTGCTTAGAGATGTCTTGGATGCATAGTTCGCATTGTAGCATTTTCGCTGGGTGAAAGAAGTCGCCTCCGACGCCCGGGAGGATGGGAAAGCCGGACGCTGCTTCCTTGGGCGGAAGCGGGGCCTGAGCGGGAAGAAGTTTTTCCCTTTCGGAGCGATCTCTCAAAGAACGGAGAGTGTATAAGAACGAAGAGAAGGTAAGAGAAACTGTTTTGCGAGGAAATCGAATGCCTACCCAACATCGAGAACTTCATGAGTGGGTCGAAGAGATGGCCCGGATGTGCCAGCCGGACCGCATTGTCTGGATCGACGGTTCCGAAGAGGAGAAGGAGCGATTGATCCAGGAGGCGTCGGCTACGGGGGAAGTGATCCCTTTGGACCCGAAGCGGTATCCGGGGTGTTTATATCATCGCACGGCGGTCAACGATGTGGCCCGGACGGAGGAACTTACGTTCATTTGCACCCGGCTGCGCGAAGACGCCGGCCCGACCAACAACTGGATGTCGCCGGAGGAGGGATACCGGCGGGCGCGGGAGATTTTCCAGGGTTCCATGCGGGGCCGGACCATGTACGTTGTGCCGTTTTCGATGGGACCGATCGGCTCGCCGTTCAGCAAAATCGGGGTGGAGCTTACGGACAGCATCTACGTGGTGCTCAACATGCGGATCATGACCCACGTGGGGCGGGCGGTGCTGAAACAGCTCGGCGTAGCCGGCGAGTTCACCAAATGCTTGCACAGCAAGGCGGATTTGGACATTCGGCGGCGTTTGATTCTCCATTTTCCGGAAGATAATACGATTTGGAGCGTCGGTTCCGGCTACGGCGGCAATGTGTTGTTGAGCAAAAAGTGCCTGGCGCTGCGGATCGCCAGTTGGTTGGCCCGGCGGGAAGGCTGGCTTGCCGAACATATGCTCATCATGGGCGTGGAGCATCCGGACGGGCGGATCGAATATCTGGCCGCCGCGTTTCCCAGCGCCTGCGGCAAAACCAATTTGGCCATGCTCATTCCGCCGGAAGGCCTTCGGCAGAAAGGCTATCGCATTTGGACCGTGGGCGACGACATCGCCTGGATGCGGATCGACACAGACGGTCGGCTTTGGGCGATCAATCCGGAAACAGGCTTTTTCGGCGTGGCCCCCGGCACCAATAGCCGAACCAACCCCAATATGATGAAAACCATTACTCGCAACACCATCTTCACCAATGTGGTTCTGACCAAAGATAAGGGTGTCTGGTGGGAAGGTCATGACGATCCGCCGCCGGAAGAAGCCTGGGATTGGCAAGGTCGGCCTTGGAAGCCCGGCGTGAAAGACGAAAAAGGCGAGCCCATTTTAGGCGCCCATCCGAACAGTCGGTTTACCGCTCCGTTGTCGCAGTGTCCGTCGGCGTCGTTTCGCACCGAGCATCCGCACGGCGTGCCGATCTCTGCCATCGTCTTCGGCGGCCGACGGGCGCAATTGGCCCCGTTGGTCTATGAGGCGTTTGATTGGGAGCATGGCGTCTTTGTGGGGGCTTCGATGGCCTCGGAACGCACCGCCGCCCAGTTCGGCAAAATCGGCGAAGTTCGGCGGGACCCGATGGCTATGCTCCCGTTTTGCGGCTACAACATGGCCGACTATTTCCAACATTGGCTCGAAATAGGCCGGCGCATGGCCAATCCGCCGAAGATTTTCCATGTCAATTGGTTTCGGCAGGACGAGGACGGCAATTACCTCTGGCCGGGCTTCGGCGAAAACCTTCGCATTCTGGAGTGGATTCTGGCCCGCTGCCGGGGAGAGGCCGACGCCATGAAAACTCCCATCGGCTATGTCCCCACCCCGGAAAGCCTAGACTTGACCGGGTTGGATATTTCTCGAGATACCTTAGTGAAACTTTTCGCAGTCCATCGAGACCAGTGGTATCAGGAGACCGAGGCGATTGCGGCGTTTTTCCAGCAGTTCGGTTCGCGCTTGCCCCGGGAGATGTGGGACCAGTTGGAGGCGTTGCGTCTGCGGCTCCGGGCGCCCATCACCTTGATGAAACCCGGCGCCCAATTGCGCCCCTTGGCCGAGGAACTCAACGATCTGATCGAACAGGAAAACCCGCATGTCTATTCCATGCTCTCGGAGTTGGGCCGAAGACTGTACTTCCCCAAAGGCATCCTGGCGCAGAGTGCGGAGGCGAAGGAAAAAGCGCATCGGTGCGACGCCACGATCGGTATTGCCCGCGAGCAAGGCCATGCAATGGGGCTGGGGAGCGTGATGAAGCACTTCGCCGGGCTCTCGACCGACGACGTTTTGCCGTACGCCCCCGCACTAGGCCGACCAGACTTACGCAAAAAGTGGCGAGAGGCCCTTCTGCGCAAAAACCCAACCCTGCAGGGCAAGAGCTTTTCCTTGCCGATTGTTACCAGCGGCGTTACCCATGCGCTGAGTCTTGCGGCCGATCTGTTCGTGGATAAAGGGGATGTGGTGCTGCTGCCGGATAAGTTCTGGGAGAACTACGAGCTTCTGTTCGGCGTTCGGTATCAGGCCCAATTGGCCGTCTATCCGTTCTTCCATACGGCGGGCGGATTTTCCGTCGAGTCGCTTCGGCAGGCGTTGGCCACCCGGGCCGGCAGTTGGAAAACGATCCTCATCTTCAACTTTCCGAACAATCCGACCGGCTACTCGATCACCCAACGGGAGGCCGACCAGATTGTCTCCATATTGGCTGAGGCGGCCGAAGAAGGACGCCATCTGGTCGTCATCACCGATGACGCCTATTTCGGCCTGTTTTATGAGGAGGATGTCTATCAAGAATCGCTGTTTGCCCGCCTGGCCGGGTTGCACGAACGGATTCTGGCGATCAAGGTCGATGGGCCGACCAAGGAAGAGTTTGTCTGGGGGTTCCGCTGCGGGATGCTCACCTTCAGCGCCCGGGCCTTTTTGAGCGATGAGACATTATACGGTGCTCTGGAGAAAAAGGTCGCCGGGGCCATCCGAAGCGCCATCTCCAACTGCTCCCAACCGGCTCAGACGATCCTCTCGAAGGCCCTGGACGACGAAACCACCCAGGCAGAACGACAAGCAAAGAAAGAAATTCTCCAGGCCCGCGCCCGTCGCGTAGCCCAGGTCCTGGGCAATCCCAAGTTTGCCCGCTACTGGGACCCCTATCCGTTCAACAGCGGTTACTTCATGTGCTTACGGCTGAAAGGTCTGGACGCCGAAACCTACCGGAAACACCTGCTTTTAGAACACGGGATCGGCGTCATCGCCGACGGCCAGCGGGACATCCGATTCGCCTTTTCCGGCCTGGACGAGGCGGAGATCGAGGGCGTCTTTGAGACGATGGCCCTGGCCGCCCAACAGTTGCTCGAGGCCAAACCGGCTTCCTCGTAACCTAAAACCGCCAGACAAGATAGATCAAAAAGGGTAAAATAAAAGAGGTAACCTTTTAGCCGAATGCAGTACCTTGTCACTGCCGCTAGAGTGGGAATGACGATTCCGGGCAAATTTCGCCCTAAAATAAGTCTCCTTTGCATTCGGCGGAAATGTTACGCAAAAAGCAGGAAGAATCTTGCCCCGAGGGAATAAAAAAGAACTCGTCCCCCGAAGGGAATGGTAGGAAGCCGGTTCGGCGGTGTTGTCTCCGAAAGCCTCGACGATATGTTGGATTTTCGGTCCAAGACGAAATCGAAGAAGCCCTATGGGCCGGAGCTTTCCCGGTGGTTGTGGCTGTTGTTTCTCTTAGCCTTAGTGCTGATTGTAGCCGAGCAGGCCATGCACCCGGAAACCTGGCGATTTCTCGTTCGCAGTTTGTTTCGGGACGCGGGTCGGCAGGAAGGGCCGATCGACAATCGCTTGATTCCCAAGCAGAAGGAGGACCCATCCGGGGCGATTCTTGTAACGAAGGTCGAAGAAGGCCCCCCGGAACGCCGGGAGGAGTCGTCGTCTGCTGGGTTGGGGCAGAAGCCGATTCTTTCCGACGCCCAGTTAGAGACGGTTCAGGACGATTCGCCGCTGCGCAGGGCGGAGATGGAGGCGTGGCGTCGGCTTTTGCAGGTGCTCCATGAGGCGGAGGAATCGGAGTTACGCAAACGCTCCGAGGGGCTGGTTTCCTACGGACAATTATTTCAGCAATCCAAGGCCTATCGAGGTCGGTTGGTTACGCTGCGGGGGCAATTGCGCCGCGCCCTCCGAGCGGGGATGCCCCGGAATTCTTGGGGGCAGGAACACTATTATCAAACCTGGCTCCAACCGGCGGATCAGCCCGCCAATCCTGTGCAAATCTATTGTTTGCAACTTCCCGAAGGGTTTCCTTTGGGAATGGAGATTGACGAAACGGTGGAAGTTACCGCCTTTTACTTCAAGCGGGCGGTCTATCAGGCGCAGGATGGGCTGCGGACCACGCCGACGCTGGCGGCCAAAACCGTGCGCTGGCTTCCCCGGCAAAGCCTTGTCCCCAACCAAGAGCCGCTCACCGGGATCCCGCTAGTGCTGCTTGTGGCGGTCGTGGGGCTGTTGGGCATTGCCACGGCAGTGGTGATGTACTATCGAGTTCGGCCCAAGCAGCGGTTTGAAGTCCCTCGGGCCGTCGATTTTCACGGGTTGGACCATTCGCTCGAAAAGGCGGAAACGGAACCTTCGGAGCACTCGGTCCGAAGCGGCTCTTCGGATTCCTAACCGACCGCTTCTTTTCGTTCCTGTTGGTACGCCCCCTTGTGATCCGGCGGGCTAAAGCGATAATAAGACGAAAGTCCTCCTCAAAAGCTATAATGCAATAAGAGGATAGCGTTCCTGGAAGTTTCGGCGGGTGTTGGCCTGGTGGGGTCGCGGTTTTTCCCGTTCCGACGCCCTCCGAGGACGCCCACCTGACAGGCTTCCCAGGAAAGAGATTCCCTTATTACCTTTCTAAACCGGTTTTGGGAGCGATTGATTTCCAGGTTACTCATCTTTTTTATGAGGTGTGTGCGATGACGAGCAAAATGGATGTCCGGATGGGGTGGTGCATGGCACTTGTTGTTTTGGGCGGCTTGGTTCTGGTCGGCTGTGGAGGGGGAAAACAAGGAACGAGTCTGACGAATCGACTCCAACAGGCTAAACAGGAAAAAGACGCTATGGTCCGAGCCAAGAAGCTGATGGATATCGGACTGGAACAGGCAAAGGGGCAGGACCTCAGCGGCGCGGAATCCACATTGACCGAGGCGGCTCAGGCCTGCCGCGAAGTCTCGGAGCCGGAAGTCCGGGCCGATTTGCTGGCGAAATTGGCCGAACGATATTTTCAAATTGATCGTCCCCGGGACGCCCGCCGCGTATTGGACGAAGCCCGCAAAACGATCGATGGCCTCGAAAAAGCAGAACCCAAAGCCAAGAACCTCGTCTCGCTTGGCCGGGCGCAGGCCCTGATGAAGGACCAGGAAGGCGCTGGCCAAACCCTTCGGGCCGCCGAAGAGGCAGCCGCCAAAATCGAAGACCTCATGGGTCGGATCGAGGTCTTCTGTTCGATCGCCGCCGTCCATCATAAAAACACGCAAGCCGCCGAAGCGGACCGGGTCCTCCAATCCGCCTTGAAGGCGATTGAACAAGCCAACGACGCCCGCGTCCGCAGCGACGCCCTGGCTCAACTGGCCCTCACCCAAGCCCAGATCGGCAAAAAGGCCGAGGCCGAAAAAACCTTCGCCCAAGCCCTGGAAACGACCGCCAAAATCGACGATTTCTACCGTCGCATCAATGGGATGGTAGAAATTGCCCTGAAACTCTCCCGGGCCGGACTGGCCGAGAAGGCCCAAGAACTGCTCAACGACGCCGAAAAGCTCACCCCCAAAATCCCACAGCCCGACTTGCAACAAGAGACCCTGACCCGCATCCGCGAAATGATGGGCCAGATCAAATCGGGCAAAAAGAAGTAGTCCGCTGGGCAAGAAAAGAACATTCCAGTAATAACCTTTCGGCAGAATAGTGGCGACTTTTCTTCTCCGCATAGAGTCGCTGTAACATTTCCGCCAAATGCAGTACCTTGTCATTCCCGCGCAAGCGGGAATCCAGAGTGCCGGGAAGTTTATTCAGGCCAACAGAAGCAGGCGCGCAAGAAGCCTAGATTGGGCGCTTGCGCGGGAAGGACAATCTGCGGGGGGTTCCCGCTAGAACGGGACTGACAGGGTATAGCATTCGGCGGAAAAGGCAAGGGGCTATTTATCGAACAGACCGAGAGGGCAAAGCAGAAGTATTCGAACCGCCGCCGGTCTGTTCTACCACCCGCTGCCAACCCAACGGCACGGTGGGCCGGAACGGATCGCTGGTGAGCCATTCGCCCAAGAGATTCTTTGCATTGATCTTCAGTTCATCAAATCGGTAGGAGACGCGGTTATCGTTCGGCAACACCAGCATCAAGGCGACCGGCCGAAAGTCGTCTTCGCGGAGGATCATCTCGGCCCGTTTGAAGTTGGCCCGGTCTTTCTGGAACTTCGGAAACGCCTCCAGCCAAATCTGGCCGGTAACGCCCGGCGGCGGCTGGGTCAGCCGAATCCAATACCGATTCCGCAGGTCCGCCGCCGTGGAACCAAACAGGAACGGCAACGGACCGTCGGCAATCCCCTGCCCCTGCAATTCCGGCGGTAGATCGTATTGGATTACCTGACGTTTTGTATAGTTGTACTCATAGATCGCCTTGCCGTCGCAAATCCATTTTTCCGCCCGATCGCCGTAGATTTCAAACCGCCCCTTATCCGGCGCCCCGTACCAGATTTTGCCTTCGTCCCGGTGGGTCGGCCGGGGCGGTCCCCCGCCAGCGTCCGCCCCAAACACCCGGTCGTATTCAAACCGCCACACTTTGCACTCAAACGTCTTTACGGTTTTCCCCTGGGCTTCCCACTTCTGCAACACCCAATCCACCTGGCGCTCCGCTTCCAAACTCAGCGTAAACGGGGCCTGCACTTCCTCCGGCCTAGGCCGGCGCTGGATCGTCGGCGCCTCCGGCGGTCGTACCTGGTACGGAATCGCCTCCTGCGCCTGCGGTGGAATCCGTAGCGGCGGTTCCGACGGCGGGTAACCAGGCCCCTCCGCCGCCTCCACCATCGCCGTCCACCCCAATACGATCCCTATCGCCCATAACCCACGGATTGTTTCCAGCCAATCCACTCGCATTGTTTTCTCCTCCCTGAAGCGGCTTGCTAGGTTCTCGTCCCATTCTCTGTTGCCCCACTTCGGGGGGCCAGATGCCTGCCCAGATACCTGTCCAGGATACTCTCGTCCCTTCTCCGGGGGCATGCCAGAAGATTGTACCGCCCAAATCCCCCTTGCCCAAAGACCGATTTTTCGGAGAATCCATTGAGTCCGGCCCTTCCCCCTCACGGACCGACGTCCTAAATGCTTGACTATGATTACTTGAAAAAATACACAAGTTAAAGATTCTGGGGAAATTGGGGGAAATAGATATCCGCTCCAATGCAAAACGCCTCTTTTCGGGCCGTTGCACGGAAAACCAAAAACACAAATAAAGAAGCGGCGCGTATTCATCAAAACAGGGGAGATACCCCCCCCACAAAAGAATCGCCAGTTAGTCCCTATCCTATGCAACCCATCGTCCTGGTCCACGACTGGTTGACCGGCCTGCGAGGCGGCGAAAAATGCCTGGAAGTGCTTTGTCGGCGGTTTCCCCAAGCCCGGCTTTTCACGCTTTTCCATATCCCCGGCAGCACCAGCCCGCCCATCGAACGAATGCGGATCACCACCAGTTTTCTCCAGCAGTTTCCCGGAGTGGGGCGATATTATCGTTGGCTTTTGCCGTTGATGCCTTGGGCGGTGGGCAGCCTTTCGATTCCCCGGCGAACTCGGCTGGTGGTCAGTCTGAGTCATGCGGCGGCCAAAAGTATCCGGACGCCGGTGTCGGCGCCGCATGTCTGCTACTGTTTTACTCCGATGCGATACGCCTGGGTCCAACCGGAACAGTATTTGCCGCTGAGCGGTCCCTGGCCTAGACGACTGTTCGGGTATCTAGGCCGGGGTGTGTTGGCTTGGATGCGGGCGTGGGACCGCCGGACCGCAAGCCGGGTAAGCCATTTTGTGGCCATCAGTCAAACCGTGGCCGACCGGATCGCCGCCTTCTATGGCCGGCGGAGTGTGGTGATCTACCCCCCGGTGGATACGGAGTTTTATACCCCCGGTCCATCGGCTCAGCTCTCCCAAGACGCTTGTCGAGAGGACTATTATTTATGTGTCTCCGCACTGGTCCCTTATAAGCGGATCGACTTGGCCATCGAAGCCTGCCGACGCTTGGGCCGACGGTTGGTCGTCGTCGGCGAAGGCCCCGAACGCCGCCGATTGGAAGAGATGGCCGGGCCGGGCGTGCAACTGGTCGGGTGGGCGCCGCCGGAGACCCTTCGGCAGTATTATCGGCAGGCGCGGGCCTTGCTTTTCCCGGCTTTAGAAGATTTTGGCATTACGCCGGTGGAAGCCCAGGCGTGCGGTTGCCCGGTGATTGCCTACGGGCAAGGAGGCGCTACGGAAACGGTGCTGCCGGCTGGGCCGGGTCGGCCTGGGACAGGACTGCTGTTCCGAACCCAGACGGTCGATGCCCTGAGCCGAGCCATGCTGCTGCTGGAGGCCCATCCGGAATGGTTCGACCTGGCGTTGGCCCGCCGACAGGCCGAACGATTCGCATCGGCCCGATTTGAACAAGAATTGGTGGGCTATTTGGAAGATGTCCTGGCAGGCCGGGCGCCTTCGGATCGAACAGACCATCCCTGACGATCACTAAACCGCCCGGCCCGGTGAAACAAGTCCTTTTTGAGGAGTCGCCCATGAAAATCGCCGTTTTCAGCACCCGTTCTTATGACGAATGCTTTTTGAAAGCCGCCAATGCGAACCTGCGGCATGAATTGCACTTTTTCGAAGCCCGGCTTACGGAGCGGACATGCCGATTGGCCGAGGGGTTCCCGGCCGTGTGTGTGTTCGTCAACGATCAGCTTGACAAGCCGGTGTTGGAGACGTTGGCGGCCGGCGGGACCCGGCTGATCGCCCTTCGTTGTGCTGGGTTTAACAATGTGGATTTGCGCGCCGCCCAGGAATTGGGATTTACTGTGACCAGAGTGCCGGCTTATTCGCCTCATGCGGTAGCGGAGCATACGGTCGCGTTGACGCTGGCCTTGGTCCGCCGGTTGCACAAGGCCTATAACCGGGTGCGAGAGGGCAATTTCAACCTGGAGGGCCTTTTGGGCTTCGATTTGTATAAAAAGACGGTCGGCGTCATTGGTACGGGAAAGATTGGCGCCCTGGTGGCCAGGGCCTTTTTGGCCGGTTTCGGCTGCCGGGTCCTTTGCCACGATGTCCGCCAAGACCCGGAACTTGTGCAACTGGGGGCGGAGTATGTACCGCTGGAGAGGCTTTTCTCCGTCAGCGATATTATCAGCCTCCACTGTCCCCTGCTGCCGGAAACCCATCATCTGATCCATGAGAAAACGATTCAGCAGATGAAAGATGGGGTCATTTTGATCAATACCAGCCGGGGGGCCTTGATTCATACCCGTTCGGTGATCCGGGCCTTAAAAACGGGGAAGATCGGCGCCCTTGGCCTGGATGTCTATGAAGAAGAAGCGGACCTGTTTTTCGAGGACCTGTCGAATCGGGTGATCCAGGACGACGTGTTTGCCCGGATGCTCACCTTTCCGAATGTGCTTATCACCGGCCATCAGGCCTTTTTCACCCAGGAAGCGATGGAAGCCATTGCCGCCCAGACATTGGAAAATATCTCTGCTTTTGCGGAGGGGCATCGGCCGCCCGGATTGATCGAGGTGGAGAAAGTTTTAGGAGGTCATGCTTAATCTGGGTAAGCTAAGTAAATTGGAAAAATAATATCAACTTGGCGATTTGAACCGCTTTTCCTGATTTTATGGCCCTCTTCTACCGAAAAGAAACCAACTGGGAGATTCTGGACAGAGCGGATTTCGAGAAAATGGGAATTTTGGGCAATATAAGAAGTTTTCGCTCTTGAAATTCCCTGTCCAGGATACCTATCGGAGAGACTTTCTGCCAGCCGACCTTTGCACGGATGCACTCAGTGAGCGCCCCAGCCTATTCCAATCCGTCGGCTTATCCGAATCGTAGGAACCCATCTTCGGGTGGGGGTGGGGAGTTGGCATCGGCTGGCCTGCCCATCCGGCAGTTGGTCGGGCAGATTGCCGATCTGGTCCGTTCCGACATTCCACCGGAAGAGTTTTATCCAGAATTCCTGAAACGACTGGTCGAGGGCCTGGACGCCTCGGGGGGGATGATTTGGCAATCCCACGGGGAGGGACCATTTAGGCTGCTTACCGAAGTGCAATCTGTCCAGGCGGAAGCAGCTCTGGATGGGCAGATCGAGCCTACTTGGCAGGAGCAAGCCTGGCACCAGGAGCTATTGAAGCGTGCAGAACAGACTCCCTTGGCCGCCCCGCCGCAGGCGCCGGGCGCCGTTCCCGAGGCTTCTGGGAGCAAAAACCCTACCGGCTGGCTATTGCTTTTTGCGCCGATCGTGGCCGAGGGGGAGACAGCGGCTGTAGTAGAACTGGTCCTGCCAGGGCAGGCCCGTTTGGCCGCCCCAAAGCAATTGCGACTGCTGGCCCAGATGGTGGAGTTGGCGAGCCGCTATTTCCGGCGTCGCCGGATGGACCATATCCAAAAAGAGGCTGCCTTTTGGCGCGAGTTGGAACAGTTTGCCCAGCAGGTACACGCCCGGCTGGACCCGGCATGGACTGCATATACATTTGTGAATGAAGGACGACGGCTCCTTGGCTGCGATCGGCTCAGCCTGTTGGTGGCCGAACCCAGGAGATGCCGGGTCTTGGCCGTCAGCGGCTCGTCCGAATTCGATCCCCGGAGCCCCGCCCTTCGTCTGCTGAGCCGATTGACGGCGGCAGTCATAGCGGGCAAGGAACCGCTCTGCTACACCGGATGCAGCGACGGTTTGCCGCCGCAGGTGCAGACGTTGGTAGAGAATTATGTGGACCGAACGCACACGAAGGCGCTGGTAATCCTGCCGCTTTGGCCCAGCGATGACCTGAACCCCCATCCTACGCTTTCGGAGGGTACAGAAGGCGAGAGGCCGCCGACCGCCGCTGCAGGAGCGACTTTGGAAGATGTCCGACCGATCGGCGCCTTGGTGGTCGAGCAATTCGAGGCGGGCGGAATCTCGGAGTCGCTGCGGGGGCGTTTGGAGGCGATAGCCCGTCATGGGCAGACCGCCCTGAGCCACAGCCTCCAATACGATGGGATTTTCTTACGCCCGGTGTGGGAGGCGTTGGGCCGAAACGCTTGGGTAGTGTGGGCCAGGGCGTTGCCGAAGTTGGCTTGGATTGCCGCTGCGGGATGCCTGCTGACGGCGGCGTTTCTTTTCACGCCGGCGCGATTGGAAATGGAGGCCCGAGGAACCTTGCAACCGGTGGTCCAACAGGATGTCTTTGCCGGGATCGACGGCCGGGTGGAGAAGGTATTGGTAGCTCATAGGGATCGGGTTGAGGGGCCAGACCCTCAGACAGGTCGGCCCGGGACCTTGCTATGTGTATTGCGGAACTACGAATTGGAGGAGGAGTTGGCCCGATTGGCCGGCGAACGGGCCACTTTGGAGGAACGTCTGGCCGCCATAAGTCGCACACTGCTCGAACGGCAACTCGCGCCGGTGGAATCGGATCGACTGTCGGCGGAGCAGGCGTCGATTCGGCAACGGCTTCAGAGCGTGGACGCACAACTGGCGGTGTGTCGGCGAAAGCAGGAACAGCTGTCCATTTACAGCCCGATCGACGGTCAGGTGATCACCTGGGATGCGGCCGGGTTGTTGCTGCATCGACCTGTGGTTCGGGGAGATCGGCTTCTGCGGATCGCCCAGACGGACGGCCCTTGGCAGGTGGAACTCGAGATAGCGGAGGATCGGGTCGGCCATGTGTTGCGAGCCAAACAACAAACCGAAGGGCCGCTGCGGGTGCGATTCATCCTGGCCGCCGATCCTGCAAAGAGCTATGAAGGCTGGTTGGTAGAACTCGACTCCAACGCCCACGATCGGCCTGGGGAAGGGCGAACCGTATTGGCCAAGGTCCAGATCGACCGAAACCAGGTCTCTCCCCTGCTTCCGGGAAGCGAAGTGCGCGCTCGGATCGACTGCGGACGATGCAGCCTGGGCTATCGATGGTTCCATGATCTGGCGGCCTGGTTGCGGCGAATTTGGTTCTGGTGGTAGGAGCTTGGGCCGCTTCCCATCCGCCAGCCATTGAAAAACACATTGGGGGTCGCGTATGGACAGACAATCGGAACAGGAAAGAAAGAAACGAGAAGAAGTCTTTCGGTTGGGCTGGCTATGGGCGTGGGGGGTTCTATGGACGGGGGCGGTCTTAGGGACGCCGGTGGTCTGGGGGGCAGAAGGGACGGCGACGGCCCTGCGGACCAGCCCGATCCCTCCTTCGGTGCAGGTCGGCGGCGAAAACCGGATGGTGATTGGCCAGTGTTTGGTGTCGCTCGTCCAGGAGGTGCAGACGCCGGCTCAGGCGGCGGGCGTTTTGGTGGAAATTCCGGTGCAGGAGGGGATGGCCGTCTCCGCAGGCCAACTACTGGCCCGGATCGACGATACGCAACCGATGTCGGATCAGCAGATCGCCGCCCTGAAACTCCAGGCAGCCCAGGAGAAGGCAAAAAGCGATATTTCCATCCGGTACGCCCAGGCGGCGGCGGAAGTGGCCCGGGTGGAATATGAGCAGGCCTGGCGTGCCAATCAGAAAAATCCCGGCACGATTTCCGAGACGGAAGTGCGGCGATTGTACCTGGCCCACCAGCGGGCCGCCCTCGGAGTAGAACAGGCGTTGGTCGATCAACGTCTGGCCGCCTTGGACGCAAAAGTCTTGGACGCGCAGGCGGCGGCGGCCGGCCTGGAAGTCCAACGTCGGCGCATCCTTTCGCCCTTGGACGGCGTGGTGGTGAAAGTCTATCGACGCAGCGGCGAATGGGTCCAGCCGGGCGATCCGGTCGTCCATGTGGTGCGAATGGATCGGCTTCGGGTGGAAGGCATGGTCAGTGCGGTGGATCAGCGGGACCGAGAGGGACGGCTGGTGAGCCGCGGCTATAGCCCGTCGGAAATCGATCGTCGGCCCGTATCGGTCCAGGTGGAGCTTCCGGGCGGTCGCCGGGAGACATTCAGCGGCCAGGTGGTGTTCGTCAGCCCTATGGTGCAGGCGGGCGGGCAGTACCGATTCTGGGCGGAAGTGGAAAACCGAAAAGAAGGCGACCACTGGCTCCTGCTGCCGGGGCTGCTGGCCGAGGTTACCGTACACATCCAAGGGGCCAAACAGGGACCGTAACCCGCAGGAAGAGAAGGACCTGGTGATGGCGGTCGGTGCGCCGGGAAGTCCGATGGGTTCCAGTACGGAGCGGGCGTTGCCGGTGCGGCGTCGGCCGGATGTGGAAGTGTATCCTCGGGAATTTCAAGGTCGGCCCTGCTGGGTGATCAAAGACCCGGTGGGGCTTGAGTATTTTCGGCTCCAAGAGGAAGAGTATATCCTGTTTGAGATGCTCGACGGGCGCCATAGCCTCCAGCAGATGCAACAGGAGTTTGCCCTTCGATTCCGACCCCGCACCATCCGGGCCGACGAAATCCACCGGTTTGTCGCGATGCTCCATCAGGCCGGTTTGGTGCTTTCCGACAGGCGAGGCCAAGGAGCAGAACTTTATCGGCAGGCTCAGGAGCGGCGTCGATGGCGGCTCTTGGCCGGAACCGCCAACCTGCTGGCGCTCCGGTTCCGGGGCGTCAATCCGGACGCTTTTTTGGATCGGTTGCTGCCGTATGTGGGCTGGCTTTTTTCGCCCGCGGCCGTTTTGGTCGGTTGTCTGCTGATGGTCTTGGCCTTGACCAGTGTGCTGGTGCATTGGGATCGGTTCGTTGCCCGGCTGCCCGAATTCCGGGAGTTTTTCCATCTGGGCAATCTGCCGGCGTTGATGGCGGTTTTGGCCGGGATGAAGGTCTGCCATGAGTTGGGCCATGCGTTGGTCTGCAAACGACTGGGCGGCGCGTGTACGGAATTGGGCCTCATGCTGCTGGTGTTTACGCCGTGCCTGTACTGCAATGTGTCGGACGCATGGCTATGGAAAAGTAAATGGCATCGAGCAGCCGTGGCGGCGGCAGGCATCTATGTGGAATTGCTGCTGGCCAGTTTGGCTACGATCGTCTGGTGGTGGACCGAACCGGGACTGCTTCAGGAATTGGCCTTGGCCGCGATGGTAGTCGGATCGGTCAATACCGTGTTTCTGAACGGCAATCCGCTCCTGCGATACGATGGCTATTATGTGCTGGCCGATCTGGTGGAAACCCCGAACCTGCAACAAAAGGCTTCGGCGATGCTGGGGCGATTGGCGGGCCGATGGCTGCTGGGACTGCCGGAACAGAAAGACCGCTATCTGCCTGATCGGCATTGGGGATGGTTGGTTTGGTATGCGGCGGCGGCTGCGGTGTATCGGTGGTTGGTGCTGGCGGGGATTTTGTGGTTTTTGTACAAGGCGCTGGCGCCGGTCCGGCTTCAAGTGGTGGGGCAGGCATTGGCTGGAGCCACGCTGGTGGGCCTGGTGGGGTGGCCGGGATACCGAGTGATTCGCTTTTTCGCCACACCGGGAGCTACAGGCCGGATCGACCGCCGCCGGGCCATGCTTAGCCTGGCTGTGCTGGGGTTGCTAGTGCTGGCCGCCTTGGCCATCCCGCTGCCGCACTACGTAACCTGTCCGGTGGAGATTCGGCCATCGGGAGCAGCCAGTGTGTATGTCGAGGCGCCGGGTCGGTTGGTTTCGATAGCGGTTCGGCCGGGGCAATGGGTATCCGCCGGGCAACTCCTGGCGGAACTTCAGAACCCAGATGCGGAAGGGGACATTGCCCGGTTGGAATCGCTGCGAGAGGAATACCAGCTTCGGGTGCAAACGGTCCGGTGGCAACAGCATCGGGACCCGGAAGCCGGGGCTCAGCTTCGGCAATTGGAAGAGGCCCTGCGGGCCGTCGAAGACCAACTGTCCAAACGTCGAGAAGATTTAAGCCGGTTGAAATTGGTTGCGCCAAAGGCCGGTATGGTGTTTGCTCCGCCCAACAAAGAGTTGGAACAGCCGGGGACCGACGGCGAAACCCCGCTTGGACGATTGCCCACCTGGACCGGCTCGCCGCTTGAGCCGAAAAATCTAGGGGCCTGGTTGGGCCCGGGAACTTTATTCTGTCAGGTGGGCGAACCGGCCCGAATGGAAGCGGTGCTCCTGGTGGATCAGGCCGACGTGAAACTACTCCAGGAAGGCCAGCCGGTCAATATCCTCCTGGACGCCTACCCGGACTGGCCGATCCGGTATCGCCAGACCGAAAGCGGGGCGGCGGGTTTAGAAATTGCCGAGGTGAGCCGATCGAAAATGACCCGAACCCACTGGGGACTTTCCTTCCACGAGGAAAATCCACCGGATTCCAGAGACTGGCAGAAAGACCAACAACGAGGCCGACCAACGTATCAAGCTCGGGTGCTTTTGGAGAATACGGAGGGGCTGCTTCAGCCGGGCATGACCGGCCTGGCCAAAGTCCGCACCGAAAACCTCACCCTGGCCGGCCGCCTGTGGCGCCTGGTCTGCCAAACCTTCCGGCTGGAATAGAGCGGTCTCCCGATAGAAATGCAAACCGAATTGCTTAGAAGCAGGGCGGAAATACCAGCCGAGAGCTGCTTATTCTTTGCTGTTCGGAAAAAAAGAATCCCACGTCTTCAGGGTTCGACCTTAAACACCAGATCATGGGGGCGGGCGTGTTCTTTGACTTTCATGCCGATGGTTTGCCCGGCCACGGCCTCTTGGACCGCTTTTTTGTCGATCTGCATGGAGTCGATCGTCTGGGTAAAATCGCTAGTGTGGCCTTTGATGCGGATGGTGTCGCCCACCCGGAGCACGCCGTCGGTGATTTCGATGGCGGCCACTTGGATATTGCCAAAATAGTGGGTTACTCGTCCGATCTGTTGTTCTGGCATGGCGGTCTCCTTAAAAACGTTCGACGGATGAGAGGAGAGTATTTTTTGGCCGACAGGAAAAAGGCCAACCCCTGTGCAACGCCGGTGCCCGGACTGAAGATCGACCCATTGGCCGCACGGACACTGCACCGATCGGCCAAACTCAAAGAGCGTTACATCCAAACCCGCTCCGCACCGGGGACAGGTCATGGCCATAGACGCCTCGTGCTATGTATTCCGATACCCACGTGAAAAAATCTGGCTTCCCCTGCCCGACATCCTTTGCGGTGCGGAGCGGGCGCGAAAACGATCTTACCAATTCCTTTCCCGTGTTGCGATAGCCCCGGGCCGCCGGGGGTGATTGCTATTTCGGCAAAAAGTCTTGGATCAGGGTGACTTCGCGGACCTGTCGGCTGTCGGGTTCCCGGACGCGGATTTTCACCTGAATCCCCCGCGGATACATAAACGGCGAAGATTCCAGGGCGTTATCCACGAGGCCGTCGTTGTTGTTATCGAACCCGTCAAACCTCAGGTTTCCTGTGCTGGAAACCCACGCCATATAGGAAGAAAACCATTGGTACGTATCGTGCCCTGAATTCAAGTCCACATAATTTCCGTAAGCGACTGGGGCGCCGGTTTGGTCATACACCGGAGCGGAAGGATTCCATATCTTCACGTCAAAGCCGACCACATGATCCAGAATCACGTCCTCGTAGGCCCGGGTGCCGAGCGTTCCTCCGGTAAGGGCGCCGTCGCGGGGTTGAGGATTCAGCAGCAGGTCAATCGGCGTACTGACCGACGGCGGCGTGGACGGCGTGGGGCTGACCCATGGTCGGGTGGGATGGGAGGTTTCTCCTAACGTAGGCAGTCCGATAAACTGCCCCCATGCGCGAATATCAAAAGGCGAGGCTTGAGGATGGGCGTAGCGGTTTTTCGGTAAAAACAGGTCCTGCAAATTGTTGGCCACAATTCGGCCCGCGGTCGAATCCCATCGGGCGGAAATATCGTTCTGCTGATAGAAGGTGGTTCGATCCTGCGAGACGAAGCTGGCCTGGGGCAGGACCAACAGCACCCGTCGATAGAGCCGACCGCCCCGCACAAACCAGGCTACCTCCGCCACCGGCGACTCCACCAGCACGTCCGACTCCACCAGCACGTCGTTGAGCCGACCCAGAAACGGCCGATCCGCGCTCCGGGTGGTTAGCATCAGCACGTCGTCGAAGTCGATGACGGCCGTATCGGGCAGTCCTGTGGTCGAATCGTTGGCCGCCGCATGGGGTTGGATCGAGACGCCGACCGGCCCTTCCACGTATTCGAAATACCCTGGCGCATCGGTTAAGCTGACCGGCGGGGTCATCAGAGCGGTAGCGCCTTCCAGGTCGAGTTGCAATCGGCGGGCCGCGCCGCGGAGCTGTTCGTTCAACTCCAGCACCGCCCGGGAGTCGTTGACCGTCTCGCCGATCATGGCAAAAATCTGCACCACGGCGGCCATCATCATCAGGGTGATCGTGGTGGCCACCAGCATTTCGATCAAGGTCAAACCGGCCCGGCGGACCAGCAGGTTCCGACGGGAGCGATCGGCCGGCGGTCGATCCGGTTTTGCGAAGGCTTGGACTTTTTTCTGCCTGGAAGGAGTTGCGTTGAAGAACAGCCGATCCACAGAAAACTCCTCAATCCCAATGCTGTTGCAAGGCCGACACATCGGTTCTACTCCTGGGTATGGAAAAGTGTTGCGCCCTTGTCGGCCTGGCCCGGAAAGCTGGCTTGCAGGCAACCAACCTCAAGAGTCCTATGCCTACCCTTTTTATTTTATCATTTTTCCCTTGGATAGCCTACAGAGAAAGGGGGCCCTTTACGAAAAAAGCGAAGAAAACAGGGCAAAGAAGCCTGCCCCCTCTTTGTGGGGGGCTTTGGATAAAGACCCTCTTCACCGCGGAGTAACCTACCAGGCAGGCCTGCCTAGAGCCTTCGCTGAAGGTCCTCCCCTTTGCGATGGTTTGCCGCTGGGAGGTGTTTCCCGTCGGCGGCTGCCCTTGGGAAGAAATCCAGATGGGGTTAATAGGCGTCGGAGTTCAGGGGCTGGCCGTCGGCCGACAGCATCAGCCGATCCCACGTGGAAAAGTTGCTCGTACTGCTGGGCCGAACCCAGATGTAATCGCTGATGAAGCGAACGCTTCCGTCGGCCAGGCACACATGCACCCCGCCCGGATGCATACTACGGGCCGTCTGCTGAAAGTTCGGATAGCCAGGTGTGCCGGGCGACGAGCAAGGCATTCCCTTCTTAGCCAGTTCATATTCGCCGCCGAATTGGTCCCACAAATGTTGGCAGCCGAGCACATCGTCGGCGCGAGAATTCAGGTTATTTGGGCCGTAGTCGTCGCCGATCCAGCCGTGCGCCCACAACGCACTGGGACACCCGCCGCTCATGGCCCAAACGCCCCGAGAATCATAGGCCGTCAGGCCGGCCCGGATCTCCGCCACCAGGACCGTATTGCTCGTACCGTCGCGGATTTCCTCGATCGATAGCGACGTATTGGCGCCCATCACGCCGCGGGTGGTGGGGCTTTGCCAGCCCTGAGAACTGCTAAAAGCTGCTGAGGAGACGCCGCTGTGCCAGGTCGCCGTCATAAATCCCAGGGCGGCGTTGGCCGCATAGTTGCCCCGCGCCCAGCCGTCCCCCATTTGGTTCGTCGAAGAACTGGCCGATCCGTTGAAAAGGTTCCGGTTATAGGGGTCGCTCGGACACATCATTACCGATAGTTGCGTGCCGCGAGCCACCCGGTTGTTCTTCACTACGCCGCCGACCACCGTATCGGTATCATCGGGGATGGGTTTGTTGAGGTCGAACTTTTCGTACAAGGGCTGTTGTTCGAGGAACGGCAGGATCAGAATCACCCAATTGGCCCGGAGATTCCGGTTGTTGGCCGTCTGGATGTTGTCGGCGGTTTCGGGGATCCAGGTGGAACTGGGCGGAAAGATTTTGTGGGTGTTGTGGTAGTTGTGCAGGGCCAGGCCGATCTGTTTGAGATTGTTTTGGCACTGGGCCCGTCGGGCCGCCTCCCGGGCCGCCTGCACCGCCGGCAACAATAGCGCAATCAAAATCCCGATAATCGCAATCACCACCAAAAGTTCGACTAACGTGAACCCATGTAGGGACAGACGAAAAGTGCGCCTTTTTGCTGGAAGATCGCTGTGCATTGCCATTCCTTCCTCTGAAGAAGCCAACCACGCCCTTCCTGACCCGTTCGGTTGGCAGACTGCTAGCTTAGCCAGCAAGGGGGTTCCTCTGAAGCCAAAAGCTACCGAGGATTATTCTAGCTTTTTTTCCGGCGGGGGAAAAGCCCTAGGCCCGCCAAGCCCAGCACACCCAAAACCATCAACCCCCAGCTACTCGGCTCCGGCACGCTGCCGAAGAACATCACCTCGCCCAGCCAGGTCCATTCTTGGACATTGTAAAATTTCAGTCGAGCATATTCTGCATACACCGGGGCGGGGAAAGTAAACGTCTTGTAGAATACCCCATCGGTGGAGGCAAACCCGGTGATGGTATATGTCCCCACCATTTGGCTAAATGCTGGATCTTTGTAGAACTCGACCACCAGGGAAGACGGCTCAAAAATGCCTGCTCCTGCCGCCCGAAGATATTGCACCTGGAGGTCCGTGATGCGGAGGCCGTACAAGCCAAAGGAAAAGTCGATCTGCGGTTGGGGCTCGCCATTGTCGTTGCCATAACCAAGCGGATCCCGGAAGGCGACCCATTTGCCGTCGTCGATACTGGTGCTGCCGAAGACGCCGTCGGTTAGTTTCGTCCGGTTCGGGTCATTGGGGGTGCCGCTAGGATAAGGCCCGATCGAGCCGGTGTATTGATACGTGGGGTGGAGGGCTACCGTGGAAAATAGGTTCAACGGGCT
>JAKPGL010000074.1 GCA_029550925.1 Planctomycetota bacterium
CTCGAAGACCTTAAGGCTGACATAGACCAGGCCCTTCGCCGGGCTGCACAAAGATAATTCTTGCAAGAAGGAGCCCCATGAGCCGCATCTATCCCGATAACGCCGCCTCGATCGGCAATACGCCCCTCGTCCGCCTCAACCGCATCGGGAGAAAAACAGGTACCACGTTGCTTGCCAAAATCGAAGGCCGTAACCCCGCGTACTCGGTCAAATGCCGAATTGGGGCCGCTATGATCTGGGACGCCGAAAAACGCGGAATCCTCAAGCCCGGCGTGGAGATCGTCGAACCCACCAGCGGCAACACCGGTATCGCGCTCGCCTATGTCTCGGCCGCCCGGGGTTATAAATTGACCCTCACAATGCCCGAAACCATGAGCCTTGAACGCCGACGCGTCCTGGCGGCTTTTGGTGCCCGGCTTGTGCTTACGCCGGGAGCCGAAGGAATGCGCGGCGCCATCCAAAAAGCGGAATCCATTGTTGCATCCGATCCCTCCCGCTACTTCATGCCCCAGCAGTTCAAAAACCCGGCCAACCCCGCCATTCACGAAACCACCACCGGACCGGAAATTTGGAACGATACGGACGGACAGGTGGATATCCTTGTGGCAGGCGTCGGAACCGGCGGAACCATCACGGGCGTTTCTCGTTTCTTCGAAAAAGTCAAAGGAAAGCCCCTTTTTTCAGTCGCCGTTGAACCGGTGGAAAGTCCGGTCATCTCCCAGAAACTTGCGGGCCAGGACCTCAAACCGGGGCTCCACAAAATCCAAGGGATTGGCGCCGGATTCATTCCCGATACCCTCGACCTTTCTCTTGTGGACCGGGTTGAACGAGTGACATCCGAAGAAGCGGTTGACATGGCGCGACGCCTGGCACGGGAAGAAGGAATTCTGGCCGGCATCTCAAGTGGCGCCGCCGTGGCGGCCGCCGTGCGTGTAGCGGCCGAAGAAACCTTTGCCGGCAAAACGATTGTGGTTATTCTCCCGGATGCGGGCGAACGTTATCTTTCAACCGTCTTGTTCGAGGGCATCGGCGAATAAGGCTCGTCAGGTCAACAGCCGGGTCAGCCGAGGTCCGAATACGCCCACTCCAATCGCAACCGCCAATAGAGCCGCTATCAATACACCCCCGGCCGCCGTATCCTTGGCCTTCTTGATGAGTGGATCATAATCCGGCGAAAGTCGATCGCACACAAACTCAATCGCGGAATTGAGGGCTTCGGCCACGATCACCAGGGATATCGCCAAAAGAACCCAGAGCCATTCGTACCGGGAAAGCCTCAGCCAGATGCCACCCCCGATGGCACCAAAGGCCGCCACCAGATGGATGCGCATGTTGCGCTGGGTTACAAACAGAATGCAAATTCCTTCCCAGGCATGAATGAAACTCCGTAGCAGCCGTCGAAACGACTCGATCATATTGGCCTCCTCAAAGGGTATTGTACCTCGGCTTGTTTTCCGGTTTCTTCTCCGTCATACTACCACCTCCAAAAACCAAAGGTCACTTCCTTTCCATGTCTTTCCTCCTCCCTTCCACCTCCCAGCAAACGCGTCATCCGCGCTTTCCCGCTCGTCTGCTCTTTGCCCTGATTGCCATGCTTGGTCTCGGAATTTTAACCCTTTGGATCGGCTCTCTTCTTCGCCACACAGTTCGCACGCCTCGCCCCACTCCCCTGGAGGAATCCCTTCTTTCGCATCCCCCCACCCTCAGTCGCTCTACGCTC
>JAKPGL010000082.1 GCA_029550925.1 Planctomycetota bacterium
TGCACCGTGGTCGTGCCGGTGTAAGTATTGGCGCTAGAGCCGGAAAGGGTCTGGGTGGGCGTGCCCTGCTTGACCAGGGAAAGGTTGCCGGTGATGACGCCGCCGTAGGTTCGATCTGTGCTGTTGTTTATCGTCAGGGTGGCGGCAGTGGCCGAGCTATTGGTAACGGTCATCGTCATGGTGGTACCTTCAGAGACCAGGCCGGCCACTTGCTGGTTGTAGCCGTTCAGATCGAAAGTGGCCCAATCCACGTTGCTGGTATTGCCGATTTGCAGGACCGAGCCGGTGGGCAGCCGGTTGTCGCCGCCGTCGATCTTGACCGTGCCGACAAAAACGCGCGTCGGCCCGGTATAGGTATTGGCGCCTTTCAGAATGGTTTCGCCGCCGGTGTTGCGAATGATCAGATCGTAGCCGTTGCCTCCGTCATTGATGACGCCGGAAATTACCAGCGTTTGGCCGCTGCCGGCGCCGATGCGCACATTGGCGGCGGCCAGGGTAATCGGACCATCCCACGTGTTCGTGCCGCCCCCAGCAGCGAACAATCCGTGGACATTTCCAGGTCCTTGGCCGTAGAGGGTCAGGGCTTCGCCTGTAACGGTAATACCGCCGGACAGGGCCAATTGGGCGCCTTGGTTGACTACCGTACCGCCGTCGGTGGCGCCCAGAGCTTGGGAATGACTAATCTTCAGGATCCCGGTTTCCACTGTAGTTGTCCCGGTATAAGTGTTGGCGGCCGAGAGGATGAGTCCGCCGGCACCTTTTTTGGTAAGTCCGCCGTCGGGGGAGCTGCCGGCCGGGTCGTGCTTCAAGACCACCGGAATGGTTACGCTGTAGGATTGGGTGTCGATGATCGCACCGCCGGTGCTCACATAGACATTGTCCAGGTTGTTGAGGAAGGTGGTAGTCTCGGCCCGGGCCTGCAACGTGCCGCCGTTCAGGTACACATAGGAAACGGCGTTTCCGCTATCAACAATCGTACCGACGGATAACAACCCTCCGTTGAGATACACATACCCTGTGCCTGTGGAAGTGCTCGAATCGCCGAACTTCAATGTATGGACGGCAAACGTACCGCTTTGGATGGTGAGCGTACCGCTCCCCCCGCCGCCGTGAATGACCAGAAAAGTTCTCGCTCCCGTTCCTTCCGTATTGATGTACGCACCGCCGTTGATCGTCAACGAGCCAGTGGCGGCGTTGGCCATCCCATCCGCACCGACCGCCCGACTTTCAAAGGTGCCGCCTTGAATCTCCATAGCCCCATTGGTGCCTGTGGCAATGAAAAGCGACCGATCGGAAGTGCCGCCGCCGCTGGCGGCATAAAGGGTATAGCCCTGGGCGGAGGTATAATAAAGTGGGAAAACGGGAGTGTTGCTTCCATCCCCCACGGTAATCCGGGCGTTCCAGGGATTGCCGCCATTGGTGCCCGTGGGAGCGACTTGGTTATTCTTCCAGTTGGCCGAGTTGCTAAAGTCGGAGCTTACCGAGCCGTACCAGGTATAAACCGTCTGTGCCCAGGCGCTGGCAGGGGCAATTGCTGCCAGCAGGGCAACGGCCAGCCCGAGCCGTTTTGCCGTCAAGAAGCCGAACCGGAAAACCTCTTCTCGGCCGAAAGGGTTTTTCTTTGGGTGGGCGGAACAAGTAAACATAATTCCATCCTTTCGCGAAGGCTGGGAACTTTTCCCCCATTGGTTGAACGAGAAATACTTCCCTATGGCCCCCTTGTATTTCCCCCAGCCATAGGGCCTTTCGCCCAAAAAACGCCGGAGCTTCTATAAGCTTCTGGAAGATTCCTCTTTTTAGGATACTTACCGAGGGAGGGGATTGCAACGATTTTGCCCGGAAAAGGGGACAAAAAAGAAAAAGCCGGCTCAAGGCATCGGTGGGCCAATCCCCCCCCATAAGGGGGTGTCTTTGGACTTTCGATAGGCCCTCGAACGCAAAGCGGGGCTTTTCTTGAGGGCGTTGTGGCATGGCAACCGCTATCGCTGGGAGCTGGCATCCTGAAGCGATCGCAAACGGCAGTCCAGATAGCGAAACAGTCCACAACGAGATTCCCGCTTGCGCGGGAATGACAAAGTACTGCATTCGGCTAAAATGTTAACCTCCTTTGCATTCGGCTGAAATATTACGGAAAAGGAAACCTCACTAGTTCCTCCCAGTTCAGCCGGTTCGGAGAGATTTTTTCACCTGCCGCCGCCGGCGCAGGCGCAGGCGCACGCGCAGCCGGCGCAGGCGCAGGCGCAACCGCCGCCCCCGCCGCCGGAGCTGCGGGCCTCGGCCAGGGCCTTGAAAAATTCGCCCGTTACTCGGTCAAAGCCGCTCAGATCGACAAATCCGCCGGAAGCCGTCGGCAGATTAAGCGAGCCGGGCGTTAGCGAGGAGGCCAACCGTCCGAAGGTGTTTTCAGCCCAACCGGCAAAGGAGGCGGCCACATCGTTGGCCGTCGTCTGACCGGGAATCGACGGCGGAGGCGCCGGCGTCGGAGCGGTCGGCATAGGGGCGGCAGGTTGCCACACCGGCCGAATCACTGGACCGGCGGTGCGACCTATCGGCCCTCGCATCCAGGGCGGTCGATAGGGGCCGACGAACACGGTCGGCCAATCGTCGTCCATCAGCACCCATTCAAACTGCCGGTCCAGATGTTCTTGGCGCTGTGGGATTTCTCCGATTGCGCCCGCCTGCTCCACCGCCCGACGCACCACCCACCGATAATACTCCTTGGTCTGCTCCAGATCGAAGCCTTTCATCCGTTCCGCTACCCGTTCGACCAATTGACGCAGCGCAGAGCTGAAATCGATCTTTTCGACCGGCCGGCCCGGATGGGCCTCCAACATCGCAAGGAACGGATATTCATAGCTGTGGAGGATCACGCCTTTTTCCTGGGCTACCCGGCGGTAGAAGGCGGCTGGGGTTTCCGCCGGGGCGGGGGCGTCGGCCGATGCGGCGACTGCACTGCTGGGCAAGCCAGCAGCGGCGACGCCAGCCCGGCCCTCGAAACGAAAGTCCTCTACGACCTCTACCACCAGCGGATCGTCCGAGACCTGGCGGAGAATCCCCTTTTTCAGCAGGCCGAAAATCACCAGGCCCAACACCCGCCCCAAGGGGAGTTCCAACAGGCAGGCGGCCTCCGGCGCGGTGAGGCCCCGTTTGATCCCGCCGCCTTCGATATAGGCGATCGGCGGCAAATACCCTCGGGGCCGGCGCCGCATGACCCATTCATTCAAAACCAGCAGCGCGATGACGATCGGCAACGAGGCCAGTTGCCAGCCCGGACTGAAAATAAACAGGATCACCGCCCCAATGCTTAGAATGACAAAAAGCGACCCGCCCGTCCCGCCGGTAAACCGAAAATATACGATCCCGAAAAGCACCAGGAAAACAATGCCAACCGTCCATCGAGCGCCCGTCGAATTCCGGAACCAATGCAGGAATAGGTCCCAGGCCGTCTGCCGGATCACTCGCTCCAGGACACGTTTGGGAAACGACACGCCCACCAGATGTTCCTTGGTCAGGCGGGTGTTCGGCCACTCCCAGACGACGACTACATGGTTTTGAAACAGGGCTTTGTCGGAAAACGGCTGGCCCTGATGGAGCACTTCTTCCGGCTTAATGCCGGGGGGCAAATGGACGGCCAATTTCAGATGGGTCGTGCCGGTTACAAACTGCTGGCCGAACCAGGTGGGCGTAATGCGCAACGAGGCGTAATCGCTGCGGGTCGTGTCCTGGAAGACAAGGTTTCGGACGGTAAACTCGGTCTGGAAGAGTCCCTTTTGGCCGGGCGGGATTTGACCCGCACCAAGATGGACCTCAAAACCAGGGTTTACGTATTCGGAAGGCCGAACTTTCTGAGCGGGATGTCCCCGGCAAGTAGCTTGGACGTTTTTCCAATCATAGTCCGCTGTCGGGACGCCGATATCGACAATGTCGATGGTTTTCCCAGCGGGGTTATTGGCGAAGAGAATCTGATACTGGATGCGGACCGAGGCGTCCGGCTGAACGAAGACTTGCATTTCCAGTTGAGGGACTTGGAAGCTATAGTCGGCCCTGGCAGTTGGAGGGGCCAAAAGGGCCGCCCCTGCTATCGTCCCCATAAGCAGCAGGACCCGAAGTACAACGAATGGCCGTCGGATTTTGGAACAAAAGTATATCATCTTCTGCTGCCCTTTCTGCAGAAGGGCTTCCGAACATCTTGCCGCCGCCCCCAACCTCCGCCGTATCATACCAGTTTCTCAGCCGGGCCAAAAGTCCGGGAATCGCTCTGGCGCCAAAGGCAGAGGCGTGCATGACCGACGTGTCCATTGCCCCCACGGGGCAGGCCGAGAGAAGGGAAAGACTGGGAAAAGGCGTTTCTTTTCCGGCGGAGTGGGGTTAAAATAATTAAAGAGAAAGCCTATACGCCAGAAGAGGCAATGGGCGTTTAGCCCCCCAAGATGGGTTGGTGTTTTCCTGCCAAAAAATATCCCGCCTTTGTGATCCGCATTTTTAGATTAGCCGGAATGGGGGTTAGGGAAGAAAAGGTTAAGAAATTCTCCCGCCTCGAAGATTTCCGCGAGGGTTCTGTGAGGAGGTTGGCTGCTGGGAGACGAAACCGGAAACGGACCAGAAGCGGCCGATTGTATCACAGTTCATAAGGAGCCTGCCCATGACGACGGACCAGATGGAACAAGAGGTACGCTCATCCGCATTGGCCGGTGGACTCGGTCGATGGGCAAAGCGGTTTGTGTGGTTAGCCGGGGCGGTGCTGGCGGTTGGGGGAGGCGTATGGTGGATGTGGCCTGGGGCTTCCTGGTCGGCAGACGAAGAGACGCCGATCATGGTGCAGGTCGCCCGGGGGCCTTTTGTCCATACGGTTACCGAACGCGGCGCCGTTGAAAGCGCCAGCAATTACGAAGTCCGCTGCGAAGTGCAGTCCATGCGAACCGCCGGCACGATGATCCTGGACATCGTACCGGAGGGAACGTACGTCAACGAAGGCGATTTCCTTGTCCGTTTGGATTCTTCCTGGCTGGAGTCGGACCGCACCAAACAGGAGATCGCCTGCGCCCAAAGCGAAGCCCTGTTGGCCGAAGCCGAAAACGCCCTGGAGACCGCTCGCGTCAGTCAAAAGGAATATCTGGAGGGCCAATATCGTCTGGAAGAGAAAAAGATTCAAAATGAAATTCTATTGGCTTCTCAGGAGGTGAGCCGGTCTCGGGAGAACGTGGCGTATAGCGAGCGCCTGGCCGCCAAGGGCTATATCACCAAACAGCAGATGGAAGCCGAGGGCTTCGCCTTGCAAAAGGCGCAGAACGATCTGGAGGCGGCCCAACTGAAACTCAAGGTGCTCCAGGAATACACCAAGCCGAAGCGACTGAAAGAACTGGAAAGCGAGATCAAGATAGCTGAAGCCCGACTAGCCGCCCGAAAACAAGCCTACGAATTGGATCGTCAACAACTCCGCCGCATCGAAGAACAACTTGCGAAATGCGTCATCTATGCGGAACGGGCCGGCGAGGTGGTCTATGCCAATGTAACCGGACAAGGCTCCCAGGACATCATCATCGAACCGGGGACTTTGGTGCGGGAAAATCAGGTGATTATTCGTCTTCCGGATCCGAAGAATATGCAAGTCAAAGCTCGCGTCAACGAAACGCGGATTTCCCGGATTCGGGTCGGAATGCCGGCGGAGATTCGGCTGGACGCCTTCCCAGAAACGGCCTTAAAGGGCGAAGTAACCTCGGTGAGCGAATATCCGGCGCCGACGATGTGGTTTCGAGGGGACGTGAAGGAATATGAAATCCTGGTGCGGATCGAAACCCCGATGCAGGGGCTCAAACCGGGGTTGACCGCCCAGGTCCATATCCGCGTGGAGGAATTGAATGACGTATTGCAACTGCCGATCCAGGCCGTCTTTGAGCACCAGGGCCGATACTATTGTGTGGTCCGCAACGGCCGAACGTGGGAGGCCCGCGAAGTGCAACTCGGTCCCTCGAACGATCAATCGGTGGTTGTTTGCGATCTGGTGGAGCTGCCCGTTCCGGTGGTGTTTCAGTTTGCAGGGCGGGCGTTCGTGCTTCAGCGAACGGAAACCGGTTGGGAGTCCCAGCAGGCGGTGATCCTTTCGGAAGCAGGTCGGCAGGCTACGGTCCGAGTCCCTGGAGCGTCGCTTCCGGTCATGGCGCCTTCGGTGTTTGAATATCAGGGCAAACCGGTTCGACTGGTCTTCGACGGCCAGCAATGGGGCGTTCGACCGGTATCGAGTCAACCTTCGGAGGATGCGGCGGTGGAAGATGAGCAGATGCTTCCTATCCAGGCGGTTTTTCTTCTGGAGGAGCAGCATTACGTGTTGGAATCGGATCCTGCTGTTTGGCATACGCTTCGGGCGGTCGAAGCCTCTACCGCTTCCGGACGCCAATCGTGGACGGCTCGGCAGGTGCAGGTCGGATCGGACTCCCGGCAGCCAGGCCAAGCGGGGGTGGGCCTTCGCACAGGCGAAGAGGTGGTGCTGAACGCCGCGGTGTATCGGGATAAAGTTTCTCTACCCGATCTGCCGGCGCAATCTGCTTCCACCCGTGGAAAACCGGATCGCCCCAAAGTCAAAGGAAAGTCTTCCGAGGCCCCCAAACAGAATCCCACGGAGATGTTCCGAAAACTCGATCGAAACCACGACGAACGTCTCAGCCGGGAGGAACTCCCCGAACCGCTGCGCCCGCATTTTACCGCCCTGGATATGGATGAGGACGGAAGCGTCAGTTTGGCCGAGTGGCTCCGCGGCCGGGCTATCCTCCGCTCCAAACAAGAACCCAAATCCCCGCCGGGACCCGAAAAATGACGCCCCTGGCCGCCTCGATCCGCAACGTCTGGAAAACCTATCCCATGGACGGCGTGGAAGTCCACGCCCTGCGGGGGATCAGTTTGGACATCGCCCGTGGTGAATATGCGGCCATTATGGGCGCTTCCGGTTCCGGCAAAAGTACGCTTTTGAATCTGCTGGGCTGCTTGGATCGACCGACTTCGGGAACCATCTTGCTGGACGGCGTCGATGTGAGTCGATTGAACGATAACGACCTTTCCGAAGTTCGGGCCCAACGGATCGGATTCATCTTCCAATCCTACAATCTGATCCCGCAGCTTACGGTGTTGGAAAACATTGAAGTCCCGCTCTATTACAGCGGCCGGTGGAACGCCAAGACCCGCGCCCGTTGCCGACAACTGGCCGAGAAGGTGGGGCTAGCCAAACGACTTCACCATCGGCCCACGCAACTTTCCGGCGGTCAACAGCAACGGGTGGCCATCGCCCGAAGTCTGGTGAACGATCCCTCGTTTATCTTGGCCGACGAACCAACCGGCAACCTCGACTCGGCCACCACCGAAGAAATCCTGGCCCTGATCGCCGAGCTTCATCAGGAAGGCAAAACCATCATCCTGGTTACCCACGAACCCGATGTGGCCCAACGGGCCCGACGCCTGATCCGCCTCCGGGACGGCCGCATCCAAAGCGACCAGCCGAATCCTGCGTTTGCCCCCGGGGGGAACCCTCTGCCTGCCAACGCCGGCGCCCTGTCCGCCGCCGCGGGCGCCGCCAACGTGTCTTCCAACGCCGCCCCGCCGCACATTTCGGCCGGTGTAGTTCCCCTCGGGCTTGAGGAGGGCCGCCAGCCATGACGCTGCTCTGGTTGCGCACCTGGCAATTGGCCCTCAAAAGTCTCTCGCTCCACCCGTTGCGGTCCCTGCTCACGGTATTGGGCATTTTCATCGGAGTGGCCAGCGTCGTGTGGCTGTTGGCCATCGGCGAAGGCATCAGCCGAAAGGCCCAGGAGCAGATCGAAAGCTTGGGGGCCAATAATATCATCGTCCGTTCCCTCAAACCGCCCACCGCCATCATCCAACAACAACGGACCGTCCGGTATGGGTTGACCCGGGAAGACTACGCCCGGCTCAGCAACACGATTCCCAGCATCACCCGGGCCATTCCGATACGGGAGATCCGTCGGCGGTTTCGGTATGGGGACCAGCAGGTGGACGGACGCCTGGTCGGATGCACGCCGGAATACGCCGAGGTAACCAAACTCCAAACAGCCCAAGGCCGATTCCTCTCCGAACTAGACGGCTTGGAGGTAAAAAATTACTGCGTCCTCTCCGCCGAAGTGGCGGCGCAACTATTTCGACATCATAATCCCCTGGGTCGAACTATCCATGTCGATGAAGACTATTACGTCGTGGTCGGCGTCATGCAGCCCCGGGCGCCCACGGCCGCCGTCGGCGGATCGCTGGCCGCCCAGGATTTCTCCAGCGACGTCTATATCCCCATCCAAACCTTGTGGAAGCGGATCGGCGATCTGATCGTAACCTCCCGCCCCGGCAGCTTCGAGCGGGAAGAAGTGCAGATCAGCCAAATTACACTTCGGGTCGATCAAGTCGCCAACGTCATGCAGACAGCCGAACTCGTGCGCACCACCTTGGACAAATACCATCGAATCGAAGATTATGCGGTGGTGATTCCCCTGGAACTGCTGGAGCAGGCCCGGACGACGCGGCTTATGTTCATCATCTTTCTGGGCCTCATCGCCGCCATTTCGCTGATCGTCGGCGGCATCGGCATCATGAACATCATGTTGGCCACCGTAACCGAACGCACCCGCGAGATCGGCATCCGACGGGCCTTGGGCGCCAAGCGACGCGACATCATCCGGCAGTTCCTCATCGAAACGGTGGCCCTTTCGGTCGTAGGCGGCCTGACCGGCATCCTGGGCGGCCTGACCTGCCGGCCCATCAGCGCCCAATTGCGCGCCGCCCTGGATGCCCTCATGCCCCGTGTCATGAACCAATTGCCCGAGATGATCCGCTCCGTCGAACCGGCGATCGTGCCGTGGTCGCTGCCGTTGGCCTTCGGCATTTCGGTGTCGATTGGGGTGATCTTCGGCCTTTACCCGGCCATGCGCGCCGCCCGCATGGACCCGATCGAAGCCCTCCGCCATGAATAAGCGGAGGCGGCCCTCCTGGAAAGCCGCTTCCTTACGGGGGCAGCTTCTGCAGACCCCTTTGCATCCCCGGCTGTCAGGCGGTATGTTGTTCGTCCTGGGCGAACCAAACTTGTCTGACTGACTGGGGTATAATACAGTATTCCCTGCCGGCCTGTCGCCGGGACAGCCTTGCACAGCGGGGTTTCTATTTCTAAACCCCTGGACTTTTGCCCAATGGTTAAGGATCACCAACCCATGGCCGAAGATACCCATACGACGGTGCAGCAACTCCGGGACTGGGTGGCCCAGTTTGTCGAGGAGCGAGATTGGCGGCAGTTCCATTCCCCCAAAAATCTCTCGATGGCCCTGGCCATCGAGGCCGCCGAACTGATGGAACACTTCCAGTGGATCGACCAAGAAGAATCGCGTCAGATCGCCGCTCAGCCGGATCGCCTGACGCCAGTGGCCGAGGAATTGGCCGATGTGGTCTGCTACGCCCTGGCCCTGACCAACGTGTTAGGGATTGACCTGGCCCGCTCGGTGCGGGAAAAACTCCAAAAGAACGCCCAAAAATACCCGGTGCATGAGTACCGAGGCCGCTACGGCCCCGAAGACCCCCATGCCCCAACCCCGGCATAACAGAAAAACTTACTCTGGGCCGATCTCCCCAGAAAAACAAAGGCCGACTTACGGACTGGGCATCTTTCGACCTGCCTTTTCGGCCAATTGGCGGATTTTGGCCGCCACGGCTTCTTCGGCCTCTGGAGCAAAAAAGCCCACCACCTGGCCATATAAGCCGCGGGTTTCGTACCCGCCCTCGGCAATGGCCGTCGCCGTCGGTAAATAGCCGAACACCTGGTTCGTATAACCGGCCACCCAAAGGTTCAGCGGCCCAATGGCCTTTTCCACCCGAAGCACATAACCGCCAAGCACCTCCCCGGAAATACCAACCAACGTCAAATCCTCCCCGAATTGCCAGAGGGCAATCGGCACAGGAAAAGAGGGCGGCATCTGCTTGCCCGCTTCCAGGGCGGCCAGCATCCGTTTGGCGTTATAGGCCACATGGAACGGCCCCTTGGCCAACTTCTCCAACTCTTCTTTCGGCGGTACAGGTTGCAGCGGCGCCTCGGCCGATTCCTGGAGGGTGCGAAGCGGGCCACGCACCGGCTGGAGTTTCCCCTGCAAGACCCGACACACCTCGGCCCCCAAGTCCGGCCCGTGTTTGCGAACATGCTCGATTTCCCCTCGGGGATACGGGTTCGCATCGCCGCCGCAGCCGGCAATAAACATCGCCTGTACTCCGGGGAACTGCTTTTCGATATGCTCCTGGGCGAACCCGGCGTAATCGCCGGAAATCACATAATGCTGGCCCGTGAGCGTCGTGCAGTGGCACGCACAACCGAAAAGCACCGCCCGGAGCTTGCCCTCCGCATCATCCACCCGAAGGACCGGGACCCGGCGGTCCGCATAGCCGCTGGGATTAACGCCCAAAATCACTCCTCGTGAGGTAAACTCTCGGCGGTTCATCGGAAAATGCGCTACGCCCCAGCCCCAGGACAATCGGGCCGGCTTTCGGTCCGCCAAGGCGGCAGCCGCCGCCTCGGCCAATTGACCAACCAACTTCTCCGTATATTGATGGACGACCTTCTGCTGGTCCTCCGGCATGTTGTAGCCGCTCTCGCCGCCCAGGGAAATGACCGGACCGGTGTGCGTGTGCGAAGGGGCCAAGAGGATCTGCTCCCGTTTCAAGCCGGTCTTCTGGCCCACCCGCTCGACTACCGCATCCCAAACCTGCTTATTGAAACCAATGACATCGGCCGAGAGCACTAGGCCCTGCTGTCCGGCCTTGTCCTCCAGCAGCATGGCCTTAGCCCATAGGTCCAGGAGCACCCCTTCGGACGGTTTATTCCGGGCGGAGTAGCCGGCCATCCAGATCGGCCCTTCCGGCGTGATCTTCACCCGAGCCAGGCCGACCTTCCACTCCGGCGTCTCTTCCGCCGCTGCAACCAATCCGCCCACCAACCCCACCAAAACCGCCAACCCAGCACCCAACAGCCGCAGTCTTCTTCTCATCATTCGGTCCTCCCTTCAAGAATAAGACCCTCGGTAACAGGTTAGCCGAACGGTCAATCTGTCATCCCAGTGCAACCAGGAATCCAGGAAACCATGAAGGAGCTGCTTTGTCCTCCCTAATGGGAGAGGGATTCAAAGATGCCGACGCACAGAAGTCTGAATGCCCGCTTGCGCGGGAATGACATTTTCTGGAGCCCTGTCCGTGCAGGAATGGCAAGATACTCCATCCGGTTCCAATATTGTCCTTTCCGGAAAAAGTATATTCTTCGGCGTCCTCGTCGGGGCCGATTCCATGATACCACACGAGGGCGCTTCGTACATCTCGTGAATGGAAAAATCGGCGGCCAAGCAGGAAAAGTTTGCTCCACGTGGAAGCCGGTTGCTTAGGCGTCCTGGAAAGGGTATGCTAACACGCTAGCTGCGGTGGTAAAGCTGTTCTGGCGTAAAGAAAACCGAACCGGTCGGCAGATGACGGCGTTTTTTTAAGAGGCTCTAGCAAAACGGCCTTTCCTACACACTTCCTCCAGCGGGGAGAATAGGTCGAATCTTTTGAGGCTTCGTTTTGTTAGAGCTTCTAAGACCTTTTTCGCAAAGGGCAAGCCGATGTGGGCCAGAAGGACAACGATTCTGTTGGGGACCTGGAGGACGGCGGGTGCGCCGGCCTGGATTGCGGCGGTCTGGGCGGTCTCGCTTGTTTCGGTCTTCGGAGCAGACAAACAAAAAGACGAACCAAAATCGGAGGGGCAAAAAGCCCAGTCCAAACCGGCGGAGCCAAAAAGCTGGCAGGTCTGGACGTTGGCACGTACGGAACGGGTTTTGCGGTCCAGTCCGCCACGCCAGGACTTGCAGGTCGATTTGGCCGCCTGCCGGGGCGAATGGGAAAGTTTTCAGATTCTCTTGCGCAGCGGAACGCCGGTATCCGGGGTCCGGGTGGAACCTGGGGATTTAGTCGGACCGGGCGGCCATCGCCTGAGCGCCCAGCAGGCCCAACTCTACCGCCAACATCAACTCCACATCACCATCGCCACCTATCGGAACACGGAGTTCAAGCCCGATTGGTATCCGGACGCTTTGATCCCGGCCCGATTGCCTGCCGATGCCCTTCGGGTGGAAAAGCCTCGTTATACGGCCATGCCGTTCGACCTGCCGCCGGAGGAGACGCACGGCTTTTTGGTGGATATCTATGTGCCGCCGAAAACGCCGGCTGGGCTGTATCAGGGCAGTTACCGGGTCCTAGCTGCTGACGGTCGCACCGCGGAGGTTCCGGTGCGACTTACCGTATGGGATTTCGAATTGCCGAGGGTCTCCAGTTTATATACGGCGTTTGGTTCCCCGGCGGCATCCCTGCGGGGGTATTACGGGCGGCGTGAAAAAGCCGGCAAGGAACCCGCCCCAAAAGACTGGGCAGCGATCGACGTCCAATGCGCCCAACTGCTCAGCGAACATCGGATCAACGCCACACCGCCCCCCGACGCCTTGGTTCCCCAGGCCCAGCCGGACGGCGCCTTCCGTATTCCGGACGAACAGATCAGGGCCTTCCAAGAGTTTGTGGATCGGTATCATGTCAACGCCTACCGTATTCCGCATCCTTCCAGTGCGGTGAAGGACCCATCGGCTGAGGAAGCAAAACTCCAGGCATGGTTTAAGGCCTGGGACGAAGCCATCCAGAAGATCGACCGATCGGTCCTTTTTTACACTTACCTTCGGGATGAACCCAACGATGAAGAAGAGTATCGTTATGTACAGCATTGGGGCCGGGCGATTCGGCGACTCGGAAGCAAGGTGAAAATCCTGGTCGTCGAACAAACCTGGACGCAAAACGAGGCGTGGGGCGATCTCTATGGGGCGGTGGATATTTGGTGCCCACTATTTTCCCTCTTTAAGCCGGAAAGCGCGGCCCAACGGCAAGCCCTGGGCGAAATGATCTGGACCTACACGGCCCTGTGCCAAGGCAAGCCGACGCCCTGGTGGCATACGGATTATCCGCTGCTCCATTATCGGATTCCCACCTGGATTGCCTGGCGGTATCGGATGCGGGGGCTTCTGTATTGGAGCATGGTCTTCTGGAACCAGGTCGAAGACCCTTGGACAGAGCCTTGGACCTACGACCGCCGTTCCGAAGGCAAAGGCCCTGTCTTTAACGGCGAAGGGAGTATGCTTTACCCGGCCAGGGCTGTGGGATTTGAGGGTGTTGCGCCGAGTCTTCGGCTGAAAGCCCTTCGAGACGGCATTGAAGACTACGACTATCTCGCCCTGTTGGAGCGATTGGGCCGGTCGGCGGAGGCGGAAAAAATTGTTGGGGAGCTGGCGCCCTCCTGGTTCGAGTGGAATGCAGACCCAGCGGCCTGGGAGTCCGCCCGCCGAAAACTGGCCGAGCTGATCCTGCAAACCCAAAAGGGCGCCGCCCGTCCGTAAAGGAAAAATGCCAACCATGCACCGGCGTCGGATTTACTCCGGACACTGGCCCGCTTCTTGCCCCTGCCAGACGATATGAAACCCTTCGGAGCGGAGCCAATCGGCCACTTCGGCGGGACTGCGGTGGTCGGCCACGGGAAATTGTTCGCCCGGCTGGCGGTGCAGGTTCCGATCCGCCCCTTGGCCGTAGGAGGAAGACGCCGAGGCCGATTCGCGGGACGGGGATTCTAAAGGGGATTCTAAAGCAATGGTCTCCCAAGAGGACGCCGCAGGGCCGGACGGCGTACTATTGGCCGAGGCCAATCCTCTGTTCACATAGCCGCCCGGCGCGGTGGAACTGCCGGCGCTCATCTGAGTAATGCAAATACGGGCCAAGCGATTGCGCAGGGGGGCCGCCTCCCGAGTCGATAGCACCAGTTCCGCCCGGGGAAACGCAATTCGCAACACACAGTAAAAGCGGACCAATTGTTCGTCGCTTACCGGATACGGAATCCGGAAACTGCTGGGAACGTCGTGAATCCGCGGCAAACTGAAGGCCAACATCCGCTCTGGGAATCGCTCCTGGAGGTAGAGGGCGTGCCGCAGCATGGCCAGCAGGTCTTCCGTCGGCGGGGCCAATCCCAGCAGAATACCTAGACCCAATCGACCCACGCCGGCTTCGGCGGCCCGTTCCAGCCCTTCCAGCCGCCAATCGTAGGCCGACTTCACGCCCCGGGGATGATATTGATAGTACAAATCTTCATGATATGTTTCCTGATACAGGGTTACCCCACAGACCCCAGCGGCCTGAATCGCCGCATACCCAGAGGTCGTCTGCGGGGCGATCTCGACGGCCAGTTGGAACCCCCGCTGGCGCAACCGGCGGATAATATCCACGAGATAGTCGGTATTGGTTCGACGTGGAAAATCGCCCGCCACCAAAAGCAGGTGCCGAAATCCCCATTGATACAATACTTCCGCCTCTTGAAGGACCTCCTGGGCGGAAAGCTGCCGACGGGGGATCGCCTCCGGGTAACGAAACCCGCAATAAAGACAATAATTGATGCAATAATTCGACAGATACAGAGGCGCATAGAGGAACATCCGCCGCTTGCGGCCGCCGTCCCCTGGGACGCCGGCAACGGCAAAATGTTCTTCGGTCCGCCGACGGGCCTCGTCCACGAGCCGATCCAGTGGAAAACCAGGGTCTAAACCTGCCTGGGCCTGCTGGAGCAAATCCCGGTGGAATGCGGGGTCCCGGAGAGCCTTGCGCAACGAGCGGGGCGCGCGGGCCGGTCGGCCTGTCAGCCGATGGGCCGTCAGGTCCAAGACCTCGGCCAATTGGACCTCTTCGGGCCGAAGCTGACCTTGCCGCTCCCGGAGCAATTGGTATCGCCAGCGTTCCAACCGCTCGGCCAGATCGGCCCGTTGGTTGGCTGAGGCCGGTTCCGCCCCTTGGAGGACCCGCTCGGCCTGGGCCAAAAGCTGTAAATGATAGGCCGCATGGGCGTCTTCTGTCCGAATCCACTCCGAAAACGCCCCCATCGGCCAAACAGCCTGAGTACTCATAACTGTATTTTTATTGGAGAGTTACGAAAAAATAGTTTTATTGGTCAATGGCCATGTATCGAAAATAATGGAAGTTTTAGTTCCGGAACTTCCTTTGGGGACTTCTGCCCCCAAATCTCCGAAACTACTCATGGAAATATCCCCCTTGTGCTTTTTATGCCCGATCCCCACGTTAGTTATCATACGAGCTGAAACCCAAAAGGACAATCGGCGTAGATTAGGTTTGCTGGGCGATTCGTTGTCTGCTATCCCAAGGCACTCTTCCAACGGAGTCGCCCAGCTTGTGGGTCATTTTGTCGAACGTTCTCCAATGGAAATTCCAGAAAGCCTAGGGGGGACAAAGCGGCCTGGTGGCCGTGTTTCAGGGGCCTTTCCCCGAGCTGTAAAACGCGGGTCTCCGCGGCCTGGGTGCTTGTGCGTTCCCCTTGCCGATCGAAGCCTCCCACGGCACAATAGATTTTTTACTCCCAGCGATTCCGGGACGCCGGTTGGAAGACGTTTTCTTTTTTCGTTTCTTGAAAGGATATTTCCATCCATGGCCCGATGTGTGCTTGCGTATTCCGGCGGGTTGGATACGTCGGTGATTTTGGGTTGGTTGTTGGAGGAGGGATACGAGGTCCACGCCGTATATGTCGATCTCGGCCAGCCGTGCGAAGACCGAGAGGCCATTTTGGAAAAGGCCCGGCGGATCGGGGCGGCCTCGGCCCGAGCGATCGACGCCCAGGAGGAGTTGTGCCGGGACTTTGCCTTTCCGGTGTTGCAATGGCAGGCGAAATATGAACAAATGTACCTTATGGGCACCTCGATCGCCCGCCCCTTGATCGCCAAGGTCTGCCTGCAAACGGCCCGCCAGGTCGGTGCAGACGTTTTCGCCCACGGCGCCACGGGCAAAGGCAACGATCAATGCCGATTCCAATTGGCCGCCGAAGCCCTCTGGCCCGGCATCCGGGTGGTGGCTCCCTGGCGGATCGAACGGTTCCGAAAGCGCTTCCCAGGCCGGCAGGAGATGATCGCCTATTGCCAGCAGCGAGGCATCCCGGTCAAAGCCACCCAGCAGCGCCCCTATAGTTCCGATGAAAACTGTCTGCACATCAGCTACGAGGCGGGCAAATTGGAGGACCTTTCCGTTGCCGGCCTGGAGTTGGTGGAGTTCGGCATGACGCAGTCCCCGCAGCAAGCGCCGAATGAGCCGGAGGAGGTTACGATTGCCTTTGAGCAGGGCATTCCGACGGCTGTTAATGGAGAAAAGCTCACGCCCGGCGCAATCGTAAAACTACTGAACCGGATCGCCGGGCGCCACGGCGTCGGCCGGATCGACGTCGTGGAAAACCGCTTTGTCGGCATGAAAAGCCGAGGCGTTTACGAGGCCCCCGGCATGACGGTCCTGTACGAGGCCCATCGTCTGCTGGAACAGATCACGATGGACCGGGACCTGATGCACCTGCGGGACCGCCTGGCCCCGGAAGTGGCCGAGATGGTCTATTACGGTTTTTGGTACTCGGCCAAGATGGACGCCCTGATGGCCTTTATCCGGCAGGCGCAGAAGACGGTTACCGGCGAGGTAACGCTGGCGTTGTACAAGGGCAATATGATGGTGCGTCGGCGGAGCAGCCCCTTGAGCCTGTACGACGAAGGCATTGCCACGATGGAAGCCGGCGGCGACTACAACCAAACCGACGCCGAAGGTTTTCTGCGGATTCAGGGACTGCCGTTGCGGGTGCAGGCCAAGGTAACGCCCCGGCAATGGTAGCCGCCGCGTCCAGACGGAATGGTCCCTTGCCTATGCGAAGGCCCTTTTGTTGCCGAGAGGCCCGATAGAAAGCAGGAGTTTTTCCAGGAAGGCTGGTTTAGAGAATCCCAGGGGCCGATGGCTTTTCGGCGTCGGCGCCGGAGTCGATGAGGAGGACGCCCTCGATGGTGCGGACGCTGAGCATTGTGATCGTTACGTTCGGCAGCGGCTGGATTTTGATGGGGCTGGAGATTTTGGCCGGTCGAATGTTGGCCCCTACGTTTGGCAACGAAATCTACGTTTGGGGTAGTATTATCGGAGTATTCTTGGCTGGGCTGAGCGTGGGCTACGTGCTGGGCGGCGTGCTGTCGAAGCTATGGCCGAGCGCCTGGGGAATGGTGATCATTCTATTGCTGGCTGCGGGGACGCTTTTGCCGGTGGGTTTTTTTTACGGCTGGATTGCCGATGGGGTGGAGCAGTGGGGCTGGTCGGTCCGATGGGGTTCGTTGGCCGCCGCTGCCGTGCTGTTTTTGCCCCCGTCGGTGCTTTTGGGGATGATTTCGCCGTATGCGGTTCGGCTGACGGCTCGGCGGATGGAAACGGTCGGTTTAAGCGCCGGACTGCTCTATGCGGTCGCCACGGTGGGCAGTTTCCTGGGCTGTATTTTGACCGCCTTCTATTTTATCCTATGGTTTGGCATCCGAACGTTGGTGTTTTTCTCTGCGCTGGGATTGGTGGGGCTGGCCTTGGTGGCGGCCGTCGCCCACGCCAGGGCCTCCCGGTAGCGTCCCTGCCGAAAAAAACCGATCATCCGGAAACAGAGAGGAGACCTTTTCATGCAACGTCCGATCTCGGAATGGAGAATTGGCGTAGGGATGCTGCTATGGGTCGGCTGGGTGGGGCTTGCGCCGCCGGAACCCTGCTGGGCCCAAAAAATCCTCTTGGAAAAAGAAAGCCTCTATCACTATATCCGGGTGGTGGAGGAGGATGGGGTACGTCGGCTTCAGTTTCGCCGGGGCGGCGTCGATTACGATGAGTCGGCCATCGACCTGCAAGAGCCGGCCCGGTTTCAATTGCATTACTATCGGTTGATGATGGCCTCCTTGCTGCACTGTCCAGAGCCGAAGCGGGCGCTTTTTATCGGCCTGGGCGGCGGCACGTTGCCCATCGTCCTGCGCCAGTATTACCCCAACATCCATATCGACTCGATCGAGTTGGACCCGGAGGTGGTCGAAGTAGCCCGGCGGTATTTCGGCTTACGGGAAGATGAACGGATGCGGGTCTATACGGGCGACGGCCGGGTACATATCCGTCGGTTCGTCCGGGAGGGGCGATCCTATGATCTGGTGTTTTTAGACGCTTTCCGGGGCGGCTATATTCCCTACCATCTGACGACCAAGGAGTTTATGGAATTGGTCCATCGGCTGGTGGGAGACGCCGGTTCCGTGGCGGCTAACCTTCGGCCCGGTTTCGAGTCCTACCACTACCAACGGCGGACCATTGCGGCGGTGTTCCGAAACCAATGGACTTATGGCCAGCAGTTCAACGTCTGTGTGATAGCCAATAATCATCCCCAGCCGCCCACCAAACAACAACTGCTAGAGACCGCCCGTCGGCTTCAGAAAGAAAAGGAGTTTCGTTTCGATTTGCCGTCACTGGTTTCCGAAGGGGCTCGCCAAAACGACTACCAAACCGAAGGCCCCATCCTTACCGACGACTACGCCCCCACGGAAGTCCTACGCACCATTCCGAAGGAATGAACTTTTCGGGCGTCTCTCCGCCGAAGAACGAGGCTTCGGATTTACTGTCCTCCCCCGGCGGGTGCGGAGCAGATCCCGCGATTCCAGGAGGCCAAGACTGTTTACGCCAGCAGGTCTTCGATCCGGTCGTAGTTCTTCGCATCGAGCAGCGTCTGGTTGTAGGGCGATTGGCCGCCCGTTTGGTCCAGGATGTCCCGGTCGATATAGTACTCGTTGTGCGGTTTGAAGCCGGGCAGCGTCAGCACATTGACGAAGACATCCAGACCCCGATGGCCGGTGCCCGGCGGAATATAGACGAAAGTCCCTGGCGAAAGGGCGTGTTGCTCATACCGGGTCAAATCCCGCAAATCCGGAAACACCACCAGCGAAGCCGTCCGGCCGTAAGTGTTCAGTCGATAACTGGCGGGGTCCAGCACCAAGTACATTTCCGTCTGGAGCTGGCCGCCGCGCACAGGCCGGGAGGGATGAAAATGGCTCGGCGAGGTTTCTTTGGGGATATTGACCACATGGCTATTGACCCAGTTGATGCCGTCGTCGGCGTCGCCGGGCGCGGTCATGTACCAGGTGAGCGGCAGTCGGCGGAACGGGTCGAAATCCGGGTTGCAGCCGCCGGCCGTGTCGGCCAAGTAGCGCAGCCGACGCACCGCCGATACATGACTGGTAGGCCGCTGGGTATGTTCCATGCTCAGACAGGAAAAGTCGCCCCGCACCCGGACCGTCTGTTGGCTATCGGCGATGAGCTGATCGCCTTCGAGGATCGGCGCCCAATCGGAGGTTTGTTTCGTCGAATAACCGGCCGACCGATACCCAGAGAACAGGCCCGCCAAGGCGGATTCTGTTTCCGGCTGATCGGCCCAGGGCCGGGCAATATGTTCTAATTTCCACAAATCCCCGCCAATATCGCCGACAAACACGTCTTCCGATTTCCATCGGCCCAAGACGGCATGGACGGGAATCTGTGCTTCTGTCCGAACCGTCGGAAGGCCGCTACGGATTTTTTGCAACAGATCGGCAAAGGCCGGGTCGATCGGGTCCGGTTGATACTCCCCGGGCAGCGGTTGACCATCCCCTTCTTGGGTTCGGTATCCGGCAGGCAAAAACACTTCGCCTCGACCCCGATAAATCCAGAAGACCCGCATCCCGCCTTCTTCCGGGGCCAGTTCCGTCGGGCCGTGGACTTCGACCCGGGTTAGGCGCAAGTACGGCCGCTCTGCCTGGATCGCCTCCTGAATAGCCCGGAAGGTCTGCTCCTGTTCCACATGACCGATAAGCACTCGACCCATGACTGGCTCCATGCGGGGAAAAACGTACTGTAATCCGATTGGTTCGATATTGTAACCCGGTTTGTTCGATATTGTAATCCGGTTTGTTCGACTGGATTGAATGCGGAGGGATTGGAAAGTTCCCGTCTGCTAGACGGCGCCTGCATTCAAGGACGGTTTCTAGGATGAACTATTTACTATACGGCGTCCAGAACGTGGAAAAATCTTCCTCCATCAGAATCAGCCGACCTTGATTGTCCCGGCGAAGGCCGATCCGCTCCATCGGAATCCGCTCGAAGCTGGGCAGCTTCTGAAAGACCGGGGAATCGTCCCGGAGACGGAAATCCATCTTGGCCGAATCCACAAAAAGCGGATCGACATCCAGAAGATTGTCTTCTTCCTGATAATACGGCTTGGCTTTTGGGTCCAGCGAGAGCCATTGTCTGCCGAAGAAGACGTTCCTACGAATCAGATTGCCGCGCGGGGCGCCCGGCTCTTCCTCCAGGATCCGCACCAAGGCGGGATACCGCTCCGACCAGGGCGGCTGTTGGTAGGGCATGGCCCGGAGGCGTTCGGTCATCGTCGTAGGCACATGATCGGCGGCCCATCCCAACGCCCGAGCGTCCAGGTGGACCGCCGGGTTGCTATCGATAAACAGATTATTCTCCACCAAGCAATCCCGGCCGCCGCCGATAAACGCCGCCCGAACGACTCGATAAAACACATTTCCCCGAATCGCCGTCCCGCAAAACATGTCGTCCAAATAGACGCCCATGCACCCCTTGTCCTGGAAGCCGGTGATATGGTGCATGAAGTTATATCGGATCACCGTGCCCCGCATGGTCCAATCGCGGCCGGCGTAGATGGCCCCGGCGTCGTTGGCCTCCTGGCACACATGGTGGATTTCGTTGTACTCGATCAGGTGGTCGTTGCCGCTAAAACTAATGGCCTGATGCGGGGCGTCGTGCATCAGGTTATGGGCCGCCCGGCACCCGACGCCCACCAGAGCAACCGCCGGCGCATACATCCGTTTCCATTGGCCGTACTGATGGATGTGATTGTTCAAGGCGTAATGTCGCGCCGGGGTCAACGTCTTTCGATCGCCGCCCGAGAGCACGATGCCCGTCCCGCCAAGCTGATAGATCTCACAGCCGATTACCCCACACTCCCGACCACCATAAATCTGCACGCCATTACCGCCCAGATTCCGCAGCGTGCATCCGACGATCCGCAATCGTCGGCAATCGTGGGCCACCATTCCATCCTCCCGGGCCGCCTCCCACGTCAACCCCTGGAACGTCACCCAGCTTGCATTTCGAGCCTTGACAAACGTATGGACCACCGAGACGACAGCCCGGCCTGTTTGGATCGGCGCCGGCGGCCAAAAATACAATATCCCCCGCTCCCGATCCAGATACCACTCCCCAGGCTGATCCAATTCGCAAAGCAGATTGAACCCATAGAACCACTGCCCCTTCCGATAGCCGTAGTGGTGGTACGGCGGCTGGATGTTCAGGATTCGTTTATCCGGCTCGATCGAGGCGATCCGTTGACGCTCCGCTGACCAATCCCAGAACCAATAGCCGTGGACCCAGCCGTCTTTTTCGCCAACCCATCGGTTCGGTCGGTCGCCTTCATAGACGAATCGGCCGATCTGATCGCCTTTGGTCCCCCGGATATCGACCGGCTTCAGATCAAAGACTTTTTCGATTTTGATGAAGCCTTCGTTGGGCCAACGGGCCAGGGTCATCGGCTGGTCGTTGAAGAAAAGTTGCAGCCCGCCGCCGCTCGCCTGGCCGTAGTCGGTAATCTCCATCGCCCGCAGATCGGCCTGGAGGACTTTCTCCCGCGCGGCCTGGTCCAACCGATCCAGAACAGCCCGATCCTGCACCGGCGCCCAGTTGGACACCTGACGACCACCCACCAGCCGAACTTCTTCGCCCTCCATCGCCCGATACACAATCGGGCTTTCCTCGGTCCCAGAGTCCTCGGCCGACAGCTCGAAGGTCTTGTCCCGATAGTAGGTTCCACCACGCAGAAGGACCACCACGCCGCCCGGCGGTAACGGCCCCTGCGCACGCACTCGGCGGATCGCATCCCGCGCCGCTTCCAGGCTGGCCAAAGGACCATCGGTCCGCTCGGAGTTCGGCGTCGGCGACCGACCGCTCCAACCGTCGTTGCCCTGAAGACTGACGTACAAGGTCAGCCCGGGGTTCTGGCCAGCGCTCGGACTGCCTGCCCCCGCCGCGTCGGTCTGACGCCTTTCCCCCGGACTGGAGGGCGGTTCCGCCGAATCAGTGCGCCCATTCCAACCCATCGCCGAGACGATCAGAAACACACTCACGCCAAAACCATAGGTCCACTTCCTTGCCCAACGAGAATGTCTGTCATGTTGCATAGCAAGTTCCTTTGTTAACTCATGGAACATTTATATATATAATAGGCCACTTTTACGATTATATGCCGGGCGATTTGTTGGATGCGGGAAGCAACGGCGTGGGATTGTTTTAGGTAGGTTCGCCGGTGCTGGAGGCGGCGCCGTCGGCGGGCAATCGAGGCGGGACGGGAAGTTTGATGGTGACTTTGGTGCCCCGGCCCGGTTCGCTCTGCACGGTGATTTCGCCGTCGTGGGCTTCGATGATCTTTTTGGCCGTCGGCAGCCCCAGGCCGGAACCGCCCGGCTTGGTTGTAAAGAACGGATCGAAAATCTGGGCGCAGGTCTTCTCGTCCATTCCGACGCCGGTATCGATCAGGTCCAGGGCCACCTTGTCGCCGATCGCATAGGTGCGGACCACCAACTGGCCGCCGGACGGCATCGCCTGCTGGGCGTTGAGCACCAGGTTGAAGAGGGCGCCGTAAAAGGCCTCGGCGTCCAAAAGGACGCTCGGCAAATCCGCCGCCAAATAATCGACAATGTCAATGTGGGCCTCCTCGGCCTTGGGAGCAAAAAACCTGAGTACCCGACGCACCTGTTCATTCAGATTGGCCGGCGCAAACCGCATCGGCCGAGGCCGAATATAGGCCAAGAAATTCTCCACCATGTCGGCCAATCGCTGACATTCCCGAAGGACGATGTGAATTTTGTCCAAGAGGCGACGTTCTTGAGGGGTTTTCGGCTCGGCGAAATCCTCGGCCAACAGCTCCATATTGAGCCGAATGACCGAGA
>JAKPGL010000100.1 GCA_029550925.1 Planctomycetota bacterium
GCCCTGAAAGGGGCCAGCGAAGAACTCAAAGAAAAGATCCTCAAAAACATGTCCAAACGGGCCGCCGATCTCCTGCGGGAAGAAATGGAATATCTCGGCCCGGTGCGCCTTTCGGTGGTCGAACAGGCCCAGCAACAGATCGTCGATGTGGTCCGTCGTCTGGAAGATGCCGGCGAAATTTCCACTCACGCCGACGAAGAAGAAGAACGATTCATCCAATAGGCTCGAGGCGTTCGACTCCAGCGGCGATTCCTATTCCTCCCCGCGGCGGGCTGTATTCCGTCTTGGCCTGCACCAGACGCCTTTATCGAGATCGGGCCTGCACCAGACGCCATTGGGCTTGGGCAATTCTCATCGCCTGCTCTCGCCGCTTTCGGAGTTCCGGTGTGGTCGTTGGCAGGGTTTGGGCGGCCTTGAGTCGTTCGGCTACGGCGGCTGGGTCCAACTCTTCTGCTGCAATGGCGCGTTCTGTCAGCACGGTAACGACGTTTTCCGCCGCTTCCACAAATCCGCCTTCTACGTAGTAGTATTTCGGCTCTTGATCGGCCCGGCCGATTCGTAACGGTCCGACGCCCAAGCGGGCGATCATCGGTTTTCGCCCCGCGGCGATCCCCAATTGGCCGTCTTCTAGCCACACCACCACAAAATCCGTCTCCTGATCGCATACCGTCTGCTCCGGCGTCAGAATCCGACACCGAAGCAAGGCCGGATTTTTTGGAGCGGCGGTTGATTTTTTGACCATCGGAGAACATCCTCCGGGGGGCTGGGCTTATCGGCCTGTTTTGATCTTTTCCGCCTGCGCCGCTGCTTGTTCGATGCTGCCGACGTACATGAACGCCTCTTCGGGCAGATGATCCCAACGGCCCTCGACCAATTCCTCGAAACTCCGCAGGGTGTCTTCCAGCGGGGTAAACTCGCCCGGTTTGCCGGTAAACGCCTCGGCCACCAAGAAGGGCTGCGAAAGGAAGCGTTCGATCCGCCGCGCCCGATGGACGATCAATTTGTCCTCTTCGCTTAGTTCTTCGACGCCGAGGATGGCGATGATGTCTTGAAGTTCACGATACCGTTGAAGGATTTTCTGGACCCGCCGGGCGATCTGGTAATGCCGACGGCCCACATATTGCGGATCGAGCATTCGGCTATGCGACGCCAGCGGATCAATAGCCGGGTAAATGCCCTTTTCCGAAATGGAACGCTCCAGGTAGATAAAGGCGTCCAACTGCCCGAAGGCGGCGGCCGGGGCCGGGTCGGTCGGATCGTCGGCCGGCACATAGACCGCCTGGACCGAGGTGATGGCGCCCCGTTGGGTCGAGGCGATCCGCTCTTGCAGTTCGCCCATTTCGGTGCTCAACGTGGGCTGATAGCCCACCGCCGAGGGCATTCGTCCCAACAGGGCCGACACCTCGCTGCCGGCCTGGGAGAACCGGAAAATGTTGTCGATAAACAGAAGCACGTCCGCCCCCAGCACGTCGCGGAAATACTCCGCAATGGTCAGGGCCGACAGGCCCACCCGCAATCGGGCGCCCGGCGGTTCATTCATCTGGCCGAACACCATGCAGGTCTGTTCCAGCACCTTGCGCCCGGTCTGGCCGATTTCGGTGCGTTGCATTTCGAGCCATAGGTCGTTGCCCTCCCGGGTGCGTTCGCCGACGCCGGCAAAGACGCTGTAGCCGCCGTGGCGTGAAGCGATCCGGGCGATCAGTTCGGTAAGGATCACTGTTTTTCCCAGACCGGCGCCGCCGAAAAGCCCTGCTTTGCCTCCCCGAACAAACGGCGTCAACAGGTCGATCACTTTGATGCCGGTCTCGAAGATTTCGTTTTTGGTCGAGAGTTCGGTTACATGAGGAGGCGGTCGATGAATGGGCCAACGCTCCTCGGCCTCCACCGGGCCGCGATCGTCGATCGGCTCGCCCAAGAGATTGAACACCCGGCCCAAGACCCCTTTGCCGACCGGCGCTGTAACCGGCCCGCCGGTGTCTTCGCACTCCATGCCGCGGACCAAGCCTTCGGTAGGCCCTAGGGCCACACAACGGACCCGTCCGCCGCCCAGATGTTGCTGCACTTCGCCCGTCAGGTTGATCTGCAACCCTTTCACTTCGCCCTGGACGCGGATGGCGTTGTAAATGGGCGGAATTCGATCCTCGGCAAACAGAGCGTCGAACGTGGCCCCGAAAACCTGGATAATCCGACCGATATTTTTATCTGCCGATCTTTCTTTCCCAACGGTTGGTTGTTTCACCGGAGGCGACGTCATCGCTGCTCCTTTCCGTGGACGTTATCCTGTACGGTCTGAAGGCTCGTCAAAAGGTTTATCTTTGTTGTTGGAGGGCTTCGGCGCCGGAGAGCACCTCCAGCATTTCCGAGGTGATCTGGGTTTGTCTGGCCCGATGGTGGGCCAGCGACAGCCGATGGAGCATCTTGGTGGTATTTTCCGAGGCGCTCTTCATGGCAAACATGCGGGCGATCTGTTCGCTTAAGGCCGCCTGTAAAAAACACTGAAACAGTTGCACTTTGAAAAACCGAGGCAGCAAATCGTCCAGAATGGCGGCGCCCGACGGATAAAGGTCATACTCGGCGGCGTTCGGCGGGATGAAGTGTCCTGGGATTGGCTCCGGCCTGGGCAGCGGCAGGAGGACCTCGGTCTTCAGGCGTTGTCGGCCGACGGTTTCCGAGCTGGTGTAAACCACTGCCAGCCGATCCCATCGGCCCGCCGTCAGTTCGTCCATATAGCGCTGGGCCAGCACTTCCACTTGTTCCCAACGGGGGTGATCGGCCAAGTGGGTATGGACGGTCTGGATGGCCGTATTCCGAAACCGCAAGGCCGATGCACCCCGCTTGCCCGATACTTCCACCAGCACTTCGCAGCCTTCCGCCCGAAGGCGATCGAGGGTCTGTATCGTCTGCCGGACCACGGCCGCATTGTATCCGCCGCACAGCCCCCGATTGGAACTCAAGACCAACAGAAGCACCCGATGGGTTTGATCCCTCGGCGTCCAGAGCGGATGGGAGGCGGCCGGTTCTAGTTTGGCCAGGTCCCGAACCAGGTGGAAAAGGCCCAGCGTATATTCCGTGGTCGCTTGGGTTCGGTCCCATGCCTTTTTGAACCTGGCCGTGGCGATCAGCTCCATCGTCCGGGTGATCTTCTCGATGTTCTGGATCGCCTTGCGGCGTTTTTCTAACGTTCTGGCTCTCGCCATAGTAGGGGGTCCGTAGAGTCGTATCCCGGAAAAAAGTCCAAGAGGTCGATTAGACTAACGCCGTCGTATCCTTTCCCGATGGTTTTTGCTGGAGGTAAACCTGTTGGAACTGGTCCAAAACGGCGTCCAATTCGGCGTTTCGGCCCTGGGCGTCCAGAGGGAGGTCTCGGGCGTCGGTAATCCGTTGCCAGAGCGGAAGGGCGTTGGCGCGGACGTACTGGAGCATGGCCTGTTCCCAGGCGGCTACCTCTTCGACGGGGATGGGGTCCAGATAGCCGCGCGTACCCGCATAAATGCTGAGCACCTGGTCGGTAACGTGCATGGGTTGGTATTGGGGCTGCTTCAAGAGTTCGACCATCCGCGCGCCCCGATCCAATCGGGCTTGGGTGGCCGGGTCCAGTTCCGTGCCCAATTGGGCGGAGGCTTCCAGTTCCCGATAGGCGGCCAGTTGCAAGCGGAGACCAGCCGCCACTTTCTTCATCGCCGGTATTTGCGCATGTCCGCCCACGCGGGAGACCGAAATACCGACGTTGATTGCCGGTCGTTGTCCGGCGAAGAAAAGTTCGGGTTGTAGATAAATTTGTCCATCAGTGATTGAAATGACATTTGTCGGGATGTAGGCGGAGATTTCGCCTTCGAGGGTTTCCACGATGGGCAGTGCGGTCAGCGAACCGCCGCCCAACGCATCGCTGAGTTTGGCGGCCCGCTCCAAAAGCCGACTATGCGTGTAGAAAATGTCGCCCGGATAGGCTTCCCGGCCCGGCGGACGCCGCATCAGGAGCGACAGTTGCCGATACGACTGGGCGTGCCGGGTCAGATCGTCGTAGATGATCAGGGCGTGCTGGCCCCGATCCATGAAATACTCGGCCATGGTGCAACCGGCGTAGGGGGCGATATATTCCAAGGCGGCCGGATCGCTCACCCCGGCCACGATGACCGTCGTATATTCCATCGCCCCATGGCGCTGGAGCACGTCGATGACGCCGGCCACGGTGGATTCTTTTTGTCCGATGGCCACGTAGAAGCATTTGACGTCGCCGCCTTTCTGATTCAGGATCGTATCGACGCACAGGGCGGTTTTGCCGGTTTTGCGGTCGCCGATGATCAGTTCTCGTTGGCCTCGGCCGATGGGGGTCATGGAGTCGATGGCTTTGACTCCGGTTTGGAGCGGCTCTTTGACCGGTTGGCGTTGGGCCACTCCGGGGGCGATCCGTTCGATCGGCCGTCGCTCGGTGGTTTGGAGCGGCCCCCGATCGTCCAGCGGTTTGCCCAGCGGATCGATGACCCGGCCCAGCACCGCCTCGCCGACCGGCACGCTGAGCAACTGTCCGGTTCCCTGCACTTCATCGCCCGCCCGGATGGAAAGATAATCGCCCAGGATGATCACCCCAACGGAGTTTTCCTCCAGGTTGAAGGCCAGTCCGTACACGTCGTTCGAAAACCGGACCATTTCCCCGGCCATGACATCGGCCAGTCCATAGACGCGGGCGATGCCGTCGCCGACTTCCAGGACCCGCCCCACATGGCGGACATCGATCCGGCTGCGGTACTGCTCGATCTCCTGTTGGATGACCGAAAGAATTTCATCCGGTTTGAATCGCATGGGCGTTCCTCATCGGCTCCAAATGGATGGAAAACGTTACGGGGCTTTTGTCGGGGAAGGAGGCGTTCCGGTTCCCATGAATTTTTGTTCGCTTCTTTGGAGTATCCGTTGGCGGAGGTGTTCCAGTTGGTTGGCCAGCGAGCCGTCGTAAATCACGTCGCCTATTCGAAGCACCAGACCGCCGATCAGTTGGGGATCGACCTCGGTTTGGAGGATCGGTTCGTCGGCCAGTTTGGTTCGGAGGACCTGACGGATTTGGTCCAATTCCGATGGGCTGAGCGCGGCAGCCGACCGAATCAGCACCCGCACCTGATGCTTCCGACGCTCCCAATGGACGTGAAGCCTTTGGCGGATCGGCCGGAGGCAGTCCAATCGTCCCCGGCGGGCCAGGGTCTTCAGCGACTCCAGAAACACCACGCTGCACCGCCCTTGGAAAACCCGCTGGAGGACGCCAATTTTTTCTTCCGGCGAAATCCGGGGAGAGCAGAGAACTGCTTCCCACTCGGGCAAACGATCCAATAGGTCTTCGACCAGCGAGTCGAACTCTTCCAGGACCGTTTGGGCCTGGCCTTCGGCGTCCGCCGCCGCCAGGATCGCTTGGGCATATACGTCGGCGATATGCTCAACCGTTACGTCTTCCTGCCAAGCGGCTGCCCGACACAGATGCTCTGGAAGGCTAGCAGAGGCCGTCATCGGCGAGGTTCCTCCAGATCGGTGGACGGCCTGCCGGTTCGGACCGAAGGGGCTTCGACGCCGGCCTCCCATTGGGCCAACGTCTGTCGGATGAGCTGGCGGTGGCGTTCGGGCCGCAGTTCCGCTTGGAGGATTTTGCCGGCCAATTGGACGGCCAATGCGGCCGCCTCGGCCGAAAGCTCTTGAAGGGCTTGCTGCTTGGCCCGCTGAATCTCTTGGAGCATTTTTTCCCGGTCCTGCTCGGCTTGTTGGTGGGCCTGTTGGACGATTTGCCGACCGGTTTGCTCCGCCTGCCGACGGGCCTCGTCCAGCATTTGCTGGACCTCGGCCTGGCTTTGGGCCAGCTTTTGCTGATACTGGGCCAGGAGTTCCTGCGCCTGCTGATGCTGCTGTTGGGCCTGAGCAATCTCTGTGGCGATCGTTTGTTCACGCTGTTGCAAGGCACGCACGATCGGCCCCCAGGCATATTTCCACAACACCACCAGCACCACCAGAAATACCACGGCCGTCCAAAGGGCCAAATCCGACTTCCAACTTTGCAGCGGATTTAATCCTTCTGTCGGCGGGGAGTCCGAGGCGGCTTGAACCGTTACCGGCCAAAAAAGTAAAAGAATTCCTCCCAGGACCGCCGTCAGACGGCGCCATCCTTCCCACGGCGCAAGGCGGAACCTACCCCTCATCGGGATTTTAGGACTCCGACGCTCCAAGAGCCGTCTCCGGCGCATAGGCTAGCCCTCTCTCAATTTCACCCAGAAGGTGTCCCTAGGCCCCCTGGCGTTTGGAGGAATTTTTCAGCGGCCTCACCGACCGTTCAGACTCCCCACACGCCATCCCGACGCCTACTTAAAAAACACGCTCAACAGACACACAATCAGGGCCAAGAACGTTACCCCTTCGATCAAGGCGGCCGAGACGACCATGGCCGTGTTGATCGAGTTGGCCGCTTCCGGTTGCCGGGCCATGCTTTCTACCGCAGAGGCGCCGATTTTGGAAATCCCGTAGGCGGCGCCCAAGATAATTACGCCGGAGCTAGCCGCCGCCCCCAAGTAGATGATCGACCAATGGGGCGTCTGCTCCATGGACACGGTGGGCGAAGAAACCGCCGCAGGAGGTTCGGCCCCCTTGGCCGGACCTGGAGCGGGCGAACCTGTCGGAAGACTCGACGCCTCCTCCGCCCAAACCCAACCGACGCTCATTAGACACGCCAAAACTACCAAACACCATTTCCACCACGTTTTCACCGAACCGATCTCCTTTCGCATAAGAAGGTCAAAAGAAGCTGTAGGGCTGGTTGTCTTTTCCCTTTCAATGTCCCTGGATGGACATGCCGATAAAAATGGCCGACAGGAAGGTAAAAATATACGCCTGTAAAAACGCCACAAACAATTCCAAAAGCGATAGCGCGGCCGCTCCTAAAATGCTCGCCAGGGACACGCCCAACCACAACCACAACGCCGTTTTGGCCGCCGCAGCGATAAAACTAAGGATCACCGCCAGCACCATGTGCCCGGCAAACATATTGGCCAAAAGCCGCATCGCCAACACGATATGGCGGATCGCAAGCCCCAACAGTTCCACCGCCAACATGCCTGGTTTTAATAAGACCGCGATCACCACGGGAATATCCATGTGCGGAATCATGTGGGCGAAGTAACCCTTCAGGCCATGGGCGACAACGCCCGCCGCAAACACCATAGCGAAGGTGATGCCGGCCAGGGCGCCGGTAACCGCCAAGGCCCCGGTCGGCGAACCGGCCCAAGGGACTAATCCCAACAGGTTGCAAAATAGGATAAAGAAAAAGGTGGTCCAGAGAAAGGGGAGGAAACGGTCGGCGTGTTGTCCGATGGCGGGCCGGGCCACTCGATCCCGGATGAAGACCAACATGCTTTCCAACAGGTTCCACGCCAGTCCCCGCGGCGGACCGCCAGCACGCATCCGCCGGGCCAACGGGATAAAGATCGCCGCCATCAGCAGACCGGCTACCGCTTCGAGCACCATGAACCGAGTCAATTGCAAGTCGCCGATCGCCGGCAACGGAATCTGGCCCGGATGCGAATGGGCGCCGCGCAGCCACACCGGCAACATCTCCCATAACCCCACGGGGATGTGGAACGAATCGCCGTCGCTAACGTGTTGAGCGATCTGGCCAACGTCGATCATTCGCTCTGGCCTCTCACAAACCTATGGACCCAAATGTGTTGGCAGGGAAGGCGGGTTGGGCGAAGGCGGCGATTTTGTCTGCTGGTTTGCTGTACTTCTTGGGGGCTCCCTCGCACCGGCCCGCACCCAAAGGACCAGTTGGTACATCCCGCTTGTAAATCCCAGGGCCGCTCCCAAAACCAAAAAAATCCACACCGTGCCGACGACCCGGTCCAGCCACAATCCTGCTAAGACGGGAAGGACCATTTGCCCGGCCAGGGTGGTAATTTTGGAGGTCCACTCCGCGGCCGCCGCCAACCACGGACGCTCCTGGCGGGAAGTGTTCACTCCTGGGACTCCCTGGAAAACTCTGCTCTAAGGGCAGAATAGAATAATCCTAACTTTACGTCGTCGGATCGTCAACAGGAGAGCCTTCCTGGCGCTTGCCCAGAACGAAACGAGACCGTCGCAGACAGACTCGCTCCAGAACAATAGAGCACCCCTTCAGGAACGGAGGCCTGTATTAGCGGCCTGGTTCCTCCAGCGAGAGTTCCAGCAGCCGAAAACGATGGCCCCGGAGCGGAGCGCCGGTGTTGTGAAAGGTGAGACCCCGATACCGATAATCGGAAAACCCCCGATGGATATGGCCGAAATATACATGCCGAACGCCTTGCTCTGGACCATGACCGATCCGCTGCAGATACGCCAAAATCCGCCGAGCCACCCGACGTTTCGGATAGACGAACGGGGATAACGCTCTGGGCAATCGGGAGGCTACCAATAGGTCGTACAGCCGGCTCATCACCGGACCGCGACGGGGCCGATGATGCCATCGGATGCGATACTCGGCCAGTTTTTCCGGCGTCATCTTTCGCTCGGCGGCGTCGCCGTGCATGAATAGATGTTCTCCTAGCCGAAGATAATAGGGATGCCAATGAAAATTAGAATACTTCTCCGCCAAACCGTCCAACCGGCACAGAAATCCCCAATGATGGTCGTGATTGCCGACGATAAAATGGAATTGGCACTGAGAATAGGTCTTGGCCAGGCCTTCGAGCCAGCCGATCGCCTCCTGAACCGCTAAGGCGGGAGTGGCTGTCGTGGCCCAGCGAAAGTCGAAAATATCCCCGCCCAAGACAAACACACTGGCCTGAGAAACCGCCCGCTCCAGCCGACCCCAATACCGATGGGCCTGGGACCGCTTGGCCAATAGATGAAGATCAGAAACAAAATAACATTTTTTCACCAATCCGTTCCTCTCTGAGAATCCGTCTCCATTTCGCTGTTTTGCCCAGAGTCCCTTTCAGAAAAAGATCGGCCTTCGGAAAGGCGAACTTTTTGGTGGATTTTATCTCTACGGAAACGTTTCTGCCCAGGAGAACGATCAGGGGGCCGTTCGTCATCTCCACAGACCTTGGGCAGGCCGTCCCACAGGATGCCGGCACACTAGGTTGTACGTGGTCGGAATGAATTATTATCAATTCCAATATCCCTAAAGTCAACTTCACGGCAGTCCGTTTTTCAATGGCCGTCCGAACCGGTTTGCAAGAAAAGGCCATAGGTATAGGTAAACTAGGTAAAATTTTTGCCGGGGGGGATGACATACTCCTTCCTGTGGCCTTCGAGGTAGGGGTGTTGGGATAATGCCATTTTGGCCGATGGCACAACCTGTAGTGTTGAAACTTTCTGTCGGCACGATATATGGTGTTTTCCCCTATCTCTGGAAAGACCACGGCCCCGAAGGAGAACAACGACGAGGGGTTCTGGATTTGGTGGGGCAATTTTCAAAAAGGAGTCTTTCCACCTTAGCTACTGGGTTCCCATTCCACAAACAGCGGGTATATTAAAAGGAACGGATGGGCAACGACACGGGTTGACGCAAAAGGAGGCTTTTGTGGCGTCTGGTATCCCATTTTGGCGGGGGTAAAATAAAAATAAGCTATCGGCAGACGCTGGACGGCTCAGGTTCTAGGGTCTGCAAGGGGCTATCCTCAACTTTCCTCCTGTTTAGGCGAAAAGGAAAGAACCATGGTTCGGCCTTTTAGGATAGCCTTGGCGGCAGGATGCCTGAGCATGGTCATGACGGCTTCGGGGCGGGGGGGCGATCTTCCTTGGGCCCGGTATCATCCCTGGGGCAACTTTCCAACCGGGGCATGGAAGACGGTTCGACTGGTTACGGAATCTCTTGATGAGCATGGCAACCTGACCAGCGTTAGCACTACAGAAACCACCACCTCCCTGACAGATCGAGACGCCAAAGGAGTTAGCCTTTTGGTCGAAGCGGTGGTGGAATTGGCCGACAAACGCTTGACCGTAATCCCCCGCACCATCCGGCAGGATTATTTTGGCCTATCGGCAGGATCGCCTGTCCAGGTCAAGTCGGTTGGGGTTGCCCGGTTGGAGATTGAAGGACGAAAGGTCCCCGTCCAAATTCACCAAGCGGAAGAGACCACCGCCGCAGGCCGTACAGTAACCACGTTCTATTTCTCCGACCAGATGCCTCCCTATGTGCTTCGTCGAGAGACCCGGTCCACCGATCCGGAGGGGAAAAAGCTCCTTGCCGAAACCACTTCCACGGTGGTTGCTACAGGATTGCCCTGGAAGGTACTTTCGGAGATTAAACAGACGGCCTTGGTCCATACCCTCCACAGAGAAGCCAAGGCCAGCGTGGAAACCTGGGCGGTGGTGTGTGCGGATGTGCCGGGCGGCGTGGTCTGTCAGGCCTCGAAAGAATACGACGAAACCGGTCGGCTTGTGCGGCGCAGTTCCTTGGAACTTGTGGATTACGACCTCCAACCCTCCCAAGACCCGAAACGGGGATTGTTCCAGCGGATTCGGGCCAAACGGGCACAGAAAAAGGATCGGGAAGAATAATCCGGAACCGCTCTCCTCTTTTTTCTTCCTTCTTACGATCTGGCCTGGGCGGCTTTTGACGCTTGGTTTGGAACTCTTTTTTTGGTAATACTTCAGCCAAGGGGCGTGGAGTGCTTTGGGGGAGGGGGCTTCGATAGTCATTCCCGCGGAAGCGGGAATCCAGACCTTTTGCGGCTTCTCGCCGTTTCTCCTTGTCGCTGTCGCTTCTCCCTCGGCGATGCCCGGGTGTGTGGATACCAATGGGCCAAGGCGGGGTTGGTGTGGGGGGACCTTCCTCAAACGGCCCGCATGTTACAATATGAAGGTTTATCCTAGGGCGTGGCCGAGAGGGGATTTCTGAGATTTTCCCCGCATTTCTTCGCACTTTCCCTTTCTTTGTTCGGAAGGACCAGGGTCGATGAAAGAAAAAATTGCCTATTTCGGCGTTACCTTTGACGATGTGCTGCTCGAACCCCGCTATAGCGATGTGGTGCCTTCGGAGGTGGATGTGAGCACGCAATTGACCCCGCGGATTCGACTCAACATCCCGATCCTCAGCGCCCCGATGGACACGGTTACCGAAAGCGCCATGGCGATCGCCCTGGCCCAGCAAGGCGGCTTAGGCGTGATCCACAAGAACCTTTCCATCGAAGAACAGACCAACGAGGTGGAGAAGGTCAAACGGAGCGCCAACGGAATCATCTCCAATCCGGAGACCTTGCCGCCGGACGCCACGGTTCGGCAGGCCAAGGAGATCATGGACCATTTCAACGTATCGGGGGTACCGATTGTCAATCCGGACGGTCGGCTTCAAGGGATCATTACCCGACGGGATTTGCGGTTTTTGGAAAATTGGAACCTGCGGGTTTCCGAGGTGATGACCCAGGGGGATCGGTTGGTAACGGCTAGGGGACCTGTAACGCTTGAGCAAGCTGAGAAGATTTTAATGGAAAAAAAAGTCGAGAAACTTTTACTGATTGACGAAAATTTTAAGCTGAGGGGGCTTATTACGATTAAAGACATCGACAATTTGCGCCGGTTTCCCCTGGCGTGCCGGGATAGCCTGGGCCGACTTCGGGTTGGCGCCGCCATCGGCGTCCATGACTACCAACGCGCCGAAAGCCTTATCCGAAAGGGGGTAGATGTCTTGGTGGTCGATAGCGCCCACGGGCACTCGGCCAATGTGATCGAGACGGTGCGCGAGGTCAAAAAGAATTGGGACATTGAGGTCATTGCAGGCAATGTGGCAACGGCCGACGGCTGCCGGGCCTTGATCGAAGCAGGAGCCGATTGCGTGAAAGTGGGCATTGGACCGGGTTCGATCTGTACGACGCGGGTAATTTCTGGGGTAGGGGTTCCCCAGATTACCGCGATTTACCACGCTGTCCAAGCTGCCGCTCCTACCCAAACCCCCATCATCGCCGATGGCGGTATCCGTTATTCTGGCGATATTACCAAAGCCCTTGCGGCCGGCGCTTCGTCGGTGATGATCGGCGGACTGTTTGCTGGTTTGGCCGAAAGCCCAGGAGAACAAATCTTCTACCGAGGCCGAACCTTCAAGGCCTACCGCGGCATGGGGTCTCTGGGAGCGATGGTGGCCGGCTCCAGCGACCGATACCGCCAACGGTCTGACGGAAAACCGGAGAAACTCGTTCCGGAAGGCGTCGAAGGCCGAGTCCCCTTCCGGGGGCCCCTGGAACCGTTCGTTTATCAACTTGTCGGCGGATTACGTGCGGGTATGGGCTATTGCGGGGCACGGACAATCGCCCAACTTCAGGCCGATGCCCGCTTTATCCAAGTTTCCCCAGCCAGTATTCGGGAGAGCCATCCCCATGACATTGTCATTACCAAGGAAGCGCCAAATTACAGTGTCGAATACGCCACTTCGGAGGAAGTACCTTAATCGGTGGGGGGGCCTGCTACGTGCTCATTCTCCTATCTCTCCACGAAAGATCGGAACGATCGCTCTATTAACCATTATGGGGGGGATTTTTGCGGCCCTTTGGCCCATGCCCCTCTTCGGCCAACAGAACGCCGCCAATCTCCAGTGGCTTCCCCACCCGGCGGTGGTGGAGCGATCGGTCCGGCCAGTCGCCGCCGAAGTCCCTCCAGCGTCTCCTTCCGCGGGACACCCTTCAGTTGGAGGAAATACAAATAACCCATCCGTAGAGATGCCAAATAGGGGGGGCGCTTTACCGGAGCCTTCTTCTGGTACCCCGTCGGTACCGGGGCCGGCGGTAAACCCCCTGGCCGACCCATTTGGAGATATTGCCCCTCCTACCTCGTCGGCCCCTTCCCCCAAAGTGGTAGAACCCCCTTATCTGCCGGAGGGAGGCTCTAAACCCATTGCGGGCGGAGGATCAGGCGTTGGGCCGATGCCTGGTCGGCCTACCCAAGTCCGGGCCGAGTGCCTGACCGACGGCAACCTGCTCCTGCCCATCCACAAACTCACCACCCGGATTGGCATTGATCCGAATGTGCATCCGGAGATTTCTGCCCAAGAAGAGGCCCGGCTCCGCCAAGCCGGCCAGCCCACCCGATTGGAACAACTCAGCCGAGCGAAAACCGAGTTCGACGCCAAAATGTGGTGCGATCCGCCGCCCACCCCTTTGCCGGGCCGAATGCTCCAACCCTGGCCCGAAACCACCATGACCTGGAAGGCCTCGGCCCTATGCCATAAACCGCTCTACTTCGAGCAGGCGCATCTGGAGCGGTACGGCCATACGACCGGACCGCTGACGCAGCCGATCGTCTCGGCCGGCCATTTCTATCTGATGATGCCGATCCTGCCCTACCAACTGGCCCTCTGGCCGCCCTATGAGTGCATCTATCCGCTGGGCTACTATCGTCCAGGCAGTTGCGCGCCGTACTATCTGGACCCGATTCCGCTGAGCATTCGGGCCGGCTTGGCCGAGGCCGGCGCATGGGTCGGCGGCGTCTTCGCCATCCCGTAAAAAGGGGATATTTTCCCCAGGCCGCCTAACACCCCTTGAGGAAATGGGAATAGAATCCTAAGCGGAATGCACCTGATCTGATCTACGTCAGGCCGCATTGGCCGCTGCAACAGCCCGGCGGCATTCCGCACGGCAAAGGCGATTGGTGGGAAGCCTGGCCTGACTCGGCCGAATGGGCGGCCACCTTGCTCAGTTGTTTTTCCACCTTGGGGCTGCCGCACTTGGGGCAGATCGGCTGCTCTTGCCCCCGGACCAACTCCTCAAACTGCTGCCCACAGTTCGAACAGATATATTCATATAGCGGCATGGTTCCATACTCCCTCAATGTCAACATCTATTCATCAACCTAGCCAAAACATACACTCTTCTCAATTTCAATTATATCCCCATAGGGAAAGCAGACGGAAGGAACTATCATATCCCTTCCTAGCCCACCAATTTGCTTAAGCCGGACGCCGAGTGGGACTAGGCAGAGGGGGGTTAATTTTGCGAGACGTTCGATCCGGTTTTGGCGGCTGGTTTTTTGCCGGCGGGTTTTGCCGATTCCGGCCCGCCGCGCAGGTCCCAGGCCGTCAGCCAACGGGTCTGGACCGGCACTAGGCCGAAATCCTCTTTGAGTCTTTTTTCCATGTCCGGCATGTGGGCCGCCCCGTAGAAGATGGCCAATTTCTTTTTGCCGTCGGCCAACTGGCGGCGGAGCACTTCCAGGGCGGCTTGGTTTCGACCGGCGATCAGGCTGGAGCCTTCCGGACCGTCCATCGCACGGGTCATCCCTTCCATGTCTTCGAATTGGGCGGCCATGGCCCGCTTGAGAGCTACGGCCCGATTTTTGTCAAACAGAGCTAGCAGGATTTGCATCTCCGGGGCCGGTCCCTCGGCGCCGGTTTGTTTGGCCAGGCTGTAGCCCATCACCCGAAACATCATTTTCCACAACGCCTCGCCCCGATCCTTCATCGACTTGGACAATTGCTCCGGCGACATGTCCGCATGGACAAAGTGTTTCGGCGTGTAGTCGATTTCCTGCAATTGGTGCGTCAGCTTCATCACGTCCGACATGGTGCTTTGCAGGAACGATACCGGATGGCCGCTGGGCCGAACGCCGCCCTTGGGCACCCGGGTCCCCTCCGGCGCCACCAGTTCATAAAGCACCACATCGTATTTCTGAAATTCCCGATTGAGTTGTTGATAGTAGCTTTTCTCGGCAATATGGACCGCTGCCACCAGATCGACCGCCGGGCTGGTCTGGCTGCAATCCATCGGCGCATAGCGGACAATGGCCGTCTCCAGGGCTACGGGTTGGTTCTTTTCGTCCCGGCGGATTCGCAAGAATTGGCTCGGTTTGGAGGAATCGACTTCCTGGCTCTGGGCCTTGCCGGGCTGGGCCGCCTGCTCCTTCGTCGCCCCTGCTGCCCACAGAAGACTTCCCATCACCCCCGCCGCTGCCAGGGTCCCTAAAAACCAATATCGCATTCGTGTTCTCCTTCGGGCGAAAAAAGGACCGCTCCCTAAAACATAGAAGGATATGTTACTATTATAGACGATTGCTGCCATTTGCCCATAGAGGAAACTCTTAGAAGCTCTAACAAAACGGCCTTTCCTACTCATTTCCTCCAGAGAGGGAGAATAGGTCGAATCTTTTGGAGCTTCGT
>JAKPGL010000104.1 GCA_029550925.1 Planctomycetota bacterium
ACGCATCTGCGCGATTACAGGCAGGGCGTGGGCTTCGTCGAAAATGGGGAAGTAATCGCCGCCGGTCCAGCAGCGGTGTTTTTCCCAAGCGGACAACATCACGACCAGAGGCCCCTCGACCTTCTCCCGCACAGCCCGAAGATGTTCGCACATCATCGGATAAAAGGAGCCGTCCAGTTTTTTGTTGTTGTACTCGCCGTGGAACCTGACGCTGGTGACATAGACAAGCGGCCCTTGCTTCCACCAATCGGGGATATCTTCCCGTTGCGCCAGCGTTTTCGTGCACCACGATTGCCGAACTGCCCATTGTTTGTAAAGGTCGGCCGTCTGCTGCCAACTGCCTTGCACCCCGGCCAAGACCACCGGATAGGGGCTTTCCCAGACGGCCTGGTCGGCTGACACGGGCGTCCATTGGTGATAAAGGATCATGCCCTCCTGGCGTTTGCCGATGAAAAACCCCATCGGATGCCCCTGAACGCCCATGCTGGCCAGATACAAGCCGGCCGATCGGTCCTGATAACTCACAAACTGCGCCGAGAGATTCCCAGGATAGGATAACAAGAGCTTATAACCGACCGGCCAGGCCGAGGCAGGATTTCGGATCAATGCCCCAGGCAGGACGGGCAGCACCAGCACATCATCTTCCGGTTGACCAAGGGCATGGGGGGTTACCAGATACGGAAACAAAACCCGGTCCATCGGTTTACCGGTACGGTTTTCCACCCGCAGAGTCCAGTACAAAAGTGGGTCCTTTGGCCTGGCCTCCACGACGACCTGGACGGCCAGATCCAAACCGGCCAGCGCCTGGTAGGTCAACACGAAGCGGGACTTTTCCGGCCCGAAGTCCTTTTGGACGGAACTCTGTTTAGCCTGCGCGCTGGACACCGTGGTGATTTTCCCGTCTAGCTCCTTAAGGTCGATTTGGAACAGGTCCTTCGCTGCCGGCTCAGCCAGCAAACTGACGCCGCTCGGTTTATGAACCAGCCGGGCCAGATACGGCACCGGCGCAGGTTGCACCTCAAGCTGCAAGCTACCGCTTTCCAATCGGATGGCGGTTTCCTGGGCCACGCACCAACCGGCAATCATCATCGCCGCCGCTAAACATAAACAAAACCGATGCATAGAAAAACCCTTTCTGCAAAAGGAGGTATGTAACATTTTAGCCGAATTCAGTGCTTTGTCATTCCTGCGCAAGCAGGAAGCCAGGTCTTTCAAGAGTTTTTGCTTTCTGGATTCCCGCTTTCGCGGGAAAAGTGGTTCCAAGTCGGGGATATTGATATAAGTCAAGGTGGCATAGGGAGTTGGGATGGGACAATGAGCTTGAGGCCGAGCAGTTTTTCAATCTGCCCACCCGGCCGTCACATCCGCTGTGTCCGGGCGCCGGCTGGACCTACGGCAACGCACCAGCCGAATCGGATTAACCGGTGCGTAGCTCTTTCTTCGGCGGCGTCCCAGGAGAGATCGCCCTCTCAGAACACATGGCAGAAAAGCACCTCGCCTGACAGATGGCGGCTGGCCAGCTCCACGAGGTGTTCATGGTGGGTGAACAGAAGGATCTGTGTTTTTCTGCTGAGTTCCGCCAGGGCCTTCAGGGCGGCGGCGGCACGCTGGTTGTCGAAATTGATCAAGGCATCGTCGATAATCACGGGCATGGGTTCGCCGCGCTGGCAATGTTCCTCGATGCCGGCCAGACGAAGGGCGAGAAACAATTGGTCCCGCGCCCCGTCGGAAAGGCCCTCCACGTCGACCCACTCTTCTTGGTCCGGGATGGCCGGATTGATCCGAACCGCCTTAAGCACGGATTGCCCATTGCCGTCTTCGTCAATGTCCAGTTTCTCGAACGCGCCGCAGGTAAGAAGCCGAAAATACTCTCCCGCCCGGCTGAACATGGTCTGCTCATGCCGTTGGCGGAAATTTTCCACCGCCTGGTCCAAGACCTTTGTCGCGACGTAACAGACCGCATATTCGATCAGGTGGTCTCGCAATTGA
>JAKPGL010000109.1 GCA_029550925.1 Planctomycetota bacterium
CTTGCGCTGCTGTGATGGTTCTCTTTATAAAGGACACACGGATGACCTTCCTAGACGATTCAAACAACACTGTGAAGGACTGGTCGAATGGACCAAAACGCGGTTGCCCGTCGATTTGCTTTACTGGGATGAATATGAGACACGAGAAGAAGCCATCGAACGAGAGAAATGGTTGAAATCCGGAGTCGGACGGGAGTGGCTGGCACAGCAGTTTCCCAAAGAAAAACCTATCGCCTATCTGTGGGCCAGGACCGTTCGCTGTGAATCTCCCAATTGCGGAGCGGAAATCCCGCTGATGCGGTCGTTCTGGCTTTGCAAGAAAGCCAATCGCAAAAAAGCATTGCGTTATACGGGAACCACGGACAATCTGCCGCAGTTCGAAATATTCGAGCCGGAAACAGACAAGGAAGTCCAGAACGGCACGGTCACCCGTGCCAAGGCCACCTGTTTGGCCTGTGGTACAGTCCTTTCTCCGGAGCGGGTCCGTGCCCAGCTGGCCGCCCAACACGGCGGAGCAAATGCCGTGTTTGATGCCAAGGGCAATCGCATCGGCGGGGCACGGCTGCTGGCTGTGGTTACCCTACGAGAGGGCCAAACCGGCCGTTATTATCGCCTGCCCACCAAAGCAGATTATCAGGCCGTTTATAAGGCCCAGCAGAAACTCAAGAAAATACTTGATGAATGGGAAAGGAACGGCAAAAAAGGTTTGTGTCCAGTGCCGGATGAGCCGACCCCAGTTGGTGGCGGCTCGGGCGCTGGCCGTGCCTTCAGCGTCCAGAAGTACGGCATGCTCAAATGGGGCGACCTCTTCACGGCAAGACAAAAATTATCGCTTATTACTATTGCATATAAAATTATGACAGTTAGAGAAAAGCAAAATCTTGCAATAGTACTTAGTCGAATAACTGATCTTGAAAATTCCCTTTGTGGTTGGCGTGCAAGTTCAGAATGCATTGATCACCTTTTTGCACGACAGGCTTTACCTATTGTGTGGGATTTTGGTGAAGCTTCTCCAATGGCAGGAGCAACAGGTTCTTGGGATAGCTTATTAGATCGCTCTGCAGAAGGATATTTTACGAGTAGTACATTAAATGAAACTGGACTAGTTCAGCAAGCCGATGCGTGTCAGTCTCCATTGCCGGAAGATTCTGTATCGGTTTGGTTTACTGATCCGCCGTATTACGACGCGATCCCATATTCAGATTTGTCGGATTTTTTCTTCGTTTGGCTCAAACGAACGTTACCAGGCCACCCCTTATTGCGAGATCCGTTTGATCCGCAAAATGGCCTAAGCCCCAAAGCAGCTGAAATAGTTCAGGATGAAACCAAAAAAATAAATAGTCGTTGTAAAGATCGAGCTTTTTTCGAAGAAGCAATGGGGAAAGCGTTTGCCGAAGGCAGGCGTATTCTGAAAGAAGATGGCATTTCCAGTGTTGTCTTTGCCCATAAAACAACCGAAGGGTGGGAAGCATTATTGACCGGTCTTATCCATGGCGGGTGGACGATTACCGGCTCCTGGCCCATCGCTACGGAAATGGAGTCGAGGTTAAGAGCCAGAGATTCTGCCGCCCTTGCCACCAGCATCCACCTTGTCTGCCGCCCGCGGCCCGAGGACGCGCCGGTGGGCGACTGGGGCGAAGTCCTGCGGGAACTGCCCAAACGTGTCGGCGATTGGATGGAACGGCTGCAGGCCGAAGGCATCCGCGGCGCGGACCTGGTGTTCGCCTGCATCGGCCCGGCGCTCGAGATCTACAGCCGTTACAGCCGGGTTGAGACGGCGGACGGCCGCCCGGTCAGTCTGGCCGAATTTCTGGAGAAGGTCTGGGAGGTTGTCGGCCGCATAGCCCTCGAACAGGTGCTGGGTACGGCCGAGGCCAAGGCGCGAAACGGCGTAGCCGGGGCGCTCGAAGAAGATGCTCGCCTGACGGCCCTGTTCCTCTGGACATTGCAGTCCACCAACGGCCGGAACGGCCCGGGCAGGGAGGCAGGCGAGGAGGCCGACGACGAGGCCGGCGACGACGAGGATGAAGAAGAAACCGCCCCGAAGGGTAAGGCCAAAGGGTTCAGCCTGGTCTTCGATGTGGTCCGCCGCTTCGCCCAGCCCTTGGGCATCGACCTTTCCAAGTGGGAGGGCCGCATCATCAAGACTGAAAAGGGTGTTGTACGGCTGCTGCCGGTTGCTGAACGGGCAAAGCAGTTATTCGGCGAGGAAGGGGCTCGGGCTGCGGCTACTTGGGTCG
>JAKPGL010000140.1 GCA_029550925.1 Planctomycetota bacterium
GTTCTCCGAACATGGCCAGCACAAAGTAATTGCCGTTCGGCAGTTCGATCTCCCAGTTGTAGTGCTGGGTGCCGCCGTTCCAGAGGTGGTTGAAGGTATCGTAGCGTTCATCGGGTGAAGCAGCACTATTGCGGTTTCGGCCATTCGCTTGGTTGCTCAAGGGATTGCTAGTGCTCGGATCGACCCAGCCGTACTTGTAGCCATTGCCCCGATCGCCGAACGCTGCACCGTCGTCGATGAGATAATGGGCCGGCAGGGGGTTATTGTGGGCGTTAGAGCCAGTGCCTTCGAAGTTGATGGCGATTTGCGGCTGGATGACCGAGGCGGCCTGCATGAAGCAGATTTTGGCCCCGGCTTCCGGCTGCGGCGTGATGGTGACCCGGCCGTCGGTAACCGTGAATATCCCGAAGTATTCGTCCCAGTCATTACTCGAGTTCGGATCCGGATCGGTAAAGAGCTGATTTTGGATATAGATATTGTTGGTCGAAGTGCCGCCGGTGGATTCGCCGAAGACGGCCCGCACCCAGTAGGTGCCGTTCGGCAAGGCCAATTGCCAGGTGAAGGGCTGATAGGGACTGCCGCCGGAATTGTACATATGTATTAGGGTATCGAACCGTTCGTCCGGCGAACTGGCGGCGTTCCGGTTTCGACCATAGCTGGAAACATCCCGATCCCAGCCGTACCACAGCCCATTGCCATGATACGTAAACGGTGCCCCCGCATCGATCTGATACTCGGGCGGCAGGGGCTGATTATGGGCATTCCCGCCTACTCCCTCGAAATTAATGTTCACCAGGAGCGGTGCGTTTTGAGGAGTTTGGAGGGTGTATTTTTGGCGGAAGTATTCGGCTAGTCCTTGCCGTTCCGCCTGGGTTAAGGCCCGATTGTAAACGACCACCTCGACCAGATCGCCGTTCAGGCGATGGTCGCCGCCGCCAGTACAAGCCCCCATCATCAGAGCGGCCGAGGTATCCGGGATACTGCTGGCCGCCTGACTGGCCGCCCCGGCATAGATTTCCTGAAAGGCATTTGGCCCGCTCATCGGGATCATATATCCAGCGGTACTTGTACCCGGCGTCCAACTGCCGATAACAATATTCCACTGATTGGCAATCGGATCGGCCGAGGAAGGAAACGTCCATTGATAAGCCGATTGCCACTGATTCGGATCAGGCTGTACATCCCACCAGTCCACGCCTAAACGCCAGGCCCGGCCGCCCGTGGCATATTGAAACTTAGACAGGATGTTGCCTGTGGTAAGCCCGCTGGTGTTGACCGTTCTGGGCCGGACTACACCGATAACGGTTAGTCCATCCGTATTGCTATGGAGTTCCACATCGCCGGCCGAGAGCCAATCGTTAGAGCCGTCGAAACTTACCACCGGAAAGCCGAAGGTAGCGTCTCGGGTGAAGGTGGGTCGGTTGGCGCTAGTGCCCTGGGACATATTTCGGCCCAGTCCAGAGCTATCAGTCCAGCCGGAAACTTCTGTGCCGCTTGTACCGCCGAGAGTCAACCCGGCATCGACCCGATACCAGGCCTGGAGGCCTGTGATTTCGTTCGGGGCGATCGGCCCAGCCAGGGCGATGACTCCGCTGAGCATCAAAACCAGCACTGCCAGCCCGCCAGCAGTCCCCCGATTCCACGCCCCTTTGCCCAAGCAACCAAGGCACCCAGCTTTCATCGCAGTAGCTCCTTTGGCTTGAAAGGATAAGTGCGTGTATCCCCCAGGGCCGAACAGAGGAAGGTTGCATTCGCAGAGCAGCCGGCGATTTATCGTTTACCTCCCCCTGAAAGAATCCCCCCAACTTGGTATAGGAACCTCTGAATAATTCCCGTTTTTACCTTGTGGGCTTCGAAGACTGGCGAAAGGGG
>JAKPGL010000186.1 GCA_029550925.1 Planctomycetota bacterium
CTGGAAGGCGACGAGCTTTGGTGGACGGCCAAGGTGGAAAATCATTCATCGGAGCTGGAAATAACGGAGTTTTATTTTCCGGAAATCGGCGGCCTGCGCACTCTGGGCGCAAAGGAGCTAAAAGAATATCTCTACTGGCCCAACGGCATGGGCCAGCGGATTGCCGACTTCGCCAATCGCACGTTGCGGCTGACCTATCCCTGGCCTGGTTCGATGGCGTGGATGACCCTGGCCAACGGACGGGAAGGAATCTATCTGGCGGCGTATGACGACAGTTTCTTGAGCAGCGAGTTGCAGGCCGGCCCCAATCCGGATCAGGGCAAGGAACCCACGTTGGGGTTTGTGAAGTTTCCGATGATTCGGCCTGGAGAGACCTGGACGAGCAAACCGTATGTGGTTTCCTGCTACAGCGGGTCGTGGCATCGGGCGGCCGACAAATATCGCCAATGGACGACCTCCTGGCGCCGACCGACCGAGAAGCCCCAATGGGTCCGAAACATCACCGGTATGTTTCTGGTCATCCTCAAACAGCAATACGGCGATGTGATGTGGCGTTATGACGAATTGCCGGAACTTTATGCGGAGGCCCAGCGAAACGGGATGAACCTGCTGGCGCTATTCGGATGGACCGAAGGCGGCCATGACAATCAGTATCCTGAGTATCAGCCGGGGGCCAAGATGGGCGGCGCCGACGCCTTGCGCCGGGGCATCCAACAGGTGCAGGGCGCCGGCGGCTATGTGTCCTGCTACGTGCAGGGGCGTTTGCTCGACGCGGAAGGGGCGTATTTCAAAAGTCCAGAAGGCCAACAGGTGGCCGCCCGAAACCTCTGGGGAAGCCCCTATTTCGAGCAATACAACAAGTACTCCCACAGCAGCCTGTTGCGACTTTACTCTTTAAAACTTCAGGCCATTGCCAACCCGATCCATCCTCAGTGGCGTGAAACCCTGCTGAAAAAGGCCCTCCAAGTCGCCCAGCATAGGCCCAACGGCATCCTTTTTGATCAGATTGGCGGCATGTGGGCCTATCCGGCGTTCGATTCGCCGCCCGGGGTCAAGCCCACGTTGGCCTTCCCGGAAGGACAGCAGAAACTATTGGAGACACTCCGGCGTGGGCTTCGCGAGCAGTATCCCGAGTTCGGACTCCTCACGGAGCACGTAACCGATGTCTATTCCCAGTATGTCGATTTCCTGCACGGAGCGGGCGAGGGGTTTGCACCGGAGCCGGGGTCATTTCCGGCCATGTGCCGATATGTGTTGCCCGATGTGGTGGTAACTTCCCGGAACCCCATGCCGCGGATCGACGCCCGGCGGGTCAATTTCGCCTTGGCCTATGGCTTCATTCCAGAGCTAGAGGTCCGCTACCGGGATGACGTACAGATCATCCGCGACGGCCAGGAGGCCGAAAAGGCCGACTATCTGCGCGGAATCACCCAGTTTCGCCTTCGCTACCCCGAACTATTGCTCCGAGGCCGATACATGGATGCCCTTGGCCTGGAGGCGACCAACCCGGCGGTTACCATCACGAGTTTTGCTTCCGACAATCGGCGGGCCGTGGTCGCCTGGAACGACACCACCCAGGACCAAGCCGTGGAGGTACGGCTGGCCGGTTTTCGGCTTGTCGAGATAGTGAGCCTGGACGGCCCTCGCACGGTAGGCCCCCAGACCTTAAAGCCACAAGAGGTGGCCGTATGGATTTTCCAAAGCGAACAGCCTTAGAACAACCGCCCTGGTGGGTCAAATGGGAGATGCTCTTTTGGCTCTGGGGGGCGTTTTTCTTGAACCAGGCGGACCGCGCCCTGTACGGCGTCGTCTTGCCGCAACTTAAGAAAGAACTGGCCCTTACGCCGCAACAAGAGGGCCTGATCGGATCGGTGTTCTTTTGGACCCTTGCCTGCGTGGTTCCTTTGGCCGGGTATGCCAGCGACGTGGTGAGCCGACGGAAGATCATCAGCGGTTGCCTCTTCTTTTGGAGCCTGGCGACCAGCGGCACTGCACTGGCCCGGAATTGGCTGCATCTGATGTTTTTCCGCAGCATTGCAACCGGCGGGGGCGAGGCATTTTACGCCCCGGCCGCCAACGCCCTGATCGGCGACTTCCACCAGAAAACCCGTTCGCTGGCCCTGTCGATCCATCAAACCTCGCTGTATTTCGGGGTGATTGCCAGCGGGTTTTTGGGCGGCCTGGCGGCGGATCGGTGGGGGTGGCGAGCGGCCTTCTGGATCTTCGGCGCCGCCGGCCTTGTATGGGCCCTGTTGATCTGGCTTCGGCTTCGGGACCCGCCGAACCAGGCGGCCCAAACCACTCTTGGTCAGCCTACCTCCTGGGAAGCCTTGAGCATCCTGTTTCGGACGCCGACCGCCTTGCTCTTGACCCTGGCCTTTACGGCGGACGTGTTCGTCAACAACGGCTACATGGTCTGGAGTCCGACCTTTTTGCACGAGAAGTTTTCCTTTTCGCTGCAGGAGGCGGGCGGGTTTTCGATGTTATACCATCATGTGTTCGCCTTTGTGGGGGTATTGGCCGGGGGCGCCCTGTCGGACCTTTTGGCCGTCCGCAGGCCCCGGGCCAGGCTGGAAATCCAATTCCTCGGACTCCTGCTGGGCGCGGGATTTATCTACCTGATGGGCCGGGGCGAAACCCAAACGATGATTTACCTGGGCATGGCGGGGTTCGGGCTGTTCCGCGGCGTGTACGAAGCCAACATCTACGCTTCGCTCTACGAGGTGATCCCGCAGCGGCTACGGGCCTCGGCCTCAGGGGTGATGATTATGATGGCCTTTTTGACAGGTGGGGCTTCGCCGCTCCTGTTGGGTATGATCAAAGAACAGATTGGGCTGGCCGTCGGATTGGCCGGGCTGGCCGTCGCCTTTTTGATAGGGGCGGTCGCCCTGCTGGCGGCCTGGGGAGTCTGCTTCGATCAAGACCGGACAAAAGCCCAGGCCTCCTCTGCCTAGCCATTTTCGTAACATTTTAGCCAAATGGAGTTGGGCCTAGGTTTCTCCCCGCTGCCCACTGCGGGAGAGGATGAGGGAGAAAGAAGGAAACCAGCAGCCTTATTAGCCCCCCACCCGGCCAGGGGAGAGGCGAATGTTCTTCACTCGGCTAAAGTGTTACGCATTTTCCAGACCCGAAGCCCAACGGAGGATTTCCAACTGCTGGAGGAGAAACAACGGCAAAGTTGCCGAAAAATGGAGAGGAACCGATGAACGACCTGACCGGCAAAGTGGCTTTAGTCACCGGGGCATCTCGCGGTTTGGGGCGGGGCATTGCCCTGGTGTTGGCGGAGCAAGGGGCCGACGTGGCGATCAACTATCACACGCGGCAATCCGAGGCAGAAGAAGTCGCCGACGCGATCCGGGCGACGGGCCGACGGGCCATCACGGTCCAAGCCGATGTGAGCCAGGCCGAGCAGGTCCGCCGACTGTTCGAGCGGATTCAGGCGGAATGGGGACGACTGGACATCCTGGTCAATAACGCCGGGCTGTCCCGACCGCAGGACATCTTCCAGATCACCGAAGAAGACTGGGACTTTTTGATTCGCACGAATTTGAAGAGTTGCTTCCTTTGTTCCAAGGCGGCGATGGAGATGATGCGCCGACAAGGGGGCGGTCGGATTGTGAATATCAGTTCTGTGGTCGGCCACCAAGGCGCTTTATTCGGCCATGTCCACTATGCGGCGACCAAAAGCGCCATGCTTGGGTTTACCAAGACCCTGGCCCGAACCGCCGCTCGATGGGGAATCACCGTAAACGCCGTGGCGCCGGGTGTCATCGACACCGAACTTCTGCATCAAACCCTGGGCGACGAACGGATCGCTCAGTTGACGGCGAGTATCCCCCTGGGGCTCGGCGTGCCGCGAGATGTGGGTCTGGCCGTCGCCTTTCTCTGCGGCGAGGGAGGCCGATATATCACCGGCGCCACCATCGACGTGAACGGCGGCCTGTACATGCGATAAGGCCCGCCTGTGGGATAGATGAGATTTTCAGTATTCCATTTCTGAGAGTTTTCACCATGAGAGTTACCGCCATCAAGACGTTTCTCTGTCATGCGTACCGGTGCAATTGGGTGTTTGTGAAGGTGCTGACGGACGAGGGGCTGCATGGGGTGGGGGAGGCCACGCTGGAAATGCGAGAACTGACCGTCGCTCAGGCGGTGCAGGAACTCGAGCGGCTGTTGGTCGGCAAAGACCCCCGGGCAATCGAAGCCTTTTGGCATCAGGCCTATCGGGACGCCTATTGGCGGGGCGGAGCGGTGCTGATGAGCGCCTTGGCCGGGGTAGAAATGGCCCTTTGGGAC
>JAKPGL010000191.1 GCA_029550925.1 Planctomycetota bacterium
ATACCCATGCTCAGAAGGGAACGATTTCTCAAAACTCATCCAAGCTCAAAATCTGCGTGGTCGTACACCTCTTCACGCTGGGACCTCGCAAAACCCGGCCCCAGAAAACAGGATAATCAGAATCCCCTTGCTTAACCAGCCTACACCCTTCCTGAGGGTTGACGAAAAACCGAAGGCGGGAGTATCCTAAATAGCGCTGATGTTCGAGTTTCCAGTCTTTTCCGGAAGGAGGCCAATATGCGGAAACTGGTTTTGCTCTGGACGGTAGTCTGGTTGGGGATTGGGCTGACGGGGCAGACGGCTGAGGGGCAAAAATATCCGCAGCCGAAAACCGCGGAGTTGAGCCGGGCGGAAAAACTCGTGGACGAAGTGTTCGGCAAGGATATGGCCAAGGCCCGGTCGGCCCAGGAAAAGGCCAAGTTGGCCCAAGAAATCTTGCAGTCGGCTCGTGAAGAGCAGGATATGGCGGTTCGGTTTGCCGCATTGCAGTCGGCCCGGCGGCTAGCCGTCGAAGCCCTGGACGGCAAGCTGGGCCTGGAAATTGTTCGGGAGATTGTCCAGACGTATGAGCCGCTAGAGGAAATGACCAAGGAGGATCGCTTGTCCGAAGCGGACCGCCTTTGGGGTCAGGCCGAAAAGGCCCAAGGCCGGGAGAAACTGGCCAAACAACTCGAAGCCGTAGAATGCTGGTTTTATGCCGACATAAAAACCGGTCTGGTGTTGAAAAAGTGGGAAGAGAGGATCAAAGAAGTTAAACAAAGTTTGACAAGAATCCTTTATGCCAAAGATGCAAAACTGATAGGACAAAAAATTGGTTATGCACCCCAATTAGACTGTATCTTGCAATGGGTAAATCCTCTGGAAGGTTTAGAATGGAAAGAACTAATTCCGCCTGGAAAATATGAAGTCGTATGTGTTTATGCAGCCGACTCTAAAAGTGCGTTCGCCTCTTTGTTCGCTCTAGAAGTTGGGAAAAGTGTACTTAAGTTTAGATTACAGAATACTGGCCAGTGGCCAACGTTTTCTCCAGTCTCTTGCGGAACAATCATTATCGCAACAGAAGCTAATTCTGTCCGGCTCCGAGTTTTACAAAAGGTCCCGCCCGACCCAAACATGGGGATTATCGCTTTACGTTCTCTCTGTTTTTACCCTGTCCCCTAACAAAACACGCCGAAAATAAAGTGGTCTGTCGCCGTCTTTCCGACGGCCTTCCACTGCACTCCAAAATGGGTAGCCGGACGGGGGAGGAGTTTGTCGTCTAAGCGATTACACACTCACGGGGCACCCCCCTTCTGGTTCCACGAAGAACCTCCTAAGAAGTCCTGCCTGTTTTTCGGCTTGAGGGGTTGGACCGACTGTTCGGAAAATAGCAACAATAAGGATTTTTAGTGGGAAAAATTGACTTTTTTCCCCCGGTATGGTAGATACCTTTGAATCAGCCCGGGGAAGGAAAGATATAGTACCAAAGGGGGAGTGTCTTGGAGTCCCGCCCGAAGGGAGGACGGAGCGGCGTTTTCAGAAACCTCGCAGGGAGAGATTGCCGTAACCTATTAGCCTTTAAGGGGTTAAAGTTTCGACCTCTTTCTGTTCTTTCTGCAAGTATTTACCGTTTAAAAAGTTGCCATTTTTCCTGGAACGTCGAAATAGAACGCAAGTAACATTTCGCCGAATGAAGGGACGCCAATTTTTCTGAGTAGAAACCCCATCCATTGTCATTCCCGCGCAAGCGACAATCCAGGCTTGTTCCCGCATCCGCGGGAATCCAGAAGAACTAACCGTCCATTTTCACCTGGTTCCCCGCTTTCGCGGGGATGACAAGAAAGGGATGACATGAAAAGAGTCTTCCTTCCGAGGAAATGTTACGATCGCAACACGATCGGACCAGCACGCAGGATTTCCATTAGCGACCCTTGAGACCGGACCATGGATTCTTTGTTAATGGATTTAGGGATACTGATTTTTGTTGCAGGCGTCGGAGCGCTGGGGGGTTGGCTTGCCCGGACCATCCTGGCAGGCGGGGCGACGCAACCACAAGACGACCTGAGGCCGGAGCAGATGCGTCGGGTGGGAGAAATCCTCGCTCATTTACAGGAATTAACTGGTCGGGTGGCCGCCGACGTGGGCCAGCACACGCACCGGGTGGAAACGATCAACGAGCAGTTGCACTCGGCGGACAAAGGAAGCCTGGCCGTGGTGGTCCAAGCCATCAGCCAACTCCTGGAAGCCAACACGCAGATGCGACAAAAGTTGGCCACCGCTGAACAACAACTTCAGGAACAATCCAAGCAGATCGAAGTCCACATCACGGCGGCCCGGACCGACGCCTTGACGGGATTGGCCAACCGACGGGCCTTCGACGAAGAATTGGCCCGCCGACACGCCGAGTTCCAACGCCATCGGCAAACCTTCTCGGTGGTGATGGTTGACGTGGACTATTTCAAAAGATTCAACGATACCTACGGTCATCAAACGGGCGACGAAGTGCTCCGGCAGGTGGCAAAAACCCTTCGGGACCATAGCCGAGGAATGGACCTGGTGGCCCGGTACGGCGGCGAAGAGTTTGCCTTGATCTGTCCCGGCGCCACCGCCGATGTGTTAAAGGAACATGCGGAGCGACTTCGGCAGGCCGTGGAATCGCTTCTGTTGGAGTTTGAGGGGCAAAAGGTGAAGATAACGGCCAGTTTTGGCCTGGCCCACGCCATGCCCGCTGAGGAGAAAGAAAAAGTGGTGGAACGAGCGGACATGGCCCTGTACGCCTCCAAACAGGCGGGCAGAAATTGCGTCCATTGGCACGATGGACAGAAGATCCTTCAATACGCCTCGTCGAGAAGGGAATCGGCAGAGAGAGCAATCGCCCCGTCTGAAGGCGAGACATCCGGAGAGGCTCTTAGGCCGACTCCGGAG
>JAKPGL010000211.1 GCA_029550925.1 Planctomycetota bacterium
CAGGGGGTTGTCGGCCAGGGTAAATAGATACACATCCTCCACACCCAGTTCCTGCAACTGGTTTTGGATATATCGGGCCACCCGGTGCGATTCGCCCTGCGGCCGATGACTGCCGGAAATAATGGCTATCTTCATCCAGCGCGCTCCTTTCCGTTACCTGCTTAGGGTATTGTATCCCTTTGGGCAACCTGGGCCAATCCGGAGCCACGGGTTGTTTCGAGGTAACCCGTTCGCCAACGGAGTCGAACCGATTGGAAAGAAGTCTATAAGAAGAAGCCGTAACATTTTAGCCGAATGCAGTACCTTGTCATTGCCGCGCAGGCGACGGCGTGTCACTGCCGCGTAGGCGACAGTCCCAAAAATGTCATTCCCGCGCAAGCGACGGCACGCCATTCCCGCGCAAGCGGCAGTCCAGGCTTCCTTTGTACTGCCCCCTTGTTCCCCTCGCCCCTTGCGGGAGAGGGTGGCCGAGCCGACCAGGCTCGGCCGGGTGAGGGGGCACATCCACCCTCGCCCCACAGCGGGAGAAGGTGGTTTGGCGCAAGCCAAACCGGCTGAGGGGGGCGCGACTACCTACCCATCCCCACAAGCTGGCCGATGTGGTTTAATATACTGTAACTACTCTGCCAATTCTGAAACTCTGTTCGGCTTTTTTCAGGAGATCGCCGATGAACGAAAATGAAATTGTTCGGGCCTGGAAAGAGGCGGGGGCTGAGGTGGGCTGGATGGGTAGAACGAGGTTCGGAGTGCTTGCGTTTGGGGCTACCAAAAAACAAGTGCTCCTAACACTACGTGACTGTTTGAATGGCGAGAGTGTTCTATTTCTCCCGGCGTTTCGATTCTCCTATTGGCAGGAGGGCCTGATCCGGAAGCTTCCGGAGCCACCGGCACCTTTTGGACTGGAGCTATCTCGCAGCGGGATTACCGATACAGGGCTAGAGGAACTGGCCGGGCTGACCAACTTGCAGTGGCTGGACCTAAACGAAACCCGGATCACGGATGCGGGCCTGGTGCATCTGGCCGGGCTGAAAAACTTGCAATGGCTGGACTTAGAGGGAACCCGGATCACGGATGCGGGCCTGATGCACCTGGCCGGGCTGAAAAACTTGCGGTGGCTGTTCCTTGGGGGAATCCCGATCACGGATAAGGGCCTGGAGTCCCTGGCCGAGCTGATCAACTTGCAGGTGTTGGACCTTCGGACAACCCGGATCACGGATGCGGGTCTGGTGCACTTGGCCGGGATGACCTACTTACTGGCGCTAGACCTTTCGGGAACCCGGATCACGGGGGACGGCCTGATGCACCTGGCCGGGCTGACAAACTTGGAGGATCTGCTCCTTTTGCAGATCCGGATTACGGATGCAGGCGTAAAGCACCTGGCCGGACTGACAAATTTGCAGCGGCTGAATCTTTCGGGGCGGGAGGTCACCGGGGAGGGCCTACAGCACCTGGCCAAGCTGACCAACTTGCAGGAGCTAGTCCTTTGGGGATCCCAGATCAGGGATGAAGACCTGGAGAAGTTGACCGGCCTGACAAAGTTGCAGCGGCTAGACCTTTCGGGAGCCGAACTCACGGTTGCGGGCCTGGAGAAGCTCCAAAAGGCGTTGCCGGGATGCAAGATTGAAAGATAAGGTGGGGGGAGTGTGGGCTGGAGAGGGGGCGCGGGCGGAGGGATGCTTTCGGGGAATGAGCAGAGGGGAGGTGCGGCGGGGTCAAAGGGCCCCCTCACCCGGCCGAGCCTGGTCGGCTCGGCCACCCTCTCCCGCAAGGGGCGAGGGTGGATGTGCCCCCTCACCCGGTTTGGCTTACGCCAAACCACCCTCTCCCGCAAGGGGCGAGGGTGTATATTTGCCTCTCCCCTGGTGGGAGAGGCCGGCGGAGCGAAGCGACGCCGGGTGAGGGGGAACAAGTGAGCAGCACAAGGAGCCTGGATTCCCGCTACAGCGGGAAGGACACGCCATCGCCTTCGCGGGGATGACATACTTGGGACTGCCGCTAGAGCGGGAAGGACACGCCGGCGCGTACGCGGGAATGACAATTTCGGGAGGATTCCCGCTAGAGCGGCTGTGACAATCCTGGGCAAATTCCGCTCTAAGAGGCTGTAACAAAACGACCTTTCCTACTCACTTCCTCCAGCGGGGAGAATAGGTCGAATCTTTTGAGGCTTCGTTTTGTTAGAACTTCTACAATCATTCTCCTTTGCATTTGACCGAAACATGACTCGGGCATAATGACGTAGGATGTCTCCGGCAGGAGCCGTTACCAGACCGAGCCTTAAGCCTTCTGAACAAAGGTACTGTTACCATGACGTCCGACTCCCGGCGAATACCCCTAGCGGTTCTATTAGTGCTTCACGGTACTAAGGATCGAACCGGCCTAGCCCAGGCAGAAGAGCTCTGCGGAAAATTGTGCCTTTCCTTGGCAACATGGCGCGGGATAACGGTTCGCATGTATCCGGGTTTTCTCCAGTTCGCTCGACCATCCGCAGAGGAAACGCTCCGCTCCCTTGTGCAAGGAGGCCACGTTGAGAAAATACTGGTCGTTCCGTTGATGCTCTTACCAGGCAAACACGTGAAGAGGGATATTCCTCAACTTATCGAAGATTGCTTGCAGCGTTATGGGAAGCAACCGGGAGATATCAGGATCGCGCCGCCGCTAGGAGTCCGGCTCCGCCTGGCGATGCTTGCCCGCTGGCGTTCCGATGCAGCGATGGAACGGGCTGGATTGACTGGTTTGAAACGTACAGATATCGCCTATATCATGGTGAGCACCGGAAGCCGAGAGCAGGAATATATGAACGAAATGAAAACTGTGTTTACGATCGCCGCTCTGGCCGATTTCGGACAAAAAAAGTTGTGCTTTTTCTCAGGGGAGCCGAAGGTAGAAGACGCTCTAGAGGAAGCGGCAGCATCGGGCTTGTCGGCGGCGGTGGTTCAGCCCTATTTGCTGTTCGAGGGAGAAATGACCAACCGATTGCGTCAACTTTTAGATGCCTATCGCCAGCGATGTCCTCATATCCAGTGGATCCAGGGCGATGTGTTGGGACCGGATGAAATCGTTGTGCAAATTGCCAGTGATAATATCGAAATCTCCCTGGAAGAGATGTTCTAAGTGGAATAAAAATTTCGATGGATCTTGTACACTGCCGCCCTTCAAAAAGATCGGGGTTTCTGGGGGGATGGGTTCCGGGTGCCAATACCTGAATAAAGACCTTTTGCAAAACTTCGGTTCTAAAAAGTCGCGCGGGATATTTTGATCAACCGAGCAAGTACAGGGCAGCTCGTCTGCAGATGGGCTTGACTCGGACCCGATTGCCGAACAACCGCTCGTGTAAGTGAAGGTCCTTTATCCGAAAGAGCCTCTGGAACAATGTCCCGGCCCAGGGTATCATTTATTGCAACCGGCAGAAAACCAGATTCCTCTCCCCCTATTGTCCTTACGGACCACCTTTCGGAGTGTTATCCCGCCGCTATTTCCCTTGCCAAGAAAGGACCTTATGATGTTCGATCGAAGGCATCCGGCTCGTCTAAGTCGGCGACGTTTGTTGGCCGCTGGAGTGGCCAGTACGGTTTTCGTTCCTGGTACCTTCGCCATCGGAAGAAGTAGCATGGCCGCGCAGGAGTATCCTTCCACCGAGCACTTCTGGTATCGGCCCCAGCCGAAGGGCCTTTTTGTCGATTCGCAAAACGGCAATTGGGCCTTCGCCTATACGGATCGGGAAATCTTGCTCTCGGAGGATAACGGGCGTAGTTGGCCGTACCGGGCCGAGTTTCCCGACGCCCGCCATATTGTGTTCAGTTGTATCTTTAAGAACGGCAATGTGCTTTTTAGCGCCCTGGCCAAGTTGTACCTGAGCACGGATCGGCTCAAGACGTATCGGCAGATTACGGTGAAACGGCCGGATGGGTCGGACTACGTGCCGCATCAGCCGAAGGATCCGCGTCGGCCCGGCTGGTATTTTCACAGTCTGACCGGCGTAAACACCTGGGAGATCGACGGCCGGGAAATGCTCGTCTGGGGCAACTATTGCAATGTGGTGGGCGGGGCCGCTCCGGTAAACATCTATTACTCTACCGATCAGGGCCAGACCGTGAAACTGGCCTACCAGTTCGGCCAGAATCCGTACTTCCGGGATAACGGTTCCGAAGGCGGCGGCGGGACCGGCGCCCTGCTGGGCAATCCGGATAATCCTCTGATCTGCCGGCATGTGCACGACGTATCGTACAACCCGGCCGAGCGGGCCTTCTACGCCTGCACCGGAGACGCCAATCGGCCCGAAGGGTTTGAATGCCATTGGCTGCGCGGGACCTACGATGCGGCCAAAGACCGGTGGGATTGGAAGGTGCTGATTTCCGCACCCTTAAACTCTCGGTATAAATGCGGCGGGATCAATTTTGTGGACGGCAAGCTCTACTGGATCAGCGACGCCAACGGTCCGAAGCCGCACGACCGGGGCGTTTTTCGCTGCGATCCACCAGACCTCACCAAACCAGAGAAACACGAGCTTTTATACAATCCCGGCGTAGAATCGGGCAATATGATCATCCAGGACGGGGTGATCCTGGCCTCGCACTGTGCGCCGGCTTCGCCGCTGGCGACTGGGTTTATCGTGTCGCTGGATATGGGCAAAACCTGGGCGCAGCACGACCTGAAAGAGTTTGGCCGACGCTCACCATGCCGATTCCACCGGAAAAACGGCGAAGGGTGGTTTCGGGTCGATCTCCGGGCCAATTGGGTTACGCCGGCCGAAATGCTCTTCATCAAGCCGAAAACCGGCTAACCCGCCCAGCTTGGGAAAGGGTGGGATTTCGGCCAATGCAGCGCCCCGATTGCCGGGGAAGGCTTCTTTTCTACATTTCGAAGAAAAGGAGATAGAACCGACTAGAATTGCTGCGCAAGCGCCAGCGGGCGTCCGTCGGGGCGCCTTTTCACCGACCGTCGGAACGGTGTTTTCCCCCACAACCAGAGGCCCGCTTAGGAAGCGGATAGAACGGCGTCAAGGGGTCTTGGCCTTCGAGACAACCTTCCGGTCGATTTTCAACGTAAATTCCCGCGAGTCTTTGGAGACCTCCACTTCCAACGGAGTGGTCGATACATCCTGATAGGCGGCCGGCACATGGGCGGTTGGGTTGCCGCGCTCGTCCAAGGACTTGACGACCACCTTGGCCCGACCAATCACCACGCCGTCGCCCGGTTGATGGCTGGTAACATTGGAAAAGGTCCCATCCTTCGGATTCACATAGGCCAGACCTTGGCGGGGATAGGTTTTCTTATCTGCCGGGGGGATTTGAGGAACGAAGATCACTTGCAACTGGGGCGCCGGGATGAGACTGCCGTCTTCATAGACCACCTTTCCGGACACAGGGACCATCGAAAACGGTTCCCCGCTGCCGCAGCCGGCCAACAGGCCGACACCAACGCCGATGAGGACCACCGCTATTTCCCCCAGACAATGTCGCCGTCGGTTGCAAGGCCCTGCGGGCGAGTGTTTCTTCATCGAACTGCTAGCCGCCATCCCGTTCATCCGATCGCTCCTTTGTGTTGTCGCCCATGGAAGCCAGTCGGTGAGATTGGCTTGGTTGCGGGCGGGTTCGTCGCTTCCCGTCTAACAGACAGTGGTACGCAGCTTAGGCTGTCTAGCCTGAGACGCCGTTTGGACTGACGGCGTTCCGGTCCCTGGTATCGTCTTGAAAGCCGGTGGTACGTAACCGAGTCTGTCCGACGGCGTTTTCCGGCGAAGAGTCCAAGCCCCTGCGCGCCCAACCCCTGCCCTAGCGGGCGAGGCTCGGCCTGGACCGCCGCCTCCTTCACACACTTCTTTTTATAACATAGTTTGGGGAGATTTCCAGAGGGCTGAGGCAACCGGGAAACCGTCGTGGGGGCTTGCTGAATGCCGGGCCGGACTTTATGTTGACGGCAAAAGAGATCCTTTTTTCAGCCGATTCTCCTGGGCAGACAGGAGAGGGGTAAATCCTTTGTCGTTTTGGGAGGTATTGGAGATGGCCAAGCGCGTACAGTTCGGCGTGATTGGGGCGGGGGGGATTGCTCGGCGGCGGACGATTCCTGGGATGTTGAAAGCTCGGCATTGTCGGCTTGCGGCGGTGATGGACCCTGTGGGGATAGAGGAAGTGGCGGCCCAGTTTGGCGTATCGCGGTATTACAAAACGGAACGGGAACTTCTCCAGGACCCGGAAGTGGAGGCGGTCTATATTGCGTCGCCGGTGGCGATGCACGCACGGCAGATCATCATGGCGGCCGAGGCGGGAAAACATATTTTATGTGAAAAGCCGCTCACTCGAACCCTGGCCGAGGCCAAAAAGGCCGTGGCCGCCTGCCGCCGAAACGGCGTCTTCTTGCAAGAAGGCTATATGATGAAGTTCCACGGCGCCCATCGGCGAATCAAAGAGCTGATCGACCAGGGGCGGATCGGCAAACCGGTCTATCTTCGGGCGCAGCTTTCCTGCTGGTATCCGCCCATTCCCGGCGCCTGGCGACAGGACCCGAAGACCGGCGGCGGGGGTGCGCTGATTGACATGGCTACCCATTTGTATGATCTGTTGGAGTATTTTGTCGGGCCGATCCGCCGGGTGGCGGCAATGGTGGGGCGACTGGTCCAGGCGTACCGGTCCGAAGACGCTTCGACGACCCTGGTGGAATTTCAGTCCGGCGCCCACGGCACGATCGACTGTTTCTATTGCATTCCGGACGAGGCGAGCCGAACTCGGCTAGAAATCTACGGCTCTGCCGGCGCGATTCTGACCGAGGGCACCATCGGCCAAAGCAGCGGCGGCGTCATGGAGGCGTATTTTGCGGAGCAGGCGGCCGGTTATGATGCGGCCCAAAGCAAAGATGTCCAGCGAAAGTTCCAGCGGGTCCCCTTCCCCAAGGTGAATCCCTACACCGCCGAATGCGAATACTTTGCCGAGTGCATCCTCCAGGGCCGACCGCCCGAAATCAACGGCCCCAAGAACGCCCTGCACATCCTGGAACTCACGGAGAAGGCGTACGCTTCCTACCGACAGAAGAAGATGCTGTCGGTCTGAACGGAAGTTTATTGCCGTTCGGCTTTTGTTGCCGTTGGTCTGGGGATAGACGCCCGGAACCGCTCCGGTTATCCCTTTCGGCCGAGCATCCAGTCCAGGGAGTCGGAGGTTTGATAGATGAGTGCTTCGGGCCAATACTGCCAGGGCTGGAAGTATTCGAATATCAGATGCCCTCGGTAGCCGACCTGGTCCAGGGCCTCCAGCACCGCCGGCCAGTTCGTGCTTCCATCCAAAAGCGGCCGGAACGTGTTCAAGTTGAACTCATGGACCTTTTTCGAGGCCTCCTTGAGGTGGACGTTTTTGATCCGTCGGCCCAAAAGCCGAATCCAGTGTTCCGGAAAATGATATTGCATGATGTTGCCGGTGTCGAAATGCACCCGGACCCGATCCGACTGGAACGAATCGACAAACTGGATCATCTCCTGCGGACTGTGGAGGAAGCCGTTGACGAAGATGTTTTCGATGTTGAGATAGACGCCCGCTTTTTCGGCCTCCGGCAGGAGTTGGCGAATGGCTTCCTTGGCCCGGCGTTCGCACACGTCGAACGGCACCGGCGGCGCATCCGGCACCCAGGGCGCATAGACCGAACCGGCCACCACCAGCAGGTTCTCCGTGCCCAACGCCTTGCAGGCCCGGACCATCTGCGAGGCCAGTTCCAAGCCCCGCTGGCGTTTTTTCGGGTCTTCATGGGTGAGCGAATAGGGCCAAAACAGAAATGAACACAACCCGCTGATCTGCAGCCCAATGGCCCGGGCCATCTGGCCGATGGCGTGCAGGTCCCGTTCGCTGGCTTCGGGCGAGATCTCTCCCTTTTCGTCGAAGTTCAGTTCCACGCCGTCGAACCCGGCGTCTTTGCACAGTTCCAGGGCCTGCCGAAGGGTCATTTTGTCCGGATAGGGCAAGGCCCAAAAGTTGATCGCCTTTTTCATCTCATACCGTTTTGTCGGGGTTACAGACCGCGGCATAGCAGAATCCTCCACAAAAGCGTAACTAGGCGTACCGAGAACCTTTCCTACTGCGAGCGAGCAGCGACTCCCCTGGGACCCGGCCCGAAGGGGTTTTTCCTATTGTCGCCTCCCTGGTGAGGAATAGCAATCACTGGCCCGGGCCGTCGTCGGATGGGCCGTATTGGTGGCGGGCGATGCGGCCTTCCATGAGATAAAGGGCGTCCTCGGCGATGTTGGTCGCATGGTCGGCGATACGTTCCAGGTTTCGGGCCGCAGCGGCCAAGGCCAATAGGGGCCGGGTTTGTGCAGGATTCTGTTGGATAAGCTCTTCGGCCAAAAGGCGAATCCGCCGCTTCTGCTCGTCGATCTGGGCGTCCCGGGCGCAAACCTCATGGGCCAACTTCGCATCAAGCCGAACCATCGCATGGACGCTGTCCCGAAGCATCGTCTGCACTTGTTCCCACATCCGGCGCAAATCAAACGGATTTTCCACTTCCGGAAACTGAGCAAAGGTGCGGGCCTTGTGGGCCAGGTTGACCGCCAAATCGCCGATCCGCTCCAGATCGTTGTTGATCTTCAGGGCCGAGATGATAAACCGTAGATCGCTCGCCACCGGCTGATAGAGGGCCAGGATTTTCAGGCACTCTTCTTCGATTTCCACTTCCCGGTGGTCGATCTCGATGTCGCGCTGTTCGACCTGTTGGGCGGCCTCGGCGTTCCGGCTGACCAGGGCCTGCACCGCCCGCTGCACCTGGTCTTCCACCAGGCCGCACAACGTAAGAAGCGAACGTTTCAGTTGTTCCAGTTCCCGCTGCAAGTGGACCGACATGAGCAAACCCTCTTGCCAATTCTCGCTGCTAAGTGAATATATGGCCTTTTCCGCCGGGGGAGAGGGAAGAATGTCATCTGCTTAGCCGAATCGGCCGGTGATATAATCTTCGGTTTCTTTCTTTTCCGGTTTGGTGAATATCTGGGTGGTCCGGCCGAACTCGATCAGCCGTCCCTCGTACAAAAACCCCGTATAATCCGACACACGGGCCGCCTGCTGCATGTTATGGGTAACAATGACGATCGTATATTCTCCGCGCAGCTCGGCAATCAGGTCTTCGATCCGCGTGGTCGATCGGGGGTCCAGGGCCGAGCAGGGTTCATCCATCAGGATGATTTCCGGTTGCACGGCAATGGCCCGAGCAATGCACAGGCGTTGGTGCTGGCCGCCCGAAAGCCCGAGGGCCGATTCGTGCAGCCGGTCTTTTACCTCCTCCCACAGACCAGCCCGGCGCAAGCTCCGTTCGACGATTTCATCCAGCGCCGCCCGTTGCCGGATGCCAGCCAGCCGCAACCCATAGGCCACATTTTCATAGATGCTTTTCGGAAAAGGCATGGGCTTTTGAAAGACCATGCCCACCCTGCGGCGGAGGGCGATCACATCGAGGGTCGGGTCCAGGATGTTTTGCCCGTCCAGTTCGATGACGCCTGTGGTGCGCACGGCGTCGATCAGGTCGTTCATTCGGTTGAGGCATCGCAGAAGCGTCGATTTGCCGCACCCCGACGGCCCAATCAGCGCCGTAACCAACCGGCGCGGAATATCCATCGTAATCGCCACAAGCGCCTGCACCGGGCCGTAGTACAGATTCAAATCCCGGATGCGGACGATTGGGTTGGCCAGGTCGGCCTCCGTTTGCAGTTCACAGCGGTGGGCAATCGCCCCAGCCACAAGCGATCGGGGCTCCCCGGTTGCGGCGGTGGGCCGAGGGTCTGGAGAATTGCTGCGTCCCATGCTGGCTGACAGTTCCCCCGCCGCCGGGCTGCCGTCTTTTCCCACCGATTTTCCGCTGGGGTTTGCGGCGGCCAGCTCGCTGCGGGCTAAGGGGCGGGCTTTGCCGCCCAGCCAGGTCGTCTCATATCGCTCGGACATAATATCGCTTTCGCATTCGATTCCGAAGCCAAATCGCCGTGCTGGTAAGCACGAGCACCACGGCCAAAAGCAACAGGGTGGTTACATAAACCAGCCCCTTCGTGGCCTCCACATTGGGCGATTTGCAACTGATATCTAAAATATGATACCCTAAATGCATGAATTGGCGATCCAGGCGGATAAAAGGAAACTGGGCGGTAATCGGCAGCGGGGCGCTTTTGACCGCACCGGTGATCATCAGCGGCGCCACTTCGCCCACCGCACGGGCCATCGCCAGGATAAAACCGGTCATCACGCCCGGCGAGGCCATCGGCAAAAGCACCCGCAGGAGCGTCTGCAATTTGGTTGCTCCCAAGGCGTAGGAGCCTTCGCGGATTTCCCGTGGGATTTGCCGAAGCGCCTCTTCCGTAGAAACAATCACCACCGGCAAGGTGAGAAGTCCCAGCGTGAGGGCGGCCCAGAGGATGCACGGCTGGCCGAAGACCGGCTCCCTGGCCTCCACCCTGGCCGGGTAAAACCAACTGTCCAACGTTCCCCCGCACAGATAAATGAAAAAACCCAGCCCAAAAATGCCATAGACAATGGACGGAATGCCTGCCAGATTGTTCACCGCTACGCGAACCCATCGGACCAGCAAATTGTCCCGGGCGTATTCCCCCAGATACACCCCGGCCAACACCCCCAACGGAAACGCAACGATCGCCATCAAAAACACCAAAAGCACTGTGCCTAGAATGGCCGGGAAAATGCCGCCGTCCTGGTTGGCTTCCCGAGGCGGGTCCGTCAGAAGCTCCCACCACTTGGCCAGATAAAACTGGCATTTGGCCGGCAGGCTCATCGCATTCGGACGGCTGGACCGGACAATATCGACCAGGGGTATCTGTTTTTCCCGGCCCTGGACATCGAGGAAGACGGCCACATTGTGCCGGAGCTTGGTTTCCTGCTCGGCCCGGCGGGCGGCCAGTTGATGGGCCTCGGCCTTCAGACGATTTTCCTCCTGGGTAAGCTGGGCGATCCGATCGGTCAGGGCCTGGCAGGCAGGATCGCTCTGGGACCGGCCCGCCCGAAGAAGCTGCTGAAGCTGGTATCGGGCTTCGATCAGGGCGTATTTGATCTGGTCGTTGAGTTGCTGGGCCAGTTGGTTTTCCTGCTGACGCCAGGGGGCCACCTCGGCCGCCTCCCACCGTTTGGCCCATCGGATGGCCCAGGCCAATTGCTCCGGCCCAGAAGGGGTCGTTTCTTCAGGAACATCGTCCGCCGGATCAGCCGAAGCGGCGTTTTGGTTCCTCGGACGGCTTGAAAGCCGAATTTCTTTCAAATAGCCGATATAGTGCAAGTTGGCGGCCCGATCCAGCTTGAGCACTTCCGTCGGCTGCTCCTGGTGGACAATCTCATCGGCGTAGATCCATCGGAACGGCGGCATATCTTCCATGTTGGCGCAGTAGAACTTGATCCGTTGCCGTCCGCTGAGCGGATCGATCTCCTCCTCCCGCCATTCGCCCAGGAGTTTCGATCCGTCGGCTAGGGTGATTTCATAAATCGGCTGGGGCCAAAAGACTCCTAGCCCGTTGGCAAAGACGACATATAGGGCCGTCAGCGTAACCAGGAGCACCAGGGCCAAGGCCGCACCGGCCGCCCAGACCCAGGGTTCGCCCTGCTTCCAGAACCGCCGGGACCGCTGAGCGTCTAGTACTGGCCGTAGCGCTTCCTCAGCCGAAGCCGCACCAGCTCCGCCGCCGTGTTCAACAGAAATGTCATCAGAAACAGAACGACTGCACATAAAAACAGCACCCGATATAACGTGCCATCCCGCGGATGTTCGGAAATTTCCACGGCGATATTGGCCGACAGGGTCCGAAACCCGTTCAATGGGCTGGGGTCCAGCACTGGGGTATTTCCGGCGGCCATGAAGACGATCATGGTTTCGCCGACCGCCCGGCCCAGGCCGATCATCACCGCTGCAAAGATGCCCGGACTGGCCGACGGCAGCACGACCCGTCGGAGGGTTTGCCATCGGCTGGCACCCAGGGCCAAGGAGGCCGCCGTCAAACTGTGCGGCACGCTCGACAGAGCGTCTTCCGAGATGGAAAAAATGATCGGAATAATCGCAAACCCCAACCCCAACGCCACCACCAGGGCGTTTAGTTGATCGTACCGAAGATGGATTTGTTCATAGAGCCATTGGCGGAAATTGCCGCCGAACCAGGCATGTTCGATCGGCCCGCTCAGCCAAACAACCAGGAGCACCCCGAGCACAAGCGGCGGCAGGACGGCCAGAAACTCATATCCGTCTTCGATCCGCCGCAGCCAGCGCCGCCGTCGCACCAGTTGCCAAACCAGCATCCACAGCACAAAGGTTACCGGCAGGGCCAACAGGCTTAGCAGCACGGCCATCAACCATCGGGCCACCAGCGGCGCAGCCCAAAGCAGAATCAAAAATCCAATCACTACCGTCGGAATGGCCGCCATGACTTCCACGGCCGGTTTGATCGCCCGTCGGATGGCCGGCTTGGTAAAATGGCTCACATACACCGCACTGCCCAGGCCCAACGGCAGCGCAAAAAGCATGGCATAGAAGGTGGCCTTCAAGGTGCCGAAGACGAGCGGGACCAGGCTCATTTTCGGTTCATCCGTGCCGCTGGATTGCCAGAGGAACTTCGACTCCTGATGGCCTTCGTACCAGAGCCGACCGAAAAGGGCCGACCAGCTTACATCGGCATGGGGGGCGGCGATCTGCCACAGGTACATTTGATTATCTTCGCCGATCCCCAGCACCGCATTGCCCCGGCTCGAATAGGCCGCCTGTACCAGCGCCGACGGCCCCGCCAACCGCAGCAGATGCCGTCCCGTCGTTCCGTAGTCTAAATGCACTCCCCCTTTGCCGCCCAAACTGAGAAAGGCTTTATTTCGCTGCGACGGCAGAATCACGAGGACTTCCCCCTCCTGGGATCGGAAGGACCGAATCGGCGTCAGCCGGTCTGGCCATTCTCCCGGAGCAATCGGCCCCTCTTTACGAACCGGAAACCACAGGCTCAGACCTCCATACGCACTGCCAACCACCAACGCCCCCTGGCCCAAAAGAAGCCCCATCGCCGTAACCGGCGCCCGCTCCGGGGTCCAGGTGGCGTCCAATCGGCGGGCCTGGCCCGACGGCTCAATGGCAAACCGCACCAGGTATCCGTTGTGCGTGCCCAGATAAAGCCGATCTCCCTCCCCGCTGAGCGTCATGGCGGTAACCTGGCCGGGCAGGCCGGCGTCGATCCAGAACTCCGTAACCTTCTTCTCCCCGCCTTCGCCGAAAAGATCCGTCTGGACGCTCTGCCGGCGCAGAAGGATTCGGTTGTCGGCCAGCAGCATCACGGCCAAACAGCCGCCGTTTTCCTCCGCATGGACCAGGGCCTGCACGGGCCGGGCCGAAACCGAAACCGGCGGCAGCCAGGCCAATGGTTCACACCGCAGTTGCACACTGCGTCGGCCCAACGGGTCGAACCGAATCTCCGGTTTGATCTCCACCAGTTGGACGCTCCCGTCGGACCAAAGGAGCGACCACTGGCCGGGCCGAAGACTCCGGGCCGAGAGAATCCAGACGCTTTCTGCCGCCGACTTAGTACCTTCTTCCGCCGACGGGGCTTTCGAGACGCCTGGAGCGTCTGAGCCGACTTCGGCGCTATGGGCTGCTCGGGCCGATTGCCCCGATTGGGCCGATTCGTTCGACTGTTTCGGTTGGCCCGATTGCTCCCCTTCGGCGGGCCGAAGCTGCTGCTGAAAGATCACCTGGGGCCGGACAGCTTCGGGGTCTTGGCTGTCCGCCCCAGGTGGGCCAACCAATTCAAAGCCCACTAACTGGCCGGAGCGGCGCACCAGATAGCCTGTCAAGAGGTCTTCCTGGCCAGAGCGGCCAATTTCGACCAGTTCGACCCCGACGGCCACAGGCGATTCCAGATCGGTGGATGCGGACGCTGCGTCCATCCTGCCAGCCGGGGCCACGGGCATGGCACAGACAGCCCGGAGCGGTGCCTTTGCCTCTTGAAAAAGCGGCAAAACCACACTGACCAGGAGCACCAACATCCCGATCACCGCACCGATGACCACCAGGCCGCCGGCCGTGATCACCCATCGGGCCAATCGGTCCGCCCATCGGATAAACCAATACCGTCTTGGGGCGACTTCCAACATGGGAGAAAATTATTGCAGTTTTTGCCGTTCGCGCTGGATGATCTTGAGCGGCAGCGGGCCGAAACCGTCCTTTACGACAATCTGCTGGCCCTGCTTGGAAAGGACAAACTTCAAGAACTCGGCCACCAGCACCGGCAACGGCTCGTTGGGCTTTTTATTGACATAGATGTAGAGCGACCGGGCAAGCGGATACTGGCCTTTGAGCGTGTTTTCAAACGTCGGTTCCACAAAGGCCCCGCCTGCCGACTTGGCCAACGGCACGCTGCGCACATCGGCGGTCCGGTATCCGATGCCGGAGTACCCGATGGCGGCCCGTTCGTTGGCTACGCCGTGGATCACGCCGGCCGAGCCTGGCTGCTCTTTCACCGTATCCTTAAAATCGCCCTTGCCCAGGGCGTGTTCTTTGAAGAAGGCGTAGGTGCCGCTGACGGAGTTTCGGCCATAAAGGCTGATCGGCAGATTGGCCCAGGCCGGGTCCGTTAGCCCCGCTTCGCCCCAGGTGCGGATATCCGTCGAATGGCCCAGCTTGCGGGTCGAAGAGAAGATGGCATCCACCTGGGGGAGCGTCAGCCCCTTGATGGGGTTGTCTTTATGGACATAGACGGCCAGGCAGTCGATCGCCACGACGATCTGCAGAGGTTTATAGCCGAAGCGTTTTTCAAACTTATCGAGTTCCTCCGGTTTCATGGCCCGAGACATCGGCCCCAACTGGGCGGCGCCTTCGATCAGGGCGGGCGGAGCCGTGCTGGAACCTTCGCCCCGATACGCCCCGGTTACCGTCGGATAGATTTTCTGAAACTCTTTGAGCCACATGTCCATCATGATATTGAGCGTATCCGAGCCGATACCGACCAGGTTGCCCGATACGCCCGACACCTTCTCGTAATCAGGCAACTTCGGATCCACTTGCTCCGTCTGGGCCTGGAGCACGCCCCCAGCCAAAATCGCCAGAATCCACACCCCGGCCTGCACCCAACCCCCTTTGGCGGTCCAGAACACCTTACCGCTGCGATCCATAGACATCCTCCTTTCACAAAACACAGGAAAATAGGTACCAAAGGACATACGGTTGGCTGGACCGAGTCCCAGAGCCGACGTTTCTCCGATTCTAGCCGTCGTTTGTTAGGAGGATGTTGGCGAATTGTAAATGTTTTGTAAGGATCGGGACGGCCCAAAGACCGGCCGATAAGGGGTTACTGACAAGACAAAGCCCCAGACGATTTTCCAGAGGTGGTAACAGTTCCGGCAAGTGAAGAAGTGCGGTTTCTCGTGCAGGACGGATTGCGAACGGTTCCTTCACACCTGCCGGAATCGGTGCGAGAGAAAAACAAAAACCTTGCCCAGAGGGTTTAAACCCGGTGGATTCGAGTGAATTCGTCCAGGCAGACGGTGGTACGTTCGCCGTCGGGCCGCTCCAGCACGATCAGATCGCAGTAGGTGGTTTCATCCGGGGTGCGGGCAAAGTGTAGGCCCTGCGCCCGCCGTTCCGTCCAAAGCACCCGGCCTCGCACGTTTACGGTCCAGGACCGCACGCCGACGGTTACCCGATGGACTAGCTCCACGTGATCGCCCGGTTTCAATTGGCCGAACTCAACCACATTGCCGCCCATAGCGGTGCTCATCGCGGCTCCTCCTTGTATACTGGGCGCTGAACGTTCTGGAGTTTTGCCTGCCGGATCGTTAAACAAACATACCTACCGCCCGCCCCGCCTTCCTAGGACCAATTATGTCCAGCCTGGCCTTTAGGTAAGCAGCAGAAGGTTTGCGAACGGGCGTGGGCCGATTGCATCTTTCTATTCGACGCCGTCAGACCTCTTTGGCGTCGATCCATTTCATCATGCGTCGGAGTTGTCGGCCTACTTGTTCGATCAGGTGCTCTTTTTCTCGGCGGCGTAGGGCCTTGAAGGCCGGCGCATTGGCCTTATTTTCCAGGATCCATTCCTTGGCGAACTGGCCGTTGCGAATCTCTTCCAAAATCTTGCGCATTTCGGCCCGGGTTTGGTCCGTGATAATGCGGGGACCCCGGGTATAGTCGCCGTACTCGGCGGTATTGGAGACGCTGTAGCGCATGTAACTGAGGCCGCCCTGGTAGAACAGATCCACAATGAGCTTCAGTTCATGCAAACATTCGAAGTAGGCCAATTCCGGCTGGTAACCGGCTTCGACGAGGATTTCGAAGGCGGCTTTGACCAGGGCGCTAACGCCGCCGCACAGCACCACTTGTTCGCCGAAAAGATCGGTTTCGGTTTCTTCGGCAAAGGTGGTTTCGATCACACCGGCCCGCGTGCCGCCGATGCCTTTGGCATAGGCTAGGGCCACTTTGCGGGCCTCGGGACCGCAGTTTTCGCCCAAGCCCATCAGGCAGGGCACCCCCGCCCCGCGGACAAACTCGCTTCGGACCAGATGCCCCGGCCCTTTCGGCGCCACCAAAATCACCGATACCCCCTGCGGGATGTCAAACTGCCCATAATGCACGTTGAACCCGTGGGAGCAGACCAGATAATTGCCGGGCCGAAGATTGTCCCGAACCTGGCTTCGGAACACCTCCGGCTGGATTTCGTCGGGCAGGAGGATGGTAACGATGTCGGCCTGTTTGGCGGCCTCGGCGGCGCCCAGGGGTTGGAAGCCGTGCTCGACGGCCAGTTGGTAATTAGGGGTGCCGGGCAGCTCCGCCACGATCACCTTCAGGCCGCTATCGCGAAGGTTTTGAGCGTGGGCGTGCCCCTGGGAACCGTATCCCAAAATGGCGATCGTCTTGCCTTTCAGCACATTCAGGTCCGCGTCTTGATCGTAGTAAATTTTAGCAGGCATCGGTTAGACTCCTAGAAAAAATTCAAAGCTCGATTTTCGTTGATCGGCGCAGGAAACAAAGGCTACCCGCCGACTACTTCGCTCCGCTGGCGGGGCTGACGGCGACATCTTCTCGGACAGGCCGGTTACCCCGCACCATCGCAATCCGACCCGACCGCACCAGCTCGATGATCCCAAACGGGCGCATCAGTTCGATAAAGGCTTCGATTTTACTCTCTTTGCCGGCGATTTCGATAATCACCTCCTGCGGGGCCACATCGACAATCCGCGCCCGGAAAATCTCCGTAAGTTCTCGAATCTCGCTCCGTTTGCCGGGCGGAGAGGCCACCTTGATGAGCATCAGGTCCCGCTCCACGTAATCCTGCGAACTAATATCATCCACCCGGACCACGGTTACAATTTTTTCCAACTGTTTACGGACTTGCTCCAAGACGCTCGTATCCCCCACCACGACAAACGTCATCCGCGAAAGCCGAGGGTTTTCCGTCTCGCCGACGGCCAAACTCTCGATGTTATAGCCGCGCGAAGCCAACATGCCCGAAATGTGCGACAGCACCCCAGGCACGTTCTGCACCAAAGCGGATAGCACATGCCGCATAAACTGCCGCTCCTTACGTATCACTCCAGCCCAATGGGCCGAATGGGGAGATGCTCCATATTGTACTGCTGCGATCTGCCGCTACAACATATTGTATATTGTAGGGCCTGATCTTGGGTAATCCTCCTTCTTCCCCCAGCGAAACCATTCCGCCGAGGAAACCCCACACCCCTTGCCGCTGCCCCACGACCGATGGGTTCTCCATCGGCAACCCCTTTGACGCTAGGCAACAGACCGGACATCCTCCGCCGTTTGGCGGACGAGTCGGGCAAACCAAACTTCGGCCAGGGGCCGATAAACCGAACCTTGTCCATAAGCCGAAGGAAACCCACTTATCTTAACTTTTGCCTTCCTTGCCGACAAGGGGCCGTTCCCGCCCAGACGTACCCGTTCCCGGCCTGGCGACAGTAGCGCCGGCTGTTTAGCCCCCTGTACCGCCGATTGTTAGCCGGCTAGACAGCCTAAGTTACGTAACGCCCGCTGTCTAGCGGGCGAATTGGCTCAGGCTACACAGCCTAAGCTACGAATTGCTCTTGCTCAGCCTGGACAGCCTAAGTTACGTAACGCCGTAACGCCGGCTGTTAGCCGGCGATTACTCAGGCTGGACAGCCTAAGCTACGTAACGCCCGCTGTCTAGCGGGCGAATTAGCTCAGCCTAGACAGGCTAAGTTACGTACCGTCGGCTGTTAGCCGGCGATTACTCAGGCTAGACAGCCTAAGTTACGTAACGCCCGCTGTCTAGCGGGTGAATTGGCTCAGCCTAGACAGCCTAAGTTACTCAGCCTAGACAGGCTAAGTTACGTACCGTCGGCTGTTAGCCGGCGATTACTCAGGCTGGACAGCCTAAGCGACGCATTGCTCCGGAGGAGTGTCCAGCATGATTTGCCGCTCTTTCTAGAAGCGTCCCGAACAATTCCTTTCCAAAGTCGTTCTTGATAAATCAACCTAACTCCTTATGAACCAATAGGTTATCGAAAATGTTTCTTTTGGGAGTTTCCCCTGCCCTGTCTTTACCTGCGTAAGTAGCAGTCCGGTGTTCCGAAGTTTCCCGAAAATGTTTCTTCACATGCTTGACATCGCCAGAGGAGGGGGTGATTATACTCCTAAAGAATGGGTGTTTTAGTCCTCCTGGGCTTTGAAGCCGTTTTAGCCTGTCTTCAAAACCTACAAGATGAAAAGCGGAATTATTCAGAGGTTCCGCGGTTTTTTCGAAGGGATCGACTTTCTCGAGGAAAGGAGAACGTATGGGTGTTCTTCCTAAGCCTGGTAAGAAATGTTGGTTTGTGGCGATGCTCTTCGGGGCGGCCGGTTGGTTCGGAGGCGTGGTTGGCCCAGCGCCGATCGCCTTGAGCGCCGATGAGCCGATCCAGATCGGCCAACGGCGAGAGCTTTTCGTGGACGACCTGCTCATCGAACGGATGGAGGGTTGCCGACAGGAGCTTCATGCCCCGCAACCGCAGGAGATCGTCTTCCGATTCGACCAACCCTGGGAGGGCATCTACAGCGGGTATATTACGATCCTCCGGGACGGCCAGCGGTTCCTCCTGTATTACCGCGGCATGCCGAAGGCCTCTCATGACCAGCAAACCGAAGTTACCTGCTTGGCCGAGAGCACCGACGGCGTGCATTGGACCCGGCCGAAGTTGGGCCTTTATGAAGTGGCCGGGACGAAAGAGAACAACGTGGTACTAGCACGGCATCAGGCCTGCCATAATTTTGCCCCGGTTATCGACACTCGGCCGGATTGTCCGGCGGATGCCCGCTATAAGGCTCTGGGCGGCCTCAGCCCGCCGGGGCTAGTGGCTTTTGCATCGCCCGACGGCGTCCATTGGCGCCAGCTCCAAGAGAAGCCGGTCTTTAGCGACGGCGCGTTCGACTCCCAGAACAACGCCTTCTGGTCCGAAGAAGAAAAACAGTATGTGCTCTATTTTCGAGTCTTTCGGCAAGCAGTTCGCTGGATCGCCCGGACCACATCGAAAGATTTTCTCCATTGGGAAAAACCGGTGGATTTGGATGTAGGCAAGTGGCCAAGAGAGCATCTCTATACGAACCAGATCGTCCCATATCCTCGGGCGCCGCATATTTACATTGGCCTGCCCACACGATTTTTCCCCAACCGGCGGGTAGTTACCGAAGAGGAAGCCGCCCAGATCGGCACGCCCAAAGAGTGGAACTATGCTAACGATTGTACGGATGGGATATTGGCGATTACTCGGGGCGGCAGCCATTTCTACCGCTGGCCGGAGGCGTTTGTGCGGCCTGGGTTGGATCTGCGGAACTGGACTTCCCGGGCCAATTACGCAGTCCGAGGCGTTTTCGAGGTGGGCCAAGAACTCTGGTTCTACGTCCAGCACCACGTCGGGTACTCGTCGAACCATCTGCGCCGATACACGATCCGGCCCGACGGCTTTGTATCGGTGCGGGCTGGCGCTAGCGGCGGTTTCCTGGTTACCAAGCCTTTGGTCTTTACCGGTCGGGAGCTACGGATCAATTTTTCCGGCTCGGCGGCCGGCGGCTTGCGTGTGGAACTGCAAGACGCCCAGGGCCAGCCCATTCCCGGTTTCACCCTAGACGACTGTCCCGAAATCATCGGCGACCGTCTGGATCACCCGGTGCGATGGCGCACAGGCGGCGATTTGCAGAAATTGGCTGGCCAGCCGGTTCGCCTCCGCTTCCACCTGCGCGACGCCGATCTATACTCGTTCCGATTTGCTTCAGAAAAATAGCAGCCCGATAAGCCGCTGTTCGGCAAATCCGTTGGGTACTTCTCCATATCCGGGCCGGGGGCTACTTCTGCCGTTTGGCTACAAAATAGTCGAAGGCCCCTAGACGGAGGCGGAGACCTTCGGCGGTGGATTTGGCCTGCCGGTTTTCGTGGAGGAGGTCCTGGAACTGGGCGGCTGTCTGGTCTGGTAAACGTACCTGCACCTCCAGCGGGCGATTGGAAAGGTTCGCTGCCGCCAGGATCTCCGACTCCGGCAGCCGACGGGCAAACGAGAGGACATGGTCCGGCTGGTCATTATCGAGCCAAAGCGTCTGGCCCTTGCTGAGGGCCGGTTCCTGGCGGCGGAGTCGGCAGAGTTTTTTCACCAGGGCTAGTCGGCTGGCCGACTTGGATAAACAGGCTGCCTCCCACCGGATCGGCCATCGGCCGTAGATGCTCTGCGGCGTGGTGTCGCCGATCTCCTGGCCGTTGTAGAGGAACGGCACGCCGTCGATGGTAAAATTGATCACCAGCAGGGCGGCTGCCCCTGCTTGGCCGCAAACCGCCTCGGCATGTTCCTGGTCGTTGACCAGGTCGTGGTTGGCGCTAAAGCGGATGAAGCGTGCGCCGGCGGGCCATCGGCTGGCAACCGCTTCCCAATGTTTCCGGATGGCCGAGGCCGATTGGCCACGGGCCGCCACAGCCCGCACAAGAGCGGACCAGGTAAACTCATAATTGATGTCAAAGGCGTGGAGTTGGTCGGCTGGCCGGTTTTGCCCCTCGGCCAAGATGACCAATTCTGGTTTGATCTTTTCGAGCCGACGCCGGGCTTCTTCCCAAAAATCCAGCGGGATGCCGTCGGCCACATCACACCGAAAACCGTCCACATCGAATTGCCGAACATAATGCTCCATGTTCGCCCAGAGATACTCCCGCAGCTTCTGGCTCTGGAAGTTAAGCAGGGGGAAGTTCCATGGTCCGAGACGCAATTTGCCGGAAGCGTCTCGCTGGATAAACTCCGGCTCCTTCATCAGCACACTGTTTGGGCCGCAATGCAGATACACCACATCCACGAGCACCCGGAGGCCGAGCTGGTGGGCCTGCTGAACAAAACGGCGCAAATCTTCGTCGGTCCCATATTCCGGGTCGATCTGCTGATAGTCTTTGATCCGATAGGGATTTCGCGGATTGTTCAGCCCGGAGGCCTTTTGCCGGGGACTCCAGAACTCAGATCGTGGATCGTCGTCGGCCAGTTGGAGCGGCGGCAGATAAAGAATCGTAGCGCCCACATCCCGCACCCACTCCAGTCGTTGGGCGGCGGCCTTCAGGGTGCCTTCCGGCGTGAACGACCGCAGCCAAATCTGATAGATCACTCCTTCGGTAAGCCACTGCGGCGATTGCCGAGCCGACAGGCGAGCCTGCGACGGTCTTTTCGGTTCTGCCGACGGGCTCTGTCTCTCGCTTTCTTTCAAGAAAATCACACCCCATAAGAGGAACACAGCGATTTTGAAGAATCGAGACATAAAGGGTTTCTCCTTAGAAAAAGCGTCGGGGAAATTCCATCCAGAACAACGATCAACCGGACCTGAGCGTATTATCCGTGTGGGCGTCTGTAGGTCCGAGTAGCCGGGGAGCATTGTTCGTTAAGGAACGGTATGGACCTGGATCATGTTATGGGTTCGGCCGGTAACGTCCGAGCCGGTCAGCAGGACGATGCGGTCGCCCGGTTGGAGTTGGCCGATCTGGCGGCCCTTTTGGATGGCATAGGCCAGCAGGTCCGCAATGTTTTCTGTCGGGGCGGTGGGGAGCGGTACAACGCCCCAATAGAGGCACATTCGGCGCAAGGTAGCTTCGGAAGGGCTGGCCCCCCAGACCGGCGTCCGAAAACGGTATTTCGATAGACACAAGGCGGTCGCCCCGGTGGCTGTGGCGACTAGCAACATCTTGGCCCCAAGCTGCTGGGCCAACTGTCCGGCGGCCCGAGCGGTGGCTTCGGTAACCGGGTCTAGTCCTTCCGTCGGAGTTTCCTCGGCCACCGGTTCTCCAAGGGATGGCAGATAAGGTCGCTCGAACGGCTCGGTAGCCAAGGCGATCCGGTGCATCATCTGGACCGCAGCGACCGGATGCTCGCCCACGGCGGTTTCCGCCGAAAGCATACAGGCGTCGGCGCCGTCGAGGATGGCGTTGGCCACGTCGGTGGCCTCGGCTCGGGTGGGCAGTTGCTCATGGGTCATGCTTTCGAGCATCTGGGTGGCAATGATCACGGGCCGGCGCCAACGTCGGCAAGCGGCGACAATCTGCTTTTGGACGACGGCAATCTGGGCAATGTCGGTCTCCACGCCCAGATCGCCCCGGGCGACCATGACCGCATCCGCCGTCTGGACAATGGCCTCCAGATGCTGGAGGGCTTCGGGTTTTTCGATCTTGGCCACGATCTGCGGCGCCGACGGATACGGCTGGAGCAATTCCCGCAGCATGGCCACATCCTCCGGACGACGCACGAAACTCAGCCCCAGGAAATCGACGGCTTGTTGGGCGGCCCAGCGGGCGTTGGCCGTATCCGCCTCGCTCAGCGCAGGCACGCTGAGTTTCACTCCGGGCAGATTCACGCCCTGTCGGCTTCGGAGCACGCCGGGCTGCACCACTTCGCACTCGACATAATCGGCTGATCGGCTTCGGACCACCATGCTGACCGTGCCGTCGGCCAGCATCAGGCGGTCGCCGACTTGGAGGTCGTCGATCAGACGGGGATACGAGGTCGTCAGTTCCCCTGGCAATAAAGGGCCGTTGGAGCGGACGAATCGGACCAGTTGGCCGGCCTGACAGTGGAGTTGGCCTCCGGGGATTTCGCCCAGACGGATTTTCGGCCCGGCTAGATCGACCAAAACGGCGACCGGCTGTCCCACCTGCTGGCTGGCCTGGCGAATCCGGGCCAACGTCTCCGCATGTTCCTCTCGCTGGCCGTGGGCCGTGTTGATCCGAAACACATCCACCCCCGCTTCGATCAACTGGGCCAAACATTCCGGGGATCGGGAAGCCGGGCCCACGGTGGCCACAATCTTCGTGTGCGACGCGGCGGTGCGATGTGCAGGAACCTCGACCATGATCCGTGGTCCTTTCGGGAAATAGGGGTATTTCTAGGTGCGCCCCGCCGTCTCGACAGACGGCGTTAGCATCTGACGGACGGCGATACTCCGGGGGGTTCCATCCAGGAGGAACCAAGGGGAAAAAAGGACATTTTTTGTTATACCTGTTTTGTTATACCTGCCCCGCCGTTGAGAAGTCTAGGCCCCTGAACGTCCCAAGGAGTATAATAGAAAGGCAACAGAGCATATCCAATCGGGGAAAAAGTCGATGAGTCGTATGGGGATCATCTGTTTTGCGGCGAGTTATGGGATCGCCTTGCTGCTAGAAGTTTCGCGCCTGTGGTTTCGCAGTCGGTTGCGCGGGGTGGTAATTTTAGGTTGTACCGCGGCGGGACTGATAGCCCATACGCTTTTTTTGGGCTATCGGGCGTTTACAGTAACCGGCTCGCCGCTATCGAGCGAGATGGATTGGTGTTTGTTGGCGGCGTGGGTATTGGTGGCTCTTTATTTAATGCTTCTTTTTGCGTATCCGCGCACGCCGTTCGGGCTGGTGCTTTTGCCGTTGGCCTTGGGGCTGATAGGGGCGGCCGGTTGGTGGGCCAGTCGAGAACCTTATCCGCAGGCCCCTGCCTCGCGGGTGTGGGGCCTGATCCATGCGGGGGCCATTTTGGCGGCCACGGTGGCCGTGCTAGTGGCCTTTGCCGCCGGAGTGATCTATTTGTTCCAGGCCTATCGGCTCAAACAGCGTCGCGGCCCGTTGGGCGGGTTTTGGGTGCCGAGCTTGGAATGGCTGGACCGGATGAATAGCCGATCTCTGGGGGCGGCGGTGGTCGCTTTGGCCGTCGGACTTTTCGCCGGGGTGATGCTCAATTGGATCAACTACCAGCAACATGTCCCGCCGCTGCCGTGGAGCGACCCGCTGGTGATGACCACCTTGGCCATGTTCTGGTGGTTGCTGGTGGCCTTGGTGCTGGCCGTTTGGTATCGACCGGCCGATGAGGTCCGCAAAGTGGCGTTTATCACCATCATTAGTTTTATTTTTTTGCTGACCGCATTGGCCGCCCTGCTGCTGATGAATACGTCCCACGGCCGAAATCGCAATCCCTGGCAGGAGCAAAGCGGGCAGGCCCCCCAGGTATCGGTGGAGCCATACGTTTGGCAGGAAAGCTCCCTCCGAGGCGGCATCTGTTTGTGGGGGCCAGCCGGCCATGGTCGAAGCCGCCCACCCTTCGTCGCCCAACTCCGAACCTAGATCTGCTATGAATCTTCTTTTAGTCGGTTGCAGTCATCATCAGACGCCGTTGGCGGTGCGGGAGCGGTTGGCCTTTAACGAAGCGCAAACCGTAGCGGCCCTTTCTGCGATGCGCCATTGTTGGCCGCAAACCGAGGCCGTGCTGCTTTCGACCTGCAACCGAGTGGAGCTTTATCTGGGCGGGGAAAAGGAGACCCTCCCATCGGCGGAAGAAGCAGGCGCCTTTCTGGCCCAATTCCACGGCCTGCCGCACAACCTGATCCAACCGTACCTTTATGTCTATGAAGACGAAGAGGCGGTTCGGCATTTGTTTGCGGTGGCCAGCAGTTTGGATAGCATGGTGCTGGGCGAGGCGCAGATTCTGGGCCAGGTGAAGGACGCCTACCAGTTGTCGGCGGCGCAAGGCGCCGCCGGCCCGATCTTCCATGCGACGTTCCAAACCGCCGTGAAGGCGGCCCGCCGGGTGGCTACGGAAACCACCTTGCACCAGCGGCGGGTGAGCATTCCCAGCGTGGCTGTGGCCGATTTCGCCCAACAGGTCTTCGACCGATTCGACGATAAACAGGTGCTGGTCATCGGCGCGGGCGAAATGGCCGAGGAAACCCTCAAATATCTCCAGGACCAAGGCGCCCGGCAGATCACGGTCGTCAACCGGAGTGCGGAGCGGGCGGAGGAGTTGGCCCGCCGCTGGCAGGGACGGGCGGCAACGTGGGAAGAGCTGGTAGAGGCGGCCGCCTCGGCGGATGTGATCATCAGCACCACCGGCGCCCAGCAGCCCATTCTTACGGCGGAGCGGTTTGCCCAAGTAACGGCCCAGCGCCGCCGCTGGCCAGTCTTCATCCTCGATCTGGCCGTCCCGCGAGACGTCGAGCCAACCGTCGGCGACCAGCCGGGGGTCTATCTCTTCTCGATCGACGATCTCAAAGCCGTCTGCGACGCCAACCGCCGCCAACGAGACGCCGAACTGCCCTTGGCCATGCGGATCGTGGAAGAAGAAGCCGCCCAGTTCATGGCCGACCTGCACCATAAGGCCAGCGCCCCGCTGATCATCCAACTTCGCCAGGGTTGGCAAAAACCGAAAGAAGAAGAACTCCAACGCCTGTTCAACAAATTGCCTCAGTTAGACGACCATGCACGGGCCGAAATCCGCCAGGCGTTCGACCGACTCGTCAATAAACTGCTCCACCTGCCGCTCGACACCCTGCGGAACCACGCCCGCCAAGGCGTCCCGCACAGCCTGATGGACGCCCTGGCCAAGCTGTTCCGCTTGAAAGAGTAACAGGTGCGCCGTTTCGGTAGAAAGTAGCGGACGGCGCCTGGCCTGCTAGGGTAAGACGCCAGATAACCGGGGACGGGATTTCCGTCGCCCAGCTATCCGGGCCGAACGGAAACTTCGTCAGGGCGCATTCAGACGGTTGCGGGGGCAGTCGTCTGGCAAGGGGAAAAGATAGGGCTTGATCTGCTCCAGCTTTTTCGGCCCGATGCCGCGAACCTCTTCCACATCTTTCCAGCAGCGGAAGGGGCCGTAGGTCATGCGGTGTTCTACAATCCGGCGGGCTAAGGGGGGACCAATGCCGGGCAGTTGGGCCAGTTCCGGCCAATGGGCCTGATTGATATCGACCCGGAAATCGGCCTTCAAGGGCGATGCATGGTCAATATCGACCGGCCGGCCTTCAGAATCCGCTTGAAGGCGCCACCATAAGAACATCCCCCCGGCTGCCAGTAGCACTAGCCCGGCAATCGCCGCCTGATCCGCTGGCTTGAGAAGCCACAAGGGGCGGGAATCCCCCCGGAGAGTAACCGACGACTTTTGGGCCGGATCATCAGGCCGGGAGGACTCCGCGGGAAGGGCGGATGCGGGGGGAACGGCGCTATCCGTGTTTGCTATTGGGGCGTCTGCCGGGGATCGGACGGAGGAGGTTGGTTCCGGGGGCGGCAGCCCGGTCGGCTCGGCCCCCGCCGCTGGAGGCGGGGACTCGCGAAGACCCGAAAATTTTCCGAAAACCGATCGCCAATCCATACCTGATAAGGGACATTCCTGCTGGAAGACTTTCTACCCGGAAGAAGGTTAAATCGCCCTGGGCTTGGCAGAAAAACTCCTCAGAGAGTATCCTTGTAGTATTCCATAAAAAAGGAAAAACACAATCGCCTAAACCGTGTTCTCGGCGGTGTGCCGCTTACCCGAACTGCTATCTCACGCCGCCGATGTCAGGTAGAAACAAGGGGCCAGCAGGCCCTAAACGGAGTCCACCCAATGGAGCGAGATTTTCCCCAGATTTCATGGGACGCCGAGACGGAGGCCCAGTGGCGACAATTGGTTCGGCTGGCTTTGGCCGAGGACCTGGGTCGGCGTGGAGACCTGACCACCTTGGCCCTGGTGGCGCCGGACCAGCAAGGTCAGGCGGTGATGGCGCCCCGACAGGCGGGCGTATTGGCCGGGCTGCGCGGCGTGCCGTTGCTTTTGCAGGAAGTGGACCCTCGACTCCGATGGACGGCGATGGTGGAAGACGGTCAGGCGGTAAGTGCTGGCCAGGTGGTTGGTCGGATCGAAGGCCCGGCCCAAGGTATTTTGGCATGTGAACGGATATTGCTCAATCTGGTGGGTCGGCTTTCGGGGATCGCCACGCTCACCCGGCAATATGTGGAGGCAGTGGGCGGCGCCGGAGCGGCCATCTACGACACCCGGAAAACCACGCCCGGCTGGCGGCGGCTGGAAAAATATGCCGTCCGATGCGGCGGCGGGCGAAACCATCGCACCGGGCTGTTCGACGCCGTCTTGATCAAGGACAATCACCTGGCTTTCTGCCGGGGCCGACTCAGCCCGGCTCAAGCCGTCCACCAGGCGAGAAACTACCTTCAACGAATCGGCCGACCGGACGCGCTGGTGGAGATCGAAGTGGATCGGCTGGATCAGTTGGAGGAGGTATTGCCCGCCGGGCCGGATGTGGTGCTTTTGGACAATATGGCGCCAGCGGAGCTTCGACAGGCGGTCAGCCGCCGCAATGCGCTGAATCCCCAGGTAGCGTTGGAGGCGTCGGGCGGGGTTCGGCTGGAGACGGTTCGGCAGATTGCCCAAACCGGGGTGGAGCGGATCAGCGTGGGCGCCCTTACCCACTCGGCCCAAAGCCTCGATGTGGGGCTGGATTGGGTCGCATAAGAGTCTCCAAAGGGCCGCCATTGGGGGACACCTAGGGGCGGCAGAAAAAGGGGCTTTCTCCCAGAGGGATCGCTCTCTAATAGTCGCGGCGTATGTCCTTTTTCTCTTTTCTCTTCCCCCGCGAGGAGGGTCCGTTTTTGCTGGCTTTAGGCCGTTTGACGTTCCCCTGGGGCGACCTATATTTGTGGGGGGATTTTGCAGCTCGTACAAGGGGGCTGACTTCTAACAATCCCCTGTCGTATCCAACTTTTATCCAGCAGAGGGTGTTCCATGGTCCAAAGGATATCCATGCGTCGGATCGCTCCGGCGGGCGGTTTTACCCTGTTGGAGGCGTTGGTAGCCATTGCACTGACGGCCATGTGCGGGGCGGCGGTGCTTTGGGGCCTGCAAAGCGGAGTGCAAAACGCCCAGTCGGCCCTGGAGCAAACGATCGCCTTGGGATTGGCCCAACAACTGATGGACGAAATCCTGGGCGCCAAATACTGCGAGAGTTTGAGCAATCCTTATGAATCGCCATTGGGGCCTACGGGTTGGGAATCCGGCGGCCAGGGACGGGAACGCTACAACGACATCGACGACTATAACGGCTTTGTGCGAAGCCCGCCGGTCGATCCCTGGGGGATTGCCCTGGGGGAGGATAACGGCGACGGCGCAAGCCGACATCCTATCTTCCGGGTCGCGCCGACGTTTCTGGAAGGTTGGACCCAGGAGGTCGAGGTCTATTATGTGAGTCCCAGCGATTTAAGCAGTCGGTTGCCTGCCGGACAGGTGAGCGACTTTCGGGCAGTGGAGGTGCGGATCGTACACCAGACGACGGATCGAGGGCGTCGAGAATTGGCCAAGTTGCGGGAGATCGTCGCTTATGTACCGCCGATCCAATGAAAGAGGTTCTGAGGGATTAGGTAGGAAGGCGTCGGCCTATGGGGCAACGAGCGTGGGATCACGTTGTCCCGGGAACTGGCCTAGTGGGACAAAGAGCAAAAAGACACGGACCAGTTTTACACTCTTAGAGGTCCTTTTGGCCCTGGCGGTGGCGGTCATGGTGGTTGGGGCGTTGATGGCCTTGTCGCGGGCGGCGGCCATCGGGGCCGCCTATACGGACGGGGTGGGGCTGACGACCCAACACGCCCGAGTGGTCCTGGACCGAATCGCCCGCACGGTGCGCGAGGCGACGGCCAACGAACAGTTTCCCGGCTTTATCGTGGTTGCGGATCAGGTGGGGCCGTGGCGGTTTCCAGACACGCTGGTCGTTTGGCATCCGGAGTCTGCGCCGGCCGATCCGACCGGGTTGCCTCGGTTTTCAGAACTAGTAATTTATTGTTCCTATCCCACGGAACCTGCTTGGTTGATGGAGATTCGGGTTCCCGACGATACCCGCACCGTACCGGCGATTACGGACACGTCGGCGTGGCAGGCGGAATTGGCGGCGATCAAGGCGTCGGCCTCTCCGACGGCGGTTCGGCTGACGGATCGGATGCGGACCTGCACGAGCGGGGAATTGGGCGAGCAGCCGCGGGCGGCGTTGCGGTTCGAGGCTCGCTACCGGCCCAGCTTGGAAGAATACGCCGCCTACAAGGCCGGGACCACCGCCTGGACGGCCTTGAGTTGGCCGCAAAGCATGTACGGTCCTAACGTGGGCTTGCGCCAGGCCTGGGTGCGGATCGAACTCCAACTGGCGTCCGAAGAAGAAAACTCGCAGGAAATCAGTTATCCCTTTTTTGGTTCAGCCGCCTTGTATTATCCCTTGTCGAAATAGACGCGGAGGGAGAATACCCATGAGAAATGTCCGAGCAGCCCACTTTGGCAAACCTACCGGCGTAGCGGTAGTGATGGTGCTGATGGTGCTGGCCATGACGTTGGCCGTCTGTTACGCCATGCTCCGTACCCAATCGACCACCCTGTTGATCCAGGAGAACGAGCAGTTGCAGAACCTGGCCCGACAGGCGGCGATGAGCGGCCTGCGAGCGGCCTTGCAGCGGATGCACTCGGCCGATTGGTCCGGAGGAAGCAGTTCCTTTCAGGAGACGATCTCTTCCAATCAGAGTTTTCAGGTGAGCTATACGCCGGGGGATAGTTTGCTGACGGCGGCAGACCCGGCGTACCGGGAACTCCCTTTTCGGGTTACGATCGTTACCACAGGCCGGGCTGTGGACCCCAAATCGCCGCAACGGGTAGTCGTCTATCCAATTCGGGTGGTGGTTCGCCTGATACCGCGCAATTTCTCCCTTACACCGACTAGTTGGGGAACGATACAAAACTACACTATTTTCCAGACCCATAGCGAAAACGTGGAACTGGACATCCCCTGCCAGCTTCGAGGTCGAACGCGCATCCAGGGCAAACTATACATTGCGCCTCGCTATCCCACCTATCTGTCGGCCTGGTGGACCTATTTGGAAGATTTAAACAATATGCGGGGGGCCGGCTACGCAGATTGCCGACCTCTGGTAGGTCCAGTTTTTCTCCCCACCAGTCAACAGGAAGCCTTGCATTTCTGGGCGTTGGCGTATGCATTGCGGGCCCCTTATTCCAACTTGGCCGCTTCGCCGGTAGGGGCCGATTGGACCAACCCCACCCCGCCGCCCACGTACCAACTTTATCCCGGCGGGCCGTATTATACAGTTATGCAGCTTCCCGATCAACTGGAAAACGCCTCCTACCAACCCGACCCCATAGAAAATCCCCTGGGTATCTACTATCGGAACGGAAGCTTGCAACTGCGAAGCAACGTCTCTTTGCAAGGGGCCGTTTTATGTAGGGATACGTTCAGTATTGAGCAATCCAATGTGCGTATTACACCGGCAACCTTGCCTCCAATGTATCTGAGCGGATATTCTCCTGGCGCCATTGCCCGCTTGCCGTCGGTCGTTTGCCAGAATTTTTATGTCCGGAACACCGGCGGCGGTCAAATCGAAGGCCTAGTAGCCGTCTTCAACCAATTCCAGATCGATAAAGGGTCGGAAAATGTCGCCTTTACCCTCACCGGACGCCTGATTGCGCGGAAAATCATCGTCCGCGAACGCCAACCTTGGGACACCCTCCCCTGGGAGAACCTTTATAACCAATATCAGGCGGAGAAGGCCGGTCTCCCGGCTGCGGAGCGGTACTTTCCGGTGTGGTTGGGCAAAAAGGGGCGGGACCCGACGCCCCGGTTGACCATCGGCCCGGATCCCGATCCGGCGGCGGTAACCTATCATTGGCCCCGATGGGACCAGCCCATCTTCCAGCCGCATCCGGACGACGCCACCCCTTTGGACCCGGATCAGCCGGGCTTGCGCTGGGAACTAGTCCGCTGGATCGAACAACCCAGCACCTCCCAAACGGCCTCAAAAAGTACTAGCAAGAGCCCAAGCGCTAAGAAATAGCGCCGCCAGTTTCGTCCGTTAAAGAATAAAAGCGTAAGTCTTTATTTTGGAAGAAGTTATATCTTGCAAACCTCCAGGAGATCCGACGATGCAAAAAACGAGTAAAAGCCATGGGTGGATGGTGTTTTTGTGGATTTTTGTACTTATCTGCGGCGTGCTAAGCTTGTATAGGACTTCCGGCACCGCTGCGCCGGCTCCGGTCGAACCGTTTGCCAACGCCGTGGCCCAGCGCAGCGAGATGATCGCCCATTTGAAGGAAATCCGGGACTTGCTCAAAGAACAGAACGCTCTTTTGAAGAGCGGCGAGCTGCGAGTGGTCCTGGTGCAACCAACCTCAAAATCCGGCAAACCCTAACTCAAAGGGTGGAGTGTGTCCGACGGGAATCGCCCATTAAGAAAAGCAATTTTCCGTCCCATAGGCCGAGGCTTTGCCGCCAAAGCCGCCGGTGCGCCCCCGGTATGGACTTTGGTCCCCGGCGTTCCGAGGCCCGGTCTGGATAGACCGATCTACGGCGAACGATCCCAAGGGGCCGATAAGAGGCGTTTTGGGTTTCCTCGCACCGCCTTTACACTCATCGAACTGTTGATTGTCCTGGTGGTGATCGGCCTTTTGGTTAGTTTCGCATTGCCTTCCAGCAATCCTTCCATCTATGAGCAGCTTCGGGCGGTCGGCCAGATCATCAGCGCCGATTTAGCGTACGCCCGCAGCTTGGCCATTTCCCATGGCAGCACGTATCGAGTCCGTTTTGAAACGACCCAGAACCGATATGTGCTTCAGCACACCGGCGCCGATCCGACGTTGAACACGTTGCCCGACTCGCCTTGGCGCAACCCGGATGATCCGCCGGACCAACACATTGTTCGGTTGGACCAGTTGCCGCAGGTGGGCGTTCCGGTCCGATTGAAGGCCATCCGCCCCAGCAGTTCCTCCGACGAAACCGTAGGCGAAGTGGAATTCGGCCCATTGGGCGGAACCACCAACAACACGGCGGTGGTGATCTGGCTTTCGGCCGGGCAGGGTAAGACAGAACGTTTTTTGAGTATCACGGTGGACCCGATTACTGGTTTGGTCAGCTTGGCAAAGGTAACCGCCGAAACTCCTTGACCCCCCAGAGGTCTTTCCGCTGAACCGATAGGAATAGACAGACCATGATCAGTTTTCTTCGTTTTTCCCGTACAGGCCCCATTGGAGTGGATATTGGTTCCAGTGCGGTCAAACTCCTCCAACTCAGTGCGGATCGCCGCCAGGTGGTCGATTCGGTGTGTTGGGAGTTGCCGCGGGGGGAAGACGGTTTGCCGGTGCGCACCGAAGAGGCCGTCCTGCAGACCATTTGCCGAGCACGAGAGTCCCACAACTTTCGGGGTCGAGAAGCCGTGCTTGCCCTGGGCGCCGAAGAACTCTTTGTCCAAAACATTCGGCTGCCTCAAAGCAGCGGAGAGTCTTTGGAAAAACTCGTTTGCAGCGAGGCGGCCAACCGACTTCCTTTCGACGCCGCCGAAGCGGAAATCCGATTCCTCCAAACGGAAGCGGTTCGTCAGGGAGATACCCTTCGGTTAGAGGTCGTCGTGTTGGCCTGTACGCGGGCGATTATTCAGCAGAAGGTGGCCTTGGCCGAAAAGGCCGGTTTCGTCCCGGTGGCGATGGAGCCTCAGCCGTTGGCCCTGCTCCGTTGCTATAGCAAACAATATCGCCGGGAATCGGACCAGCAGCGGCGAACCATGTATGTGAACATCGGCGCCGGCGCCACCACCGTGCTCATCGCCCGAGGAAACGACCTCATGTTCATCAAGCCGGTGTCCTTGGGCGGCCGAGATATGGACGCAGCCGTAGCCCATCATCTGGAGATGAGCGCCGCGGAAGCCAGCGCCCTGCGCCGCCATCACGGCGACCGACGCGCCGACCAACGGGACCCCGAAATCAGCCGCGCCATCCAAGAGGCGGTGCGCCCGGTGTGGGAACGCCTGGCCAATGAATTGGCGATGTGCATCCGATACTTCAGCATCACCTTCCGGGGCGACCCGCTGTCTTGCCTGGTGCTGGGCGGAGGCGAAGCCGCCAAAGACTTGGCCGACTGGCTGGCCAACCAACTCAACCTCCCCTGCGAACTGGCCGACCCGTTCCGAGCGTTTGACAACCGTCCCGCCGCCGGCCGAGTAGGCCAGTGGGATGTGGCGGCCGGATTGGCCATGCACGAGACCACCCAATAGACCGCACGAAATAGCAGGACCAATATGAAAATATCTCCCATTCTCCAAACGGGAACCTTCCTGAGCCGACTTGGCCCTCCAAGCGTCGGCCAGGGCAGACAGAACAAATAAGACAGCCTGGAAACACTTTGCCAACGGTAACGACGATGTACCAGATTGACTTCCTGCCAGAAGAATATCGATATCGACGAGCGGTTCACCGACAGCAGCTCCGCCGACTGATTTTGTTGGCCTTTGCCGCTGGCGCGATGGCAGGGCTCTCTTTTTTGCTTCATGTGCATCGGCTCCGGTTGGAAGGGCAATTGGACCTGATTCAGCCGGTGCATACCAGTTTGGCCGCCCAAAATAAACAATTGCACACTCTCCAGACCCATCTCCAAACCGTCCGCTCCATGGCCGAACTGCTGGCATACCTCAGACATCCCTGGCCGCGGACGCAAATCCTGGTGCAACTTTTCCAGCCCCTGCCCGGGGCCTTGATCCTAGAGCAGGTCACCATCGACCGCCAGATGCCGGAAAACCAACCCCCGCAACGCCCCTTGTCCCGAAGCGAACAGGAAGCGGAAAAGGCCCGATTGGCGGCTATGGCGCCTCCCAGCCGGGACCTCCATCGATTCCGGCGTGAATGCGACCCGATGCAGACGGTGGTTCGGCTGAGCGGCGTCGCCCTAGAGGCGACGGCCTTGCACCAATATCTGGCCGCCTTGGAAAAAGCAGATTTATTTACAAAAGTCCAGTTGATGAACCTAGAAAAGAGTGGCGACCAAGAGGGACTCCGGTTCCAGGTGAGGTTAATCGTTCGGCCAGGATATGGGCAGGCAGGCGGGCCGAAAGCATCTGGGAGTTCTAGCGCCGTGGGAGGCCCGCCTGCTTTGCCTTCCTCAGCGCCCAAACCAGGCCAAACCAGTTATGATTTCCCAGCAGTTCCGCTCCCCCAATATGGTGATTTCGACATTCTTCCACCCTCCGATGGTTTCCAAAGCGTCCGTTTTCCTCCGTCGTGGCCTTTTGGGCGATCCTCTGTGGCGCCACCTTCTAGGAAATCGAATTTAGGACTGGGTTTTGCCTATTTTTTGTACACATCCCAGCTTTTTTGCATTGCGCATTTTGACGACCTGGAGAATCTTCCATGAGTATCCGAACCGATCGAGGCAACGTATGGATTTTGGTAACCATTTTGATAGGGCTGGGAGCATACGGGTATTTTATTATCTACCCCCAATATAAGGGGGTTAAAAAATTAGAGGCAGACCTTCGAGAGCTTCATCAGATGGTCGATCAGGCCGGAGATGTGCTGTCGGCCATTCAAAATACGCAAAAAGAACTCGAAAAAGCCAATAGCTATGTGCAGACTTGGCAAACCGATGCCCCCAATCTGAACGAATTGGCGCCTTTGTTTGGCCAGATTACCCAGCTTGCCAAACAGGCTGGCCTCACCCCTACCCGTTTTAGCCCAGGCAACCGAACACCCTGTGATCGGGTGGCTAAGATACCTTTGAGTATCAATTGCCAGGGGAGTTTCACTCAAATCTATGATTTTTTATACAAGTTGGAATCTCTTGCCCAAATTGTCTGGATTGAGCGTTTTACCATTGAAAAAAGCCGGGAAGACTCCCAGCAGCTTCAGTGCGAGATAAACTTGGTGATTTTTACCGACAATTCTGGAAATTCCGATCAGACAAAAGATTCCCAAAAGCCGATATAGGAGGAGAAGCCGATCCAAAGGCTCGCGCCTAAAGATCGGCCCGAAAACCGTGAACGTACGTCGTTTGTCCCAACAACTCCGCCGTGAGGTGAAAGCCAATCCCGGCAAAGCCGCCCTGTTAGGGGTGTTGCTGGCGGTGGCCCTTTATTATTGGATTCCCTTGGCAGGCAAGTGGTTAAGCCCAGCCAGTGAGGTGGAGGCAGCCCGGGCGCAACCAGCCGCTTCTGCTGGCCTGGTCCAGACTGCCGAAAAACCTAGTCCTACTTTATCAGGAGGTCCACCAACTCTCCGAGGAACTTTCAGTCCCTCGGAAAAAAGTTCCGAGGCATTCCCGGCCTGGGATCAATTGGTCCAGCAGCGGCAATCCGACCCTCGGACCCAACCTGTCCCATGGCCCCCAAACCGACGGAACCCCTTCCAGCCATATGAAGAAGAAAACCTTTCGGAAAGAAATGACCAGGGAGGAGTTCTTTCGGCAGCCCAATCCGCTCGGAAAGGAAAAACACCGTCAGGGTCTGAATCTCAGGGGCTCCCGGAACCGCCGGAGTCCTTGGAATTGGAATTGACCAGCATTGTCGTAGGCCCTGACCGCCGGGTCGCCCTGATTAACGGCCGACCCTACCAAGAAGGAAATACCTTTGTTTTCACTAAAGACGGTCAACAATGGAAGTTTCGGCTGAGCCGGATACTTCCTACCGGCGTCTTCCTGGAGTGGAACGATCGCCGGTATGAGGTCCAACTGCCTCGAGCCCCATCGAATGTAGAGATACAAGTCGATTCCTCTGCAAAGAACGAAGGCCCGTAACATTTCCACCGAGTACAGGGACGTGTCATTCCCGGGAAGCGGCAGGCCTGCATTCCCAATCGGCCAACAGGCGGCTGTTGCGGCGCCAGAATGACAACAATTTTCCAGACTCCCCTAGTGGGCAGGCCGGTTATCGATTTCTTTTCCTCGTAAGGTCATGGAAGACCGATGGAAAACGTTCGGCAAAGGATTTTATTGGGCGGGGTTATAGTAGCGGGGGTAGGGCTGGCCGTCCTGATCGGCTTGACCAACCCGCCCAGTCCCCGGGAATTGGTATTGGCGGCGGTCCAAGCCGCCGGCCTGCTCCCCGAAAACGGTGGTCTGCCGCACTCTGCCAAAGGTCTTTCCCCCAGTTCTGGACAATCTTCCGACTCTTTCGAGAGGGGGCAAAAGCTGCCTTCTGAGAAGGCAGTGCCGAAATCGGCCTCGGCAAGCGAACCCCACGTCGTCCCAATCCCTGGGGGGAACAGTTCTCTCCAGGCGGATCGTCCTTTTTCAACGGCAGGTCGCTCCGACGGCCCTTCCGCTCAGGCCGCCTCTTCGGAAACCCCTCTGTCGCTTTCGGATCCCACCCGGAGAAAACCCCCTTCCGGCGAGGTGCTGGCGACTCCGGCCCCGGCGTATGGCCTGCAAGCGTCGGAAGGTTCTTCGGCGTCTAACACCACGACCCAAAGCGGCGGTTCCGGCGCCTCCCCAACGTCCCGGCAGCCTTCTGCCGCAAACGCCCCGGCTTCCCCATCCCAGGAAGAAGTCCCCAAAGAACTCCTGGAACTTTGGAAACTCCTCCACAGAGGCCGACAACCAGCCGACGCTTCCACCGATTTGCCGCCTAAAACCTCTTCGCAGCAGACGCCGGAAGCTCCATCCCCGGCGAACCCTTCTTTAACCCCCGGAGGGAATGAGGCCGAAGATTCTGGGCGGTCGGACGGGGCTGCCTCCGGCGCCGGCAGTCCTCCGAAAGTCCATTCGAGGGTTATTCCTCTTGCAGGTCCAGCCCAGCGAGTCGGTTCGGAAACTTCGTCGTCTTCCGCCCATGGGAACCAAGCTGGTTCGGGGACTGCTCAAGTTCAGCGCGAAGGCGATGGTCGGCTGATCATCAACATCCGTAATGAGGACATCCGCAAAGTGCTCGAAATGCTCAGTGAACAGGGCAACCTGAACATCCTGGCCACCAGCAGTGTGCAGGGGAAAGTGTCGGCCACGCTCACCGGAGTCGATTTAGAGAGCGCTTTGCAGGCGATTTTGCGATCGTCCGGGTTTGTAGCGAAAAGGGAAGGAAAGTTCATCTATGTCGGCGCTCCGGAGGATTTCCTTCGCATGGAGCAGGCCGCCGATCGGATCGGGACCCGCGTGTATCGGCCCAATTATGTGAAGGCGGCGGACCTGAAGGACCTGATCCAGCCGCTGCTGACGGAAAAAGTCGGCCTGGTGAGCGTCAGCGCCCCGGCCGAAATCGGCATCGCCTCGGACGACGATAAAGTGGGCGGCAATAACTTCGCCGGCGGCGAAGCGATCCTGGTGCGCGATTACGAAACCGTTCTGACGCAAATCGACCAGGTCGTAGCGGAAATTGATGTTCGGCCCATGCAGGTCCACATCCAGGCCATGATTCTGAGCGTCCGGCTGGACGATACGGACAAGTTCGGCGTGGATTTCAAGAAGCTGATCGAGAATAGTAATTTCACTGTCGGCTGGGGTATGCCGGTCGATAGCCTTTCAAAAGTTACATTTACTAACGGGGGGTTAAAATTCGGCTTTATCGACGGCGATGTCGGAGTGTTTCTGGAAGCGTTGGAAAGCGTCGCGGACGCCAGCGTCATTGCCGCTCCCCGGCTTATGGTGCTCAATAAACACCGGGCCGACATCTTGATCGGACGCCAAGAAGGCTACGTCAACACGACGCAGACCGAAACCGCCACCACGCAATCCGTACAATTTTTGGACATCGGCACCCAGTTGCGCATCCGTCCGTTCATCTCGCCGGACGGACTGATCCGCATGGAAATTCATCCGGAGCTTTCCGACGGGGCGGTAACCGTCCAGGGCAACTTCACCCTCCCGCAAAAAGACGTTACCAAGGTAACTACCAATATCATGGTCCGAGACGGCTGCACCGTGGTTATCGGGGGGCTCATGCAGGAACAATCCACGGCCAGCGTCACTCAGATTCCTTTCTTCGGCAATTTGCCGGTGGTTGGGACGCTGTTCCGACGGACCACCGAAGAACTCAAACGGGTGGAGATCATTGTTCTGGTTACGCCCCACATTGTGTGGGAACCGGAAGCCTACGCCGAAGGGACGTTAAAGCAATGCGAGTTCCAACGGCGGCAGGATGTCTATGCGGAGAAGATGAGCCCCTTGGGCAAGCGATCGGTGGCCCGTCGGTACTTGCGGATGGCCCAAGAGGCCTGGAGTCGCCAGGACATGGAGCGGGCGTTACGTTTTGCGGAAATGGCGGTCCATTTCGACCCGCTCAGCCGCGAAGCCTTGGAGTTTCGCGCCCAGGTCTGGCAGAGGGTTTCTGACGCCCCGTTGCCGGAAGAGGCGATTCGGGCGCCCAACGGACGCAGTTGGACCGCGCCGTTAGACGGGCCTACCGTGGCCCCTTGGATTTTCCAAGAGATGGAAAACTCTCCTTCCTCTTCTTCAGGACCGGAAAGTCCTTTGCCCGAAGTTCCTCCGCCGCCGGAAAACGGTGGGGAAAAGCCCTCTTGGCCTATCCGCCCACCTCGCCCTCTTCCTCCCGCACCCAAGGGAAAACCTTCTGAGAGTTCGATGGATAAGGATTCGGCCAATCCCAGCGGTCCGGGCCTTAATCCTGTGCGAGAGGAAGGACCACCGCGCAAAGAAATCCGTCGGCCTTCGCTGTTTCAGACCACGCCGTTTCGCACCCCATAATTTTTTCCTCTCCTGAGCGCGCAAGGCTCAGGAATTGGAAAAGAATAAGGTACCAGGAAAATGTCCCCGCACAGTAGCCTACAGCGAGTTTTTCGGGTGGGGATGTGGGTGCTGGTCGGGGCGGTCGCTGGGTGTAGCAGCCTTTCCGGCGGGGCCTCCAAGGAGACGGGATGGGACTTTTCTCGGCCTTATCATACCCTTCCTCCTGCACGTGCCCCCCATGTAAAGGGCACTCAATCTAATCCACTAGAGGGGTTCTTTGCGTTGTTCTCCCCTAAATGGGGTGATGTTTCTTCCAAATCTCCTTCGCCCACCCCATTAGAGGGACCAAAGTCTAAAGAGGGGGCTATTGCCCCTCCATCGGCGGCGGGCTGGACAGAGGCGATTTCTTTAGATGCCGAAAAAGAGGTATCCGGTTACCCCCTGAATAGGGAAAAATCTTCGGTTTCTCTGTTTCTTTCTGAGGCCAAGAGGCCATAGCACATGGTCGTAACCAGTTGGCATGGCAGTACTTAGAGCAAGCGATCCTGTGCGATCCTGAGAATCCGGCTCTTTGGCGGGCAGCGGCCTTGGCAGCCCTCCGGGCCAATGAGCCGGAAATGGCCTCGCGTCTTACCACCCAGGCCCTGGAACGATTTCCAGAGTCGGCTCTTTTATGGCAGGTGGGGGCCTTGGCACGATACCGAATGGGGGATTTTGCCGGGGCAGAAGAGGCTGCCAAACGGGCAATTTCTTTGGACAACCGCCATGCCCTATCCTACTTTTTAGTAGGGGCTGCCTTAGACCGGCAGGGCCAACCTGCCCAGGCCGAGGTCTATTTCCATCAGGCCGCCCGCCTGGATTCCCGATACGCTCCTGAACGCCTGGAAAACTAGAAAAATTGGGCAAACAGGGCGTTTTGGGGGTCGGTCGGACAAGGGAGCTGCCCCCCCTGGTATTCCTTCCCCATGGGAACGTAACAGGATGAGGCGAACCAGTTCCGAAAAAATCCTGGCTTTTGGGATGATGGTTTTGTCGGCTGTCAGTCTGTTGCTGGGTGCTGGGGCCGCTTGGAGAGGGTTTACGCCGTGGATCGTTTGGCTTGTGGGGGGGTGCCTAGGAGGCATGTGCGGTTTGGCGGCGGGTTGGCTTCTTTGGAGAAACTTCTGCCAGGACCAAGCCGCCCTCCGATCCTTGAACTATTTGGCCGAGTTGACGACCGAAGGGAGTTCCGGCCAAGAAGCTCTAGCGAGATTCCCTTCGGGGCCCCACAAGGATGCTTTTTTTGCCGCCTTGAGAAAAGTTGCCGAGGCGGTGAGTCGGCTTCGGGAGCGTTGTCAGGAGGCGGATCACCTCCGGACCCGGCAGGAAGTCCGGCTGCGTCGGATGCAAAGCGAATATCAACAGATGAACACCATTTTGTCCGGCCTTGCCGATCCGATGTTGGCGCTCAACGAGTACGGCGAATTGGTCTGGGTGAACCCATCGGCGGAAGTCTTGTTAGTGCGGAGAGAGAAACAGGACCGGCCGCCGGCGGCCGAAGTGATCGAATGTCCTAAGTTGGTCGAGTTGCTTCAGACCATGACCCAGCGAAAGACCACGGGGACGCGCTGCGAGGACATTGAATGGACCGATCCGGCGGGGAAGACGCATTATTATCGGGCTGTGGTAACAAAATTAGGCGCTGGCAGCGAGCATCCGGATTCGACGGCGCTCAGTGTGGTTGCTGTGTTGCGGGATATCGGCGATCAGAAAGCCCTGCAAAAACGCCACGCCGAGTTCGTTTCTTCGGTCAGTCATGAAATGAAGACCCCGCTGGCCGGGATCAAGGCGTATGTGGAGCTTTTGGCGGACGGCGAGGTGGACGATCCGGAGACGCAGCAGGAGTTTTTCCGAACGATCGCCGGGCAGGTGGAACGGCTGCAACGGCTGGTGGAGAACCTGCTGAATTTGGCTCGGATCGAGGCGGGAGTGGTCCAGGTTCGCAAGCAGGCGCAGTCGCTCAATGAGATTTTGGAAGAGGCGCTTCGGGTGACGCAACCTGCGGCGGAGGGGAAGCAAATCCGATTGGAGGCCGATTTGAGTCCCTTGTATCTGAATGTGTATGTGGATCGGGACATGCTTCTTCAAACGGCCATCAATTTGTTGTCGAATGCGGTGAAATATACGCCGTCCGGAGGCCAGGTCGTTTTACGGAGTCGGTTGGAAGACCGATACGCCCAATTTGAGGTGGAGGATACGGGGGTCGGTTTGAGCGAGGAGGATTGTCGGCGGGTGTTTGAGAAGTTTTACCGGGTGCAGAAGGACGCCAATATGGCGTCTGGCACAGGGTTGGGATTGCCGCTGGCCAAACATATTGTGGAAGACGTACACGGCGGAAGCCTCACGGTGCAGAGCAAGTTGGGCGAGGGGAGCGTGTTTCGGGTGCGGCTTCCGCTTTTGGCCCGCCATTGGGATAACGAAGCGGGCGGTTCGGCGACGGATTCGGATTTGGCCCCCGCCGCTTCATCGTAACATGATTTTTCAACCATAACCGGACAAACATAAAATACTTCCGATGTCGCAGCATTCCCCATACCAAGCATCGGTGCAAGAGATTTTCCGAAACATCCGCCTTGAAGACAAACTTCCCGGCGTCTCCAAGGATTTCCATAGCGGATTAGGATTCCATTTGCCGAGGAGATTTTGAATGCCCAAACGGCTGCTATTGTGCGACGACGAAATCGCGATTCTACGGGCGGCGGAGTTCAAGCTGAAAAAGGCCGGTTATGAGGTCCACATTGCCTCCGACGGCCAGGCTGGTTGGGAGCTAATCCAGCGGCTCCGACCGGACATGGTGATTACCGACTGCCAGATGCCGCGGATGAACGGATTGGAGTTGGTCCAGCGGATCCGTTCGGAACCGAGTCTGCAAAATCTGCCTGTGGTCATGCTCACGGCGAAGGGATTTGAACTTCGACCGGAGGAATTGGCGCAGAAATGGAATGTATTGGCCGTCGTGGCCAAACCGTTCAGTCCCCGGGAGTTGCTCCAGATGGTGGATCGCATCTTGGGCGCTGCGGCCGAGGGCGCCGCCGTGGGACCGATCCCGGCAGAAACGAGTTATCCGGAGTCGGCAGGCCCACGGCCTGATTTGGCCTCCTTTTCGTCTGCTTGGGATGGGCAACCCCTATGAATCTTCCGACGGAAGTATTCGGCGAAGTGGTCGTGGTGCATGCGCCGGAGGAATTCGGCGCCGATCAGGCCGACGGCGTATCGGCGTATTTGGGCAGTTTGTCCCAATCGCGCGTGGTGCTCGATCTGGATAATACGGAACTTTTGGATAGCGCAGGGTTGGAAGCCCTGCTGGACAGCCAAGATCGGCTGCGGGAAGCGGGCGGCGACTTGAAGATCGCCGCAAGCAATCCGGTGAACCGCAAAATTTTGGAAATCACTCGGTTAGACCGGCATTTAGAAGTTTTCGACAATGTCCTGGATGCGGTGAAAAGTTTTCGGTGATTTTCACGGAAAAGAAACTATCCGAGGGAGCAAAGCGACCCGAGGAGATGGTGGGGGGCGTCGAAGAAGTTTCCGGCGCCGACCGTCGAAGCGCTAGGCAAATCGGTCCTTAAGGAACGGCAATGAACACCATATCCCCTGCGGCAACCTCGCTGCGACTGGGAGAGCTTCTGGTGGCCAAAGGCTACCTGAAGCCGGAGGACCTCCAGCAGGCCCTGGAGCGTCAGCGCCAGGAGAATCGGCGTCGGTTGCTGGGGGAAATCCTGATCGAAGCGGAGCTTTGCACCGAAGAGCAAATCCAGGAATGCCTGGCGGTGGAATGCGGGGTTCCTTTTGCGCGATTGGACGCTCGGCTCTACGACCCCAGAGTCGTGGATGTACTGCCTCGGGAGTATATCGAACAGAACCTGGTTTTGCCGCTTTTTGTGGTCCGCGGGATGCTCACGGTCGCCGTGAGCGAGCCGAGCAATCTGTTTCTGATCGACGAAATCCGGAGTCTTACCAATCTCCAGGTGCAGATCGTCGCCGCCACCCCGCGGGACATCCGGCGGATGATCACCAATCTGCCGAACTCCAAAGTGTTCGTCATCGACGACATTATCGAAGACAGCCAGACGGCCGACGTTACGCTGATCGAAGAGGCCATCGAAGACATCGGCGACATCGAGGAAGTGGCCGGCCAATCGCCGGTCATCCGACTGGTGAACTACCTGATCTATAGTGCGGTCAAAGAAGGCGCCAGCGACATCCACATCGAACCGGCCGAACGCTGCCTGCGGGTGCGATTCCGCATCGACGGCCGACTGCACAAATTCTTGGAAGTCCCTTTGCGCCTGCTTCCGGCGGTTACAAGCCGAATCAAAATTATGGCCTCTCTGGACATCAGTGAACGTCGCCTTCCCCAGGACGGCCGGGTGCATGTGATGCTGGAAAGCCGAAAGATCGACCTGCGCGTCAGCACCTTCCCCACCGCCCGAGGCGAAAAGACCGTCATCCGGGTGTTGGACACCCGAAATGTGTCGCTGAACCTGGAAGAACTCGGTTTTGCGGAGGACATCCTGGCCGAGTTCCAACGCCATATCCACGCCCCCAACGGAATCATCCTGGTAACCGGGCCGACCGGCAGCGGTAAATCCACCACGCTATATGGAGCCATCAACGCCATCGCCGCGATGGAAAATAACGTCTGCACCGTGGAAGACCCGATCGAGTACCACCTGCCGCTCATCAATCAATCCCAGGTGCAGGAGAAGATCGGACTGACGTTTTCCAAGGCGTTGCGCACTCTTTTGCGTCAGGACCCGGACATCATCATGGTGGGCGAAATACGGGACGAAGAGACGGCCCGAACGGCCATTCAAGCCGCCCTGACCGGCCATCTGGTCCTGAGCACCCTGCACACCAACGACGCCTGCTCGGCCGTTACCCGATTGGTCAATATGGGCATCGAGCCGTATCTGATTGCGGCGGCCCTGAACATGGTGTTGGCCCAGCGGTTGGTGCGGCGGATTTGCCCGAAGTGCAAAACCACCTATGATCCCCCTCGCAATGTGCGGCGGGCCTTGGAACGGATGGGCTTTGACATTCCGACGTTTTATCGGGGCGTCGGCTGTCGGAGCTGTCGGAACACCGGGTATCGGGGGCGGATCGGCGTCCATGAACTTCTGTCGATTACCGAACCGATGCGGGACCTGATCATCGCCGATCCGAGCATTACCGCCCTGCGGCAAATGGCCCTGCAAAGCGGCATGGTCACCCTCGCCCACGACGGCTTCCGCAAAGTCCGCGAAGGAATCACGACGATCGAAGAGGTGCTTTCCATTGTGGGCGATCTGGGAGGCAGCGCCCCGGAAACAGCGTCGGAAAAAAGATCATCGTCTGCATAACCTGTTTTCCCTCAGGAAACCATGATGACGTTTACCTATCGGGTGCGCGATCCGCTGGGAAAAGAGCACGAAGGTCAGTTGGAGGCCCCCACGCTGGAGGACGCCGCCCAACAACTGCGCCGGGACGGTTTTCAAGTTCTGGAACTCCATGAGGCCGATTCCTCCCCGGGGACTCTCTGGCCTCGCCGCGTATCCAGACAAGAATTGATCTACTTCACCACCCAATTGGCCCTGATGGTCGATACCGGCATTCCGTTGGCGACCGCGATCGGCGGCATCCTCGAACAGGAGACAAACCCCACGTTGCGGAAAGTCCTTAGCCAACTGAAGCGAGACATCGAGGCCGGGGAAGATTTTTCCACTGCTCTGGCGAAACATCCCAAACTGTTCGACCGGACCTATGTCGCCCTGGTCAAGGCCAGCGAGGCCAGCGGCGCCCTCGGATCCATGTTGGACCGGATCGCCAGCTATTTGCGCAAGGAGTTGGAAACCCGCGGCAAAGTGCGGGCGGCGATGGCCTATCCGATGGTCATGCTCGTCTTGGCCGTCGGCGTAACCATCTTCCTGCTCACCTACATCTTGCCAAAGTTCATCCCGCTTTTCGCATCCCGGGGCGTGGAACTGCCCAAAATGACCCGCATGGTCATGGGGGTTTCCGATGTGTTATTGCATTACTGGTATTTTTGGCTGAGTGGGGCGGTCCTTCTGACGGTGGGGTTCTGTTGGGGCCGACGCACTCCCATGGGCCGACAAATGCTCGATTGGGCCAAAATCCGAACGCCCATCCTGGGGCCGATGTTCCGCAAAGTGGCCATCAGCCGAAGCCTCCGCACCCTCGGCACCATGTTGGCCAGCGGTGTGCCGATGTTGGACTCGTTGCGACTGTCGGCCGAAGTGGCCGGCAACTACCACTACGAACAACTCTGGAACCGCGTGCTGGACCAGGTAACCGGCGGAAAACGGATCTGCGACGTGTTGGTTGCCAGTCCTCTGTTTCCACGGGTCCTGGTCCAGATGATCGCCGCCGGCGAAGAGACCGGCCAATTGGATATGATCCTCCAGCGCGTCAGCAACTACTACGACCAGGAAGTCGAAATGGCCATCAAAACCGCCACCAGCATGATCGAACCGCTGATGATCAGCTTGATGGGCGTGGTGGTAGGCGGTATCGGCATGGCCCTGCTTTTGCCGATCTTCTCCCTGAGCCGACATCCCTAGAAACCTATCCCGCCCCAGCGACCTGGCGGGGACCAGGCCTGTTTGCCTTCGACCGCCAAGGTGGGGCGGAGTTATTCGATCAAGGGGATTTTCGGCTGCGGACGGTGTTGAGCCCGGAACTTCCCCGGCCGTATCCCCATCCGTTGGCGGAAGACCTCGCTCATATACTGAACATATTTAAATCCTGCGCGTTCGGCTACTTCTTCCAGGCTGAGCGACGTCTCGGCCAGCAGGGCCTTGGCCCGCTGGATGCGAAACTCCATAATCAGATCGTGGATCGTTCGGCCCAGTATCTGCCGAAACCGATTCTGCAACGTGCTTCGGGAAACCTCCACCGCTTGAAGCACATCCTCGACGTTGATCCCCTGGCAGGCGTGTATGGGGGACGGCGCCGTGTGGGCGGTGTCCTATTCGATGGACCCGGAAGTGCACCGTCGGCTGGGCAACCGCCGGGACGATTTGCCGATCGACTGGGCTGGGCCGTAGTCAGGAATCGCCACTCTTTTTCCCCTGCAAAACTTCCTCCATTACCGCTCCTTAGAATATTCTCCTTCCCTATCCCTCCTTAAATGTTTGGAACCTAGCAAGCTCGATACACCTCGCAGAAAGGGAGACCAAAACATGAGCAGCTGGTTTCGGTCGAGGTCCCAAATTAATACATGCCGGAAGGGCATGCTTTGGTGGACCGGTATTGGATGGGTTGCGGTGGTCTGCGCAGGATTTACAGGCCTGGCGCGCCCGGTACCGGTTCTGGGCGGGGAATATCCTTTACAACCCGCCACGTGGACTGAAGTTACCCTTGAAGACCCCGTCTGGGCGCCCAGACAGAAGGCCTGCCGATATGTGCCGGGCGTCTATCTCTGCTGGGAACTGATGGTGGGCAACTCGAACTGCCGATGGTACTGGGGCACGCCGGAAGGCACGCCGGAACCCACAGTGCCGTGGTGCGGCCTGCTTTGGCCGGACTGCACCCCGGTTTCGCTGGCTGAGGCCGAGGCGATCCGCCGGTGGACCACCGGCCAAAGCCGAGCCCTGTTTTTCGACGATTTCCAGGACCTCCCGCCGCCAACCCGACCGGGCTGGACCCTCTATGGCCCCGGTGCAACAACCGGAAGCCGGGTCCTGCGCCTTGAACCTGGCCAAAAAATGATCACCGGCGACCCAAAATGGACCGACTATGTGCTGGAGGCCGTGGTCATGCTCCACAGCGACCAGGGTAATGCCGGCCTGGTGTTTCGAGTGAATGAACCTGGGTCGGGAGTGGACCAGATGCGTGGGTATTATGTCGGCTTTGATACCAAATGGCTCTACCTGGGCAAGCTCCAGAACCGTTGGCAGGAGCTGGCCCGCTTTGATCTGAGCAAATTGGATTGCCGGGTTACGCCGGGCGTGTGGAACCAGATTCGAGTGGCCGTCCAGGGGCCGAAAATCCGGGTCTGGTTCAATCGGATGCATCCGTCGGCGGATCCGCAAGGAGGGCTTCGACTGGAAGTGGTGGATGAAAAGGAGCCGGTGCTGGCCGGGACCGTTGGCCTACGGGCATTCCAGACCGCCGCCTCGTTCGATAATGTCATTGTGTTGCCGCTGGAGGCCCTGCCCCAGCCGCAATCAAAATAACTCTGGTTTTTAGAAGAGAATCCTCCGTTTGATGAGCCGCCTAACAACTGCGAAGTTTTCCTGGAATCCCGATTTTGACGAGTGCCTGGCCCGCATCGAGGCCTGGTACGAGCAGAAAGTGCTGGATCGGCCGCCGGTCCGCTTCTCCCACCACAACATCGAATACGAACGGCATCGGACAGTCCAGGGGCCATGGAAGACGCCGAAAGAACGTTGGCTGGACGTGGAATTCCAGGTCTCTGCTTTTGTCGAATCGCTGAAGGGGACCAGATTTTTAGGCGAAACGTTTCTGGTCTTTTGGCACACGTTTTTCCCGAAATGGCATCTTCCTTCCCGGCCTCGAAAAGGACACAATAAAAGATTCCCAGGGGACGGGGGAATGTTTGGCAGACAGGATTGCTTTCGATTCTTTATACAAAAAGGCAAAAACCAATGGCTACATCGCCCAGCACGTTGAGCAAGAAAAAACTTCTGGATGGAGGCCCCGCCACGGCGGTATTCTTCCGTCATACGGTAGCTTTGGTGTTGGGGTTAGTAGTTGTGGGGGGTGGTTGCCTAATGCGGGAAGGCGTTTGGGCCTCAGAGTCGGGGCTTTCCAAGAACGTTCCGGCCACTGCCCCGGAGCAAAAGCAGTCTTCCGCCCAGACGCCCGCCGTCCCTCCCCTCGGCCAGGGTTCTTCTCCAACCGCTGCGCCAAAGCCGGAAAACCGTTGGGAAGCAAATATCCGAAAATTTGAGGAGATGGATCGGCGCAGTCCGCCGAAACCAGGCGGAATCCTGTTTGTGGGCAGTTCGAGCATTGTTGGGTGGGACCTGAAGAAATTTTTTCCTGATTTGCCGGTGCTCAACCGGGGCTTTGGCGGATCGCAATTGGCCGATGTGGTTTACTTTGCCGACCGGATCGTGCTACCGTATAAGCCGAAGATTATTGTCTTGTATGCGGGCGATAATGACCTGGCCGCCGGGAAAACACCGGAGCAGGTGGCCGCCGATTATGCAGCATTTGTCCAAAAAGTGCACGCCGCTCTACCTGACGCCCGGATCATCTACATTACGATCAAGCCCAGCGTGGCCCGGTGGCGATTGATCGACAAAATCCGGCAGGCCAATCGCCTGATCCGGGAGCGGTCGGCCAAAGACGATCGGCTGATCGTGGTGGATATTGAGCGGGCCATGCTCGGGCCGGACGGGCTGCCCCGGGCCGATCTACTCCAAAAAGATGGCCTTCATCTGAACGAAGCGGGCTATCAGATTTGGTCCGATCGGGTGCGCCCGCATTTAAAACTTCCGCCGTAGGCCCTTGACCAGGAAAGCCTTGCCCTAGCGGACGAGGCGCCGTGCTGCCATTGGCCTGCCCGGCCCTCCGGCTTTGGCGGATTATTCTTCGGCGGTAACTTTGTCGTAGAATTCGACGTAGCGGGCGCGGAGTTCGCCGTTGCTTCGGGCGGCGATGGCGCTGCGGGGATGCTGGTTGAGCATGCCGGTCATCATGTACTGCGGATAGGGGCCCCATTCGACGGTTTGCCGGAGCGGCTCGATATAGTCTTGAACGAAAGCCCAGATGGGGCGGATGTGGAACTTCGGGTTTCGCAAGAAGCCGATCAGCAGTTCCATAGGGCAATTGCCTGCGCCGCGGCCCAGACCGCCCATGCTGGCGTCCAGGCGATTGGCGCCGTGGATGATCGCCTCGATCGTGTTGGCGAAGGCCAATTGCTGGTTGTTGTGGGTGTGGATGCCGACTTCTTTGCCGGCCGATTTGGCGTATTGGAGATATTTTTTCACGAGCATTTCAACCTGCTCGGTGTACATCGCCCCGAAACTATCGACGACCACAATGACCGAGGCGGGCGTCTGAGCAATCAGTTCCAGGACCTGTTCGATTTCTACTTCGGTGTTTCGGGTGACGGCCATGAGGTTGGCGGAGACTTCGTAACCTTTCTGATAGGCGTCGTGGATCATATCGACGGCCTCGGCCGCTTGGGTGGCATAGAAAGCGACGCGAATCATATCGAGGATGCTTTTGTCTTTTGGGAGGATGTCGGTATGATAGTCGCTCTTACCGGCGTCGGCCATGGCGGCTAGTTTCAAGGGGGTTGGGTTTTCGTCGAAGACGCGTCGCAGGTCGTCCTCGTCGCAGAATTTCCAGGCGCCGAACTTGTCGCGGGCGAAAATCTTCTTGGAGGCCTTGTAGCCGACTTCCATGTAGTCGATGCCCGCCTCTACGCAGGTCTGATATAAGGCCCGGACAAAGGGGTCGTCGAAATGGTGGTCGTTCACCAGGCCGCCGTCCCGCAGCGTGCAATCAAGCACTTTAATTTCTGGTCGATACGTAATCCAAGGTGCTGGCACCGGTTCAGTCTCCTTAAATCAAGGTGGCAACCAAGGAATACAATCCCAGCTTTTGTAGCAGGGCCATCGCTGGTTGCTAATCCCCATAACGAAAGGATAGATTTTAGTGACTCTTTAGCCGAATGCAGTACCTTGTCATTCCCACGCAATCGCCCAATTTAGGCTTCTTGGGGTCTCTACTTGGGAGAAATAACAACGTAGCCGCCTCACAGGACCCTGGATTGAGAGTTTTCGCGGGAATGACAGTGCCGGGCAAAGTTCGCCTAAAATAAGCCCCCTTTGCATTCGGCTAAAATGTTACCGATTTTTGAACCTTGGTTTTGCGCTTTTGCAGGTAATGACACAATGCCATGGGAAAGGTTTTCGGCCATGCAAGACGGTTCCCCTGGTTGGGCGGGAAGCCCTCCGGAACCTCATACATGGAAAAATAAGCCGTCGAAGGGGAGCGTATCGGTACTGCTAAGGGAGGAAGGGTTTTCTATTACTCCAGCTGTAAAAACTCCGGGAAAAAAGCACAGGCACTTACCGGCTGATGGCAACCGAAAGGATCACTACTACAATTTTCTGTTCTGAAACGGCCTTTGTCAACGGCGGCCACAGATTCAGGCCATCGTCAGGAGGGGTACTTAAGGAAGGTATGCAGGTGGGAAAGGCCGGTTCTTGGTCATTTACGCCCCCCCTGTATTGGGGGGCAAGATAGAGAAGGCGGCTTGCTATAGATTGACAATTCTTGAAGAAGATGGGTAAATTAGAAAAGGAGGCATTGAAAGCCAAGAGGCGGTGGATGGGCTGGGCGTTTCGATAAGGGGCAGAAGGCTCGGCGCAAGGGGCGGGAATGTGAGTCTAGGATAATCGCCCTTCTGGTGGGTCTTGTCTAGCCGGAACGGGGAAGGAATGAGCTATGGCGAAGTCAGATGCTGTTTGGGCGTTGGATATTGGACAATGTTCGTTGAAGGCCCTGCGCTGTACGCCGGATGAAAGGTCGGATCGGCTGATTGCCGATGCGTTTGATTACATTGAATATCCAAAAATTCTCAGCCAGCCCGGGGCGGAACCGGCCGAATTGATCGCCGAAGCCTTACAACAGTTTCTCTCCCGCAATACGCTGAAAGGGGATATGGTTGCGTTGGGGGTGCCGGGGCAGACGGGGCTTGCACGATTCATCAAATTGCCGCCGGTCGAGAGCAAGAAGATACCGGCCATTGTCTATTACGAGGCGAAGCAGCAGATTCCGTTCGATCTGGCGGATGTGGTCTGGGACTACCAGCGGATGGGCGGCGGAAGCGAAGAGGAGGGGTTCACGCTGGAGACGGAGATCGGGCTTTTTGCGATGAAGCGGGAACAGGTCTTCCGAATCCTGGAGCCGCTCACGGAGGTAGGCATCGAAGTCGATCTGGTGCAACTGGCGCCATTGGCGCTATATAACTTTATGGTATTCGACCAGATGCCCGATCTGGGGTCGCCGGACGAATATGATCCAGAGAATCCGCCGCCTTCGGTGGTGGTGCTTTCGATGGGCACCGACGCTACGGACTTGATTGTAACGAACGGGTACCGGGTCTGGCAACGAAGCATCCCGATCGGCGGCAACCACTTTACCAAGGCGCTTACCAAAGAATTGCGGCTGACCTTTGCCAAGGCCGAACATCTCAAACGCAATGTCTCCGCCGCCGAAGACCCGAAGGCCCTTTTCCAGGCGATGCGGCCGGTGTTTCACGATTTTCTGACCGAGGTGCAACGGTCGCTGACCTTTTTCAGCAACCTGAACCGCAAGGCGCAGATTGCTCGGGTGGTGGCGTTGGGCAATGCGTTCAAATTGCCGGGCCTGCGGAAATATCTTTCCCAAGGGTTGGGCTACGAGGTCCAGCGGATCGAGGCGTTCCGCGGATTGGCGGGGCCTCAGGTGCTCCATGCGCCGGCGTTTAAGGAGAACATGGAAAGCTTTGGGGTCTGCTACGGGTTGGCGGTCCAGGCGTTGCAGAAGGGATTGGTCAGCACGAATCTATTGCCCAAGGAGATCATCCAGGATCGCTTGATTCGGGAGAAGAAGCCTTGGGCGACGGCGACGGCGGCTGTATTGATGTTGGCAAGCACCTTGAGCTTTGTCAGTTGGACGCGTGCGTTGGGCACGGTGAGAGAAATCGACTGGCAGGAGGCCCACCGAAGGGCCCGAGAAGTCAAACAGTTTGCCGATAAATGGCAGTCAGAAATCAACGGCCTGCTATCGCAATTCCAATCGACGGACCAAATCGGCCAGAATTTGGTGGGCAATGTGGAGCGGCGGATCGTCTGGACGGAGCTGCTGTATGCGATCAACCAATGTCTGCCCCAAGATATGTCCATCCAATCTGGCCAACCCCGCCCCGCCGACCCCGCCGACCGGCATGAAATCTATATTGAAAACATCGAAGCGCAACGGGTGGAGCGATTGGAGGATTGGTTTGCGGCGGTTCGGCCCTGGTATCTGCCGCCCGGCGGCGCCGTTTTACCGGGGGGAGTGGCGGCGCCTGCGGGAGGCGCCCCCGGGGCGGCCGGGGCGGCCGGAATGCCTGGCCCGGGCGCTGTTGTCCCCGGGGCAGCAGTCCCCAGCGCTGCTGGGGCCACGATGCCCTCTCCTGCAACCCCACAGGCCGCCGCCCCGGGAGCCGTTTCCCCTAGCCCGACCGACGCCGCCTCTGCCCAAGGGGCTGGCGAGACGCCCGCACCAGAGGGGCCGAGCGGGCCGGGCTGGATAGTCCGACTAACCGGATATCATTTCCACAATTACGAGACGCCGGAGAAAGCGAAAGGCCGGCCTATGGGCCGAGTCTATCTCTATCAAACCCTTATCGAAAATCTTCGGAACAAAACCATCGAACTACCGGCCTTTAGCGCCCACGAAGGCCAGACACCGGGCCAAAAAGAAAAAGTAACCATGAAAGAGCTAGGCGTCGAGTACCCGGTGCTGGTGGAACCCAAACCCTATCAAAAGGTCGAGGTGCTCGATCCGAAAGCGGCGTTGGAGGAGATGCTCAACCCGAAGGCAAGCGTTCCCTCGGCAAAACCCGAGGAGTCGCCTTCCCCCGAAGCAGGCGCCAATCCCGCCGGGAAAGAATCCTCGGTCAAAAAGAAGACCATCGTTTTGTGGAAATATCCGTTTACGGTGGAATTTGTTTGGCGTCCTACGCCTCCCAGTAAACGGGCGGAGGAGAAGAAAAAAGCCGAACAAGCCCGAACCTCTCAGGAACAACCCACCGCAGCGCCGCCGGCGGCAAAACCCATGTAACGACGGCCTGAGGTAGAAGTTCCTTTTACCTCTTTGTTTTTGGCAGAGGCAGATAGAGCCATGGATTATGTAAGAAAAATACTCGCCTTGTTGCGGAAGTATCATTTTTGGGGTTTAGCGGTGCTGGCGGTGGCGCTGTTAGGGGGGGTTTGGACGGCGGCCAGCGCGAGATTGTCGGACACTTTTGAGAAACGTAAATCGGAGGTGAAACGGGATTTTGACGACATGCATCAAGTTGCCGGTCTGCCCGATCCGGTAAATGAACTTGTCTATAACGCCATTCGCGCCGTTCATGAACAGCTCCAGAAAAGTGTGATGCGGGGCTGGCGGTATTTGTATGAGCAGCAGAAGGAAAACAATCCTCTCCCCAGCGTGTTGGACGAACGATTCAAGGAGGAATGGGATAAACGAAAACCGAACGAAGAACTTCCCGCAGAAATGCTGGAACACTATTGGAACTTCATCCAGCGGTATTTCCCGGAGCTTTTGAAAAATGCGGATATTCGACGGCCCAAAAACCCGGCACGATTGGCCGGCGGTGGTTTGGGGCCGGGCGGCGTCGGCCTGATGGAAGGCGCTGGGGGGGCCCCGACCGGCGCAGAACAGGTGGAGTATGAAGGCAAGGTAGTATGGGACGACGCCAACTACAAACAATTGGTGGCGCGGTTTCAATGGAACCAGCAACCGACCACCCTGCAAGTCCGCCTGGCCCAGGAAGACCTGTGGGTATATAAAACTTTGCTCGGCATCATTAAAGAACTCAACAAAGGCGCTACCAGCCATTACAATGCGGTGGTCAAGCGGATATTCGCCTTGGACATTGGTCCGTCTGCAACGAAGGCGTTTTACGAAGCTCGGGATGCCCTAGGACTGCGAGGTTTGACGGGGGCGGTTGCGGCGGGAGGAACAGGTGCTCCGGGTGAAATGCCTCCTGGTGCGATGCCGGGAGGGGAACCCGGCCTCGGCCCAGGCGCTCCGCCGCCTGGCGGGGTTCCAGGAGCTTTAGGTCCTGGGATGCCGCCTGGGATGCCGGAAGGGCCGCCGATGGGGATGCAGGGGCCGGGGATGCCTCCCGGCATGTTAGAAGGCCCTGGAATGCCTCCCGGTCTGCCGAGCGCCGGCGCACTCGACGCTCTTTACCAATATCGGTATGTGGATCAAAACGAGCAGCCTGTGCCGGTGGAAAACGGTGTACCGAAACATCCGTTTGCCGAGTTCAAAATGATGCCCATCCGGATGCGTTTGCTGATAGATCAGCGGAAGATTCCGGAATTGTTGGTGTTGTGTGCGAACTCGAAGATGCCGATTGAAATTCGCCAAGTGCGTTTGAATCCTGGTCGGGCGGCCAAGGTCAATTATGCCGCCGCCCGGACCGCCTCGGCCAGGCCGATGTCGGGGATGGGACCAGGGATGGAAGGCATGGGGCCGATGGCCCCCGGCCTAGAAACTATGGGTCCCCAACCCACCCCGGGAGGAATTGGAGAAGGACCTGGTATGGGAGGACCTCTGGGCGGAGAAGCCGCCTACCAAGGGCCGTATGATATGGTCGTGGAAGTCTTAGGGATCATTTATATCTATGAACCGCCAGACGAGACGAAGTTAGGCTCTGGAGCAGCCACAAGCGGCGAAACGGCGCCGGCCGCCAAGCCGCCGGAAGGGGAAACGCCGCCTCCGGTGAGTCCAGAAACCCCGACTAGCCCGGCAAGTCCCTCCCCCGCAGCGCCGTCTGTTGTTCCGCCGGCCGCCGCCCCGGCAGTTCCCAAAGGAGTGCAACCCACGGCGCCAGGCGGGACTCCGACTGTACCGCCCGGCAAAACGCCGCCGGCACCTGCAAGCGGCGGGGCTACTGCGCCGGATGCACCCCCGGACATGCCCGCTCCGCCTGCGGCAGGCCCCGAAGCAACGCCGCCCGCTGCTAAGCCAGATGCAAAATCCCCAGCAGCCGCCTCGGAAGCCGACCTGCCGCCGGTCGTCCCAACTCCCCCCACTAGTCCGGAACCCAAACCGTAATCTTTATCCGAGAATGGAATGCGAGGAGGCCAAGCCATGAAATTGAAATTGGATCCCCAAAAAGCCAAAGAGTTTTTGCTGAGCCATATAGAGAAGTTTGTGTTCGGCTTAGTGGTGTTAGGTTTCCTTTGGTTTGCTCAATATACTTTTTTCCATCGAGAAGGGATTGCCGACACGCCCAGCAAATTGCTGGAGATCACGAATGACGCCGAGAAGCGGATCAAAAAGTCGCCCGAAAAACTCCCCGTGGAGGCCAAGGACTATGAAGCGACCATCAAAAAGACAATGGATAGCATCGACCCGAAGGATTACGCCCATCGGGTGCTGTGGTGTCCGCCGGTGTTTGATCCGCCGCCGAAACGGGGAGAACCTCGGCTGCTGACCGTCCGGGATTTACGGGGATCGGCTGGATGTGCGAAGGTCTATGTGGCGACGCAGACGCCTACCGGGCCTACCGCTTCGCCGGACGAAACGATGCTGATGGAAGGGGCGCCTCCCACAGGCCCCATCTCCGGCATGGGAAGAGAGACCGCTAAGGGCGAACGTTGGGTGGTGTTGACCGGGCTGGTGCCTTATAAAGAACAGATCGAGGCCTATATCGAGGCGTTCCGGGCCGCTTCCCGACAGTCCGCGCTGACCGGTCTCCAACCGGGCGCCGCCCCTGGCGGTATCCCCGGCGCTATCGCCGCCCCGGCGCCAGGATTGATGGAAGGTCCAGTTCCCGGCATGATGGGGCCTGCGGGCAGCCCCACTAGCGCCGGCGCTGATATGCCTGTCTATGTCCGCTATCACGTGCAGCGGGTGGAAGTGAATAGCCCCGGCGACGCCATTGAGGAGGCGGATTGGGAAGCCGGCTCGATCAACGTCCGCAAAGCCAAAGAGGAAGCCACCCGACGCTGGGGGAGCATCGCCACAGGACCGATCGGCGGTACCCAGCAAACGGACATCGGCATCCATCCCCTATTTTGGGATCAGGTTTTGGATTTCCCGTTGCCTCGGTTTGCCGACGGTCGGCAGTTGGACGATTCGTTCGCCCATCCGCCGGAAATTCCTCTTTTGAAAAAGTGGACGTACCAGATCGGCCCGGATGGCCGACCGATCATCCCTACCACGACCACTTCGACCGAAACCGCCGCTTCAGAAAAAATCGCTAAGCCGAAACCTGAGGTGAAAGACATGCCGGATATGCCGGGAGCGTTCCCCGGCATGGGACCTCGCGGTCCAGGCGAAATGCCGCCCGGCTTTGTACCCGGCGCCATGCCGCCAGGAATGGAAGGCATGGGACCGATGGGGCCTATGTCCGGCGGCGCACCCGGCTCGTTCTCCGGAACCATGCGACTACCGGATTATAAACTCTTTCGGTTCATCGACCGCACGGTGGAACCGGGCAAACGCTATCGGTATCGGGTGCGATTGTGGCTGGTGAATCCGAATTATAAACAGAATCCTCGGTTCCTGGAACGTCCGGAATTGGGGAAAGAACCGGATGTAATGACTCCCTGGTCGGAGCCGAGCAATGTCGTGGAGACGCCGCGGGATGATCGGCTTCTGGTCTTGGGCATGAAGTGGATAGGCGGCGCCCCGGAGGGTAAAGTGGCCCTGCTCAAATGGATCCCCGACGATGGCGAATTAGCGACTAAGGAAGAAGAAAAAGTCGTCCGCGGCCAAGTGCTCAATTTGCCCAAACAAAAATGGCCGGAAGAAGACACCCGGAAAACTTCTCCCGCATCGAAACCCTCGACCAAACAAGCGCCCGGAATGGGCCCCCTGACGGAAGATTATGAATTGCTGATGGGCGCCGCCAGCCAAAAATCGAAAAAAACCTCCTCCAAAGAAAAACCCTCGGCGACGCCGTCGGGAATCCTGGGACCGGGCTTTGGTCCTCAGTCGAAAGAGCCTTTGGAGATCGACTATCAGACCGACTGTCTCGTGGTAGATCTTCGCGGCGGGTATCGGATCGACCTGCGAGGGCAGGGACGCGCGTCGCATTCCGACCCGGCGTATAATGCGCCCGGCGAAATGCTGCTCCTGCACCCGGAAGGATATCTCTATGTTCAGTCCGAACTGGAGGACGCCGAGCAGTACGATAAAATCCTCCAGATGCGGGCGCCCAAGTACGACGAACGGTTCGGCCCTGGTTTTATGGGAATGCCGCCCGGCATGTTGGAGGGCGCTGTGCCGCCGCCTGGAGGCGTCCCCGGCGAACTGATGCCGCCGGGCGAAAAAGGCCGACCTAAACCTTCGTCCAAAACCACTCCCAAGACGCCCAAGGGCGCCGCCAATCCCCCTAGAGGCTAACTTCCCCAAGGCCTCTTGGAACGTAGCCTACGATAGATAAGGGCCTGCTCGAACCGTTCTTTCGAGAACCGGTGGGGGTATTTACCGGTTTGCCGTCGGCGGTTCGATCCGCCATGCTTCGACCGATTTGGGCGTAGAAACGATCAAGAGGGGTTGGCCTTGGAGCGTCCCGACGGCCAGGCCGCTAAGCGGCGCCCCATAATAGAACATCTCCAGCCGTTTGCCGTCCGGCCCGACGAAGTGGATGGAGCCGTCCGCCCCGGGAAATATCCAACACGCCGGTCCCCCGGACGACATTCGGCCTACAAAGACCGGTTCGATCGGATGTTCCGGCATTCCCTTGGGCAGTGCATACGTCCAAAGTTCTTTGCCCGTCAGATCAAAGCCGACCATAAGCACTTGACCGAGAGCCGGGATGTTCATGCCGCACCACTCCGGCTGGCCGTCGCCGGTCAAATCGGCGGCAAAGGCGGCGTACAGAGGCCGATTGGGCAGGGCAAGCTCGGCCTGGCGCTGGCCCTCGAAGTCCAACGCCAGTAAACTCCCTCGGTCATGGGCGCACCAGAGCAGTCGCTTGCCTTGAGTGTCCGCTGGTCCCACGGCAAGCCGGGCTACGTTGGCGATCTGCCGGAACGCCCATCGCCGCTCTTTCTTGGCCAGGTCCACTTGGTGCACTCCCACCACGTCCCAGTAGCTGACATACAGTTCCAACTGGCCGTCGGCGTTCAGATCGGCAAAGGCGGCGTCATAGATTCCGGCGTGCGGATGCTCCAAGGCGTCGGGCGGAAAACGGAACAGCTCCTTGAACTGATCGTCGAACACATGGACCCGTTGCTGCTGGACGGCCAGGGCGGCAAACAGACGTTTTTGATCCGCCCCGACGCCGGTGATCAGAAAAGTAGCCACCTCCTGCGGCTGAAGTCCCAGGTCATAGGTATTAAGGAGTTTGCCTTCCGGCGAAAGTTCCAGGACCTTCTTGAAACGATCGACCACCAAGATGCGGGGCGTCCCATCCGGTCGATCCACCAGCAGGAGATTGCCCGGCTCGGCGCCCTCCTGCCATTTCCACAAGGGGCTGAGCCGGAAGGCGCTCGGTTCCGTTTTCGGATGGATTTCTGCCCGGGGGATTTCTTGCTGCTGGGTTTCTGCGCCTTCGGGGGGTTTGCCTTCCATGGCCCGCTGCAAGGCGGCTTCGTACTGCCGGACCTTCTCCTGAAATTGGGCCTGGGCGGCCTGATAGATATCTTCGCCCGCCAGGAGTTTTTCGATTTTGGCCGGCAGTTCGGTTTCCAAGTTGGCCTGGAAACCGAGCTGATAATCCTGGACTCGCCCATCTTTCCCGATGAGAAAACTGGCCGGGATCGCCTGGACCATAAACAGCCGACCCCCCTGGCCTTCCAGGTCCCGCACCATGGGAAGGGTTACTTTCAGTTCGGCGAAAATCTGTTCCAATTCTTTATTTTCCATGTTCGGCGGGGCTACGCTGACGGCCAAGAACGCCACGTTGGGATTGTCCTTGTATTTTTGGAAGACCTTCTCCACCAGAGGCAACATCTGACGGCACGGCTGGCACTGCGGCCCCCAAAGGTCGAGATAGACCACCTTGCCGGCCAAGTCTTTGGCCGTAATTGGCTTGCCGGAAAGATCGGTAAACTTAAATTCCGGCGCGGGCTTGTTGAGCAATTGGGCCGGATCGGGAAGCGACCGCGGGTCCGGCGGAATGAAATACTTGACCACCTTGGCGTCCGCCGGCGTTTCAAACGTAAAGGCCTTCGGGTCTTCCGGCGGCGAAAACGTCGCGGAGTGGAACTCGGCCGCCAAGGAAATCTGCTCTGGCTTGGCGCCTGCGCCCAATTGATCGGCCAACAGGTCGGTGGGATATTCGATCCGTCGGAGCAGGTACGTTTTTTTATCCACCCAGAACACTTGTTGTCCTTCCGGCCGACGGATGGCCACCCGATAGCATTCCTGGTTGTTGATCGTACCCGGCTCGATCAGTTCTGGTTCCTGCGCCCGTTGGAGGATTTGTTGGAGGGCGTCTTTTTCCAGCAGGAGCAACGGTTGCGGCGGGCCGCCGACAATACCCCCGGTCAAAACCTCCGCCAGGATGGAATCGCTCAGGATGTTTTTCAAACTCAGAGCGGCGGGGGCCGGCAATTCTAACACTTGGCCTGGCAAATCGTCGATGGCCGCCCGCAGACGCTGCCCGTCGCAGACCAGCTTCACTTGATAGACCTCCATACGAAGGCGGTTCGGCCGGACGAAACTGACCGCAAAATCTACTTTGTTATCCAAAACCTCTTCTCCCCTTCGGACATAAAATCGCAGTTCGCCGGCGTCCGCATATCGGGGGGCGGATTGGTAGGCGGCGGCCATGGCCTCCAGCACGCCTCGGCCTGTGGTGGGCGGCTTTTCCGGCAGCCGAACGCCCTGCGGCACTCCCTCCGGCCCAGCCGACGTCGCCGCCGAACCTTCGCCGCCGTCCGGCCCTCCGCCTTGGCCGCCGCACCCTAGGATGGCCAACCCCCCGATCCCCATCAGGGCCAACCACCACCAGAATTTTTTCGTCCGAGGTTTTTCCCAGAGACGCCCCGCTCCAGAAAAGCTCCTTCTTTTTGACGCCACGTCGTGGTTTTGCTCTCTCCAGCCGTAGAGACTGTTTGGCAGACGCATCGTGAGAACTCCTTTGGGATTTGGTTTTGGGTTCGTCTTCCGTTGTTGGATTGTTCCGGCGAAGGAAATCGCCCCTTCGCCGCCTTCTGGACGAAGGAGCGTTCGCTACTATTGTTTCTACCCGAATTGGGCTTGCGGGGGCTAGAGCAACTTCTTGAGTCAAAGGGCCGGGTGCGATAAGATGGAAAAAGAATCAGAAAAGCGCTTTTTCTGTTTTGTGTGTTTTCTCTATTTTTAATATTTTACCGATATGGGCTGCCTCCTTCGCTACGGACTGGATCAGCAGGGGGAGTTGGACCTGGACGATCGGGTCCTGGTTGCCGGGGATGGACCGGCCTGGGAGGAGGAACCTTCGGAGTTGGCCGCCTCTCTGGCCGCCGCTCTGGAAACGCCGTTAGGATTCCCTCCGCTTCGCCAATCCACCATTCCGGGCGATCATGTAACCCTAGCGATGGAGGAAGGCCTGCCCCATGCCGATCAATTGGTTCACGGCGTCGTGGAAGTCCTCCAGAAAGCCGACATCGCCCCTCAGGATATTACCATCTTACTGCCGGCCGGCGAGTCTGCTCCCGGCCAGCCGGACCCATGCCGATTGCTCCCCGAACAGGCCCGCCGGCGTGTTACGGTGCTCAGACACGATCCGAAAGACCCCGGCTCGTTGGCCTACTTGGCGTCCACCGAAGCGGGGCATCGGGTTCTTTTGCACCGGGCGATTGTGGACGCCGATGTGGTGATTCCGATCGGTTGCCAGCAAAGCGATCGGGCGCCGGATTATTTCGGATTGTTCGGAGGGGTTTATCCGGCCTTTTCCGACGCACAGGCCCAGAGACGATTTCGGGCTTGGGCGCTGCGGCCTCGCCGGACGGCGGAAAAACGCTATCTGATGGCTGAGGTTCGGGAGGTGGCTTGGCTTTTGGGGTCGGCCTTCGCCGTCCAACTGGTCCCCGGCCCCGGCGATCAGGTTTTAGAGGTCCTGGCGGGGGAGACGGCCCAGGTTTGGCGAGCCGGTCGGCAACGCTATGCGGCTGTTTGGAACCGATTCGTTCCGCGGCGTGCCCGGTTGGTGGTGGCGGCCATTCCCGGCGACGCTTCCCAGCAGACGTGGCGAAGTTTGGCGCGGGCCTTGGCGGCGGCTCGACCCCTGGTCGAACCCGGCGGCGCCATCGCCGTCTGTTGTGCTCTTTGCCAGCCTCCTGGCGAGGCGGTCCAGGCCCTGATCGACGCCAAACATCCCCCCGCCGCGCTAAAACGCTTCGGCGCCAATCTCCCGGAGGACGCCCTGCAAGCCATCCAACTCCTCCAGGCCCGCCAATATGCACATTTATTTATGCTCAGCGGCCTGGAGCCTCAATTGGTCCACCAACTTCACTTCACCCCCTTGGCCGATTTCAACCAACTGGTCCAACTCGTCCGCCGCGCCCCTTCGTGCATCGTCCTTCTGGACGCCCCCCATGCGATGGTTCGCGTTCAACCGCCGAAGGGATAAAGGCGGCCCATTGCCATGAATACGAAAGTTCACCTTTGGCAAACAAGCTCCTATGGTTTTCTGGGGTCTTCCCCAATCCGAGGGAAATCCTCCCGCCTGCTTTCTCTCCAACCCTTTTGCCGGACGCATGTGTTTTTCGGGAAGTCAAATCGGTGACGGTCTCCTTCGACGAAAAAGCCCGACGCATTCAGGAAAATCTGGCCCAGGTGCGATGTCGGTTGGCCGAGGCCGCCCGTCGCAGCGGTCGATCTCCGGACCAAGTCCGCATCACGGCGGTTACCAAATATGTTGGGCTGGAGGAAATTCGCCTTTTGGTCGAGGCCGGTTGCCGGTTGTTGGGGGAGAGCCGGCCGCAGGCCCTGTGGGCCAAGGCCGACGCCCTGGCCGACCTGCCGATCTGCTGGCACCTGGTGGGCCACTTGCAGCGAAACAAGGTGGCCCGCACCTTACCGGTGGTCCAGATGATCCAGTCGGTGGACAGTCTTCGGCTGATCGAGGCGTTGGATGCGGAAGCCCGACGGCGTCAGAAACCGATTCCGGTGCTTTTGGAGGTCAACATTTCCGGCGAGGCCGCCAAGACCGGGTTGCCGCCGCAGGAAATCGAACCGATCTTGGCCCAATTGCCTAGATTCCCTTATGTACAGGTACAAGGGTTGATGACCCTGGCGGGTCTGGAAGGCGGACTGGACCGTGCTCGCCGAGAGTTTGCCGCCCTGCGCAACCTCCGGGACCGGCTCCGAACGGTCTGTCCCGAAGGCGTTCGGTTGGACGAACTCTCGATGGGGATGAGCGGCGATTTCGAGGCGGCCGTCGAAGAAGGGGCAACCATCGTCCGCATCGGTTCGGCCCTGTTCGAAGGAGTTCTTCCCGGTTAAAGGCGATCCAGTTGGGAGTCATCCAAACATGAACCTTTGGCGACAACACCCCGAAGGCGTGGTGGTCCCGCTGCGCGTCTCCGCCGGCGCGCGACGGAACCAGCTCCGATGGGAACCGGACGGACTGCTGCGAGTCTGGCTCACCCAATCGCCGGAAAAAGGTAAAGCCAACCAGGCCCTGTTGGAATTGGTCGCCAAAACATTGCAGATCCGAAAGTCGCAGTTGGAACTTTTGTCCGGCCACAGTTGCCCACAAAAACGCCTCCTCATCCGCCTGAATGCAGAGGAACTGGCCCGATTGGTAGGTTAAGCTAGAAAGAAAACGAGTCGGGTTTGACTCTCCTAGCCAGATAGAGGCTTGGAACTGTATGAAAGCATTGCCTCGCTTCGACGTGCAGATCGTTGACCCACCAAGGAGGTTACGATGAGCGAGAAGGACTGGCCTGCTTCGTCCGCACCTACAGAACCCGGCCTGCCTGCCGGGTTGTCGCCGGAGGGGGAAGCAGAAAAACCGCTGGCCTATGTGCTAGCCCGGAATACGGCGTGGACGGCCGGGATATTCTCGGCTGTTGTGGCGGCGGTGCTCCTGGGGCATCTGGCCTGGCGCATGACCAAAGACCCCTTTGACTCGCCGGAGTTTCAGGCCTTGAAGGCCCGGTTGGCCCAACGGCCCGAGGACCCGGAGCTCCAAGCCCAGCTTCGCACGTTGGACCAGGAGCTTCGGCGGCGCTATTTTGGGCATCGGCGGTTTGCCGCCGTCGGAGCGGTGCTGCTTTTGTGCGGGGCGATCCTGACAACGGCCTCGGCCAAATGGGCCGGTAGTCTTCGGCGTCGGCTTCCTCAGCCGGGGCCTTATCTGGGGCCTTCCGGCCAGGAACAGGTCGAACGGGAGTGGGCCCGAATGGCCGTGTTCGGCCTGCTGGGCGCTTTTTTCGGGGCGGCGCTGATGGCAGGGCTGGCCTTCCCGACGCTTTTACCCCGAGAAGACGAGTTGGTAGCCCAATCCCCAGGGAGTTTAGCGGCCCAACCCTCCCAGACCATTTCAACGTCGCCTCCTGACCAACTAAATCCTCCTCCGCAGGTTCCCCCTGCCCCGCCAAAACCTTCGATCTCTCCAGCACCCTCTGGGCAGGTAACCCAAGAGAAATCGTCCAAACAGCAAGAGAAAACGTCCAAAGAAAAAGAAACGTCTGCGCCGCCCGCTGCCCCGCCCGCTCCGGTGCCGGAAGGCCCGGACCCCCAGGCCGACCGAACCCCGGGGTTTGCCTCGCTGGCCGACTGGCAGCAGTATTGGCCTCGGTTCCGCGGACCGGAGGGCAACGGCGTTTCTCCACACCCCGGGGCGCCGACTCGTTGGAACTCGGTAACCGGCGAAGGGATTTTGTGGAAGGCGGCCGTGCCGCTGCCGGGCCATAATTCGCCGATTGTCTGGAAGGACCGGGTCTTCGTCAGCGGGGCCACGGCGGAACGTCGGGAGGTGTATTGTTTTGAGGCGGCCACGGGCAAACTCCTTTGGGCCAGGGGGGCGCCTCGCACACCGGAAGGTTCGGTGAAAACCCCCAAGGTGTCCCGGGACACCGGATTTGCCGCCCCCACGATGACCACCGACGGACGGCGCGTGTTTGCCATTTTCGCCAATGGCGATGCGGTCGCCTTCGACATGGAGGGCCGATTGGTCTGGGTGCGTGGCTTGGGCGTGCCGGAAAACCACTACGGCCATGCCGCCTCGCTGGAAATCTGGGAGAACCTGCTTTTTGTCCAATTGGACCAGGGCATGGTCCAGGAGAAAAAGTCGCGGATATTGGCCCTGGATACGCTAACGGGCAAAACCGTTTGGGAGCAAAAGCGCGACGTGGCCGTCTCGTGGGCCACGCCGCTGGTGATCCGGCGGGAAAAAGACCCGCAATTGATCGCGGCGGCCGATCCGTGGGTGATCGCCTATCGACCCAAGGACGGCCAAGAAATCTGGCGCATCAAGTGTCTGAGCGGCGAACACGGCGTCTCGCCCGCCTATGGCAACGGCCTGCTGCATGTGGGCAGCGAATACAGCCAGTGGTTTGCCCTCCGGACCGACGGCCAAGGCGATGTGACGCAAACCCACATCGCCTGGAAAGGCGAAGAAGGACTCCCCGACGTGTGCAGCCCGCTGGTTACGGAGAAATATCTGTTCCTGCTGATGACTTACGGTACGCTCACATGCTACGAAGCCAAGGCGGGCAAGGTCCTTTGGACCAAAGATTTCGAGCAGGTGCAGTTTATCGCTTCACCCAGTTGGGCCGATGGACGGGTATATCTATTGGGCCAGTTCGACACGGATCAAAAAGACGCCGACGGTAACCCCCTCCAACATACGAGGGGCTGGGTCCTGGAACCGACCGATACGGAAGCCAAGGAAGTGGGTCAGGGACTACTGAACGAAGGTTGCGTTGCCAGCCCCGCTTTCCAACCCGGTAAAATATACATACGAGGCAAACAACACCTGTTTTGTATTGGATCCAAAAAATAGGCGGAATACCGAGTCTCTCGAATCGCCGTGAAAACGGGCGCGAAATATCCTGGGGTAGCAAACGGGTTCTCCCACCTATGGCCGAAATTGACCTTCGATTTGTCGATGAGCTGGTCGAGCGGATCGGACGCAGCGCCGACGCCGTGATCCCGATCCTGCAAGCCCTCCAGGAGCACTACCACTATCTGCCCCGGGAGGCCCTGGAGCGGGTCTGCCAGGTTACGGAAATTACGCCGTCGGCCATCGTGGGTGTCTCGACGTTTTACGGCCAATTCCGCCATCAGCCGGTCGGCAAGCATTTAATCACCATTTGCCACGGCACCGCCTGCCACGTCAAGGGCGCCGCCTACATCCAGGAGGCCCTGGAGCGCCATCTGCACATCCCGCCCGGCCAAGACACAGATCCCCGGGGACTTTTTACCGTGCAGAAAGTCGCCTGCCTTGGATGCTGTACACTTGCTCCTGTGATCCAGATCGACGGTCTGACCTACGGCCGGCTCACCCCGCACAAAGTCCCGGAGGTCTTGCAGGATTTTCTGCACCAGGCCCGGCAGGACGGCCAGCAACGAATGGCAGGCGCTCCTCCGGGGGCATCGGTCAAGACGCAGGTGCGGCCCCTTCAGGCCGAAATCCGTATCGGCTTGGGTTCCTGTTGCCAGGCCCAGGGCAGTGCACGAGTCCACCAGCGTCTTGTGGAAGCGATCCAAACGGGAGGCGTGCCGGCCAAGGTAAAGCGCGTCGGCTGCGTCGGCATGTGCCATCAGACGCCGCTGGTGGAAATCGTGCCGCCCGATGGGCCGCCAAAACTCTTTGCCCGCATGACGCCCGAAACGGCCGAGGAACTTCTTTGGGAGCATGTTTCTCCTCCGAGTCTTTTGGGCCGGGCTAAACGCTTGGTTGTCCGCGTGGTGGATCGCCTCTTGCAGCCCAATGGCGACCGTCGTGTGGAGCAGCAGCCCTTGGACGTGCAGGACGGACCGGTGTGCGCCTTTTTAGGCCCGCAAAAACGGATCGCCACCGTGGACTCCGGCCAAATCGATCCCCTCGACCTGGACGAGTACCTTCAGCACGGCGGTTTTGAGGCCCTGCGTCGATGCGTGCACCAGCACAGCCCGGAGGAACTGATCGAAGAGGTGAAACGATCCGGCCTGCGGGGCCGAGGCGGCGCAGGGTTTCCTACTGGGCTGAAATGGCAGCGGGTTCGGGCTGCTCCGGGACCGAAAAAATATCTCATCTGCAACGGCGACGAAGGCGATCCGGGCGCTTTCATGGATCGGATGCTTTTGGAATCGTTTCCGTACCGGATCATCGAGGGGATGGCCATTGCCGCCTATGCAGTGGGTGCGGAGGAAGGCTTTTTCTACATCCGGGCGGAGTATCCGTTGGCGGTCCGCCGGATTCGGGAGGCGTTGGACCAATGTTACCGCCGCGGGTTTCTGGGCGAGAATATCTTCGGCGCCGGTTTTCGGCTGCACCTGTCGGTGCGGGAAGGGGCCGGAGCGTTTGTCTGCGGGGAGGAGACGGCCCTGCTGAACTCAATCGAAGGCCGACGCGGGATGCCCCGGCTTCGGCCGCCCTATCCGGCGGAAAAAGGCTTGTGGGGTCGGCCCACGTTGGTCAACAATGTAGAAACGTATGCGGTCGTGCCGTGGATCATTCGGCACGGAGCCGACGCCTTCGCCGCCCTGGGCACGCCGACCAGCAAAGGAACCAAAGTGTTCGCCTTGGCCGGCAAGGTGCAGCGGGGCGGTCTGATCGAAGTGCCTATGGGCTGCACCATCCGGCAGATTGTTGAGGAGATCGGCGGCGGAGTCGCCCCGGGCCGACGTTTCAAGGCCGTCCAGATCGGCGGTCCGTCGGGCGGCTGCATCCCGGCCAGCTTGGCCGATACGCCCATCGACTTCGAGGCCCTGAATCAGTTGGGCGCTATCATGGGGTCGGGCGGACTGGTGGTCCTGGACGACAGGGATTGCATGGTCGATATCGCCCGGTATTTTTTGCGATTTACCCAAGACCAATCCTGCGGCAAATGCACCTTTTGCCGGATCGGCACCCGCCGGATGCTGGAAATCCTGGACCGAATTACGGCCGGGCAAGGTCGGCCAGAAGACCTGGAGCGATTGGAACAGCTTGCCCGTTCGGTGCAGGCCGGGAGCCTTTGCGGTCTGGGCAAAACCGCCCCCAATCCAGTGCTTACGACGTTGCGTTATTTCCGGGATGAATACGAAGCCCACTTGGCGGGCCGATGCCCCGCTGGCAAATGCTCCGCCCTGATCCATTATCGAATTACGGAAAAATGCCTCGGTTGTACCCTGTGCGCCCAGCATTGCCCGGTCGGGGCGATTCCGATTGTTCCGTATGTTCGGCCTCGGATCGACCAGCAGAAATGCACCCGGTGCGACACCTGCCGACAGGTCTGCCCCAACGGGGCCATTGTGGTGGAATGAACAGTTCAGTTTGCCAATCGCCCCAGCCAAGGTGAGGGAACCCCCCCTATGGTTCGCATTCAGATTGACGAGCACCAGATCGAGGTCCCGCCGGGCATAACCATCCGGGAGGCGGCGGAGCTGGTGGGCGTCGAGATCCCCACGCTCTGTTACGCTCCCGGCGTCCATCCGCCGACCTCGTGCTTGGTCTGTTTGGTGAAACTGGTGGACACGGGGCGGTTGGTTCCCTCCTGCGCCACCCGGGTGGAAGACGGCATGAGGATCGAGAGCGAGACGCCGGAGGTCCATGCGGCCCGGCGGACTGCGCTGGAACTGCTCTTGAGCGACCATTGGGGAGACTGTTTGGCTCCGTGTTTTTTCGGGTGCCCGGCGCAGATGGATATTCCGACGATGCTTCGGCAGATTGCCCAGGGGCAGGTCCGGGACGCCCTTATTACGGTGAAAAAGGACATTGTGCTGCCGGCCATTTTGGGCCGGGTGTGCCCCAGGCCGTGCGAAAAGGTGTGTCGGCGCGCCCAGGCGGACGGTGCAGTGGCCATCTGTGGATTGAAACGTTTTGTAGCCGATCTCGACCTGGCCAGCCCGCAGCCCTATCTGCCCGACTGCGCCCTAAGTACTGGCAAACGGGCGGCCATTGTCGGCGCAGGGCCGACCGGTTTGAGCGCCGCTTGGTTCTTACGGCAAATGGGCCATGCCGTAACTCTGTTCGATAAAAACGAGCGTCCCGGCGGCCGATTGTGGACCGAAACCACACCGGAACAATTGCCCCGGGAGATTTTAGAGAAGGAACTGGGGCTGGTCTTCCGTCTGGGCGTGGAACTGCACCTGGGGGTGTCTGTTGGGCAGGACATCCCTTTGGAGAGATTGGCCCGCGAGTTTGATGCGGTGCTTTTGGCCTGGGGCGCTCAGGAACCGACCTTGCTGGAAAGGCTGGGGCTGAAGGTTTCCGGTCGGGCACTCGAGGTGGATCGGCAGACCTACCAGACCAACCGGCCGGGCCTTTTTGCCGCCGGAAATGCCATCCGGGCCAAAGGCATGGTCATCCGGAGCGTGGCCGACGGCAAAGGCGTCGCCCTGTGCATGGACCAGTTTTTACGGACCGGTCGGGTACAGGGGCTGCCCGGGCATTATTCCGTGCGGTTGGGCAAGCTCACGGCGGAGGAACTGGCCCAGTGGACGGCCCAGGCAAGCCCGGCGGTGCGGAGCGATTGGTCGGAGGCGGGACTGCTGGGCATGGACCAGTTGGAAAAGGCCCAGGAGCAGGCCCGCCGGTGTTTGCAGTGTGATTGTTCCGATGTTCATACTTGCAAACTCCGCCGATACGCGGACCAATACGGGGCGGACCCAAACCGGTTCCGAACGGATCGGCCTCCGTGGTCGCCGCCGGAGCGGGACGGCCCATGGGTGTATGAGCCGGGCAAGTGCCTCCGGTGCGGCTTGTGCATCGAGGTAGCGACGGCAGCCGGCGCGCCGATGGGGTTGGCTTTTTATGGCCGGGGATTCGATGTGCGGATTGCGCCGCCATTTGACCGACCGCTTTCCGAGGCGTTGGGCCGGGCGGCCCAGGCGTGCGTCTCCGCGTGCCCGACCGCCGCTTTGCGACTGGATGAGGAAAAAGCTGACCTTGCCTTGCCGGTGCTTTCCCAGGGAACCAAGAGGGAGTAATATCGGCAGAAATAGTATCTGGTTTTGCCGTTCCTCACCGGTTTCTTCTCGAGGAGATATGACATGCAGTCCATCTGGCGATGTGGTGCGGCGGGCGTGTTCCTGTTGATCGTAGGGCCGATCATGACGCGGGCGGAAGCTCCGGGGAGATCAGCTTTGGAGTCGCCGGCCAAGCCGTTGCCAGTGGAAGTTGCTTCCCTCGAGTCGGCCAAAGAATCTCCGGGCAGGGCGGTCCCGGATGGTTCAGTAGGCGGCCAGTTGCCTGCGGAAAAACCGGTCCCGGCCATGCAGGTCGTGCCGTTGCCCTATGACCAGGCATCGTTTCAATACCTGGGCCGGGAATTAACCCGGTATCATTTTGGTCCCGGCTTGCAGCGGCCGTTTTTATATCCGGTGGCCGGCCCAGAAGGCAGGTCCCTGACGCGTATGGGTCATCCGCGAGATCCGTTCGGCCATAGTCATCACAATTCCATCTGGATCAGCCACGCCGATGTGGGCGGGGTGAACTTTTGGGCGGATCGAGATAAGACGCCTCCCGGTCGGATCGTCTGCCAGCGCATCGAACAGTACGAGGACGGCGAACGCTCCGCCTGGTTCTTGGCGCTGAACGTCTGGCAAGACGGCCAAGGAAAAGCCGTCCTCTTGGAACGCCGCCGGATCGAAGTCCAACTAGTCGATCGGGAGCATTGGTGGATTCTGATCGACATGGAGCTAGCGCCGCCGGACCGGGGGCCGGTTACCATCGGCCAGAGCCCGTTTGGGATGATCGGCGTTCGGATGGCCAAGACGATTGGCGTAGCGGACGGCGGGGGCCGACTGCTCAACTCGGAAGGTCAACTGGGGGAACCGGCCATGTTCCGCAAACCGGCCCGATGGGTCGATTATAGTGGGCCGATCCTGCCGGTATCGCCTCCATCAGTCGAGTCCAAATCGCCTCCTTCGGCGGCCGATCCAAAACAGCCGACCACCGGCCCCGCTGGACAATCTACCGCTCCAGGCGAGAAGCGATCCCCGGAGTTAACAAAATACTGCGCCGGCATTACGTTAATGGATCACCCGGCCAACCCCGGGCATCCGACGCCGTTCCATGTGCGGTCCGACGGCTGGATGGGGGCCTCGCTGACGCTGGCCGGGCCGATCACCATCCAGCCGGGCCAACCGCTTCGGCTTCGGTACGGCCTGTGGATCCATCCGGGCGTCCCCGCCCAGGCCCAAATCGACGCCCAATGGCAGCAGTTTGCCAAAAGTCCCCTGCCGGCCATCCCGCCCCGAAAAATGTGAGCCGCCCAAAGAATAAGAAAGACGCTTTTTCTGAGATGCTTTAGGGCGCATTCTGGCCCTCGGACGCCGGCAGGGCTTGCAAAAGATTAGAAAAGGCGGTTTTTTCTGAGAAATGCGTCTGCACCCACTTGCCTAAATCAGACTTTTTCTAAAAATTCAACTAACTAGGGTGGGTGAAAGGAAACGGGGCCTTGTTCTGACTTCTTTTCAGGAAGGAGAAGCGTATGCCGGGCAAGGGAGGTCGCTTTGCGGTGTGGAAAACCGTAGGAACGTTGGTCGTGGGGGTGGTGGTCATGGCGGTAGTGATCGCCTGGCTGGCAGGCATGTTCCATCGGAAGATTCCGCCGGGCGAGGCTGCCGCAGCGGATCGGCCGACGGCGTCGGCGGATCGGCCCTGGGATCAGGTCCACAAAGTGCGCAAGGTTTATTACGAGGAAATCGTCGGCGCTTTGAAGGCGGCCAGCCGAACGGAAATCGCCTCTCGCGTGCTGGCCCCCATTGAAAAGATTTATGTCTCGGCCGGGCAGACCGTTCGAGAAGGAGACAAACTGATCGAGTTGGACCGTCGGGCGTTGGAAACGCAGCTCAGCCAAGTGAAGGCCCGCCTTGTGGCAGCCGAGGCCGACCTGAAAAACGCCGAAGCCGATCTGGGCCGCCTGGAACCCCTGGTACAAAAACAGGCCATCAGTCAACAGGAATTGGACAAGGCCCGAACACGTCGGGAAGTGGCGTTGGCCCAACTGCAACACGCCCAACAGGCCGAGGCCGAAGCCCGTGTGATGCTCTCCTATGCCACGATCACCGCGCCCAAAGCGGGCATGGTGGTGGATACGTTGGCCAAGGAGGGAGACATGGCCCGGCCCGGCGTGCCGCTGTTGGTGCTCTATGACCCGGCGTCGCTTCGGCTCGAGGTGCCTGCGCCGGAGCATCTGGCCGTGCAGCTTAAAAAAGGGCAGACCCTTTCGGTCCGCATCGACGCCCTGCAAAAAGAGGTGGAATCCGTCGTGGATGAGATCGTGCCGCAGGCGGAACTGGCCAGCCGATCCTTTCTGGTCAAAGTCCGCCTCCCCCGGTCCGAGGAACTGTTTGAGGGCATGTCGGGCCGACTGCTGGTCCCGGCGGGCCAGCGAGATCATCTGTGCCTGAACATGGACGCTCTGTATCGGATCGGGCAGTTGGAACTGGTGGATGTGCTGCGGGACGACGGCACGGTGGAACGCCGGTTTGTGAAGACCGGCAGGATCGGGATGCCCGGCCGGATCGAAGTGCTCAGCGGGCTTCGGGAAGGCGAACGGGTGTTGCTCAGGCCCAGACCAGCGGCGCCGACAAAGGCCGACCCGCCGCTGGGCGCTGCGACGCCGCGCCGCGTTTGGAAGCGGCCTTTTCCTTGTCCCCCCGGCAGCCGACCTACAACCTTCGCCCTAGTGGGCCAGACTCTCTCGCGGCCTCTCCCACCGGGGGAGAAGCGAGTTTTTTCGCTCGGCTAAAATGGTTCAGGTTTTCTTTTCCCCCCTCGGCGGCCCGTCCAGGTCAACACCCTTTTGAACCATGCAGGAGGCAAGGATGAACCAACAGGAACACCCGGTTTCCAGCCCGGCGATTTCGCACGGCCCGGAGCAGGAAAAGACGCCCTTTTTGACCCGATTGGTGGACCTATTCTTGCGGGGCGATGTGGCGGTGCTGTTTACGTTGGCGGCGGCCGCCCTGGGACTGTTTGCTCTGTATATCACCCCACGGGAGGAAGAGCCGCAGATTATCGTCCCGCTGGCCGATGTGCTGATCTCAGCGCCGGGGCTATCAGTCCAAGAGATTGAGCAGCAGATCACCACCCGGCTGGAAAAACTCCTCTATCAGATCGACGGGGTGGAATACGTCTATTCGATGACCCGGCCCGGGGAGGCCGTGGTTACGGTGCGATTCTATGTCGGCGAAGACCGCGAAGATTCGCTGGTAAAACTCTATAACAAAATCCAGTCCAACATCGACCAGGCGCCGCCGGGCGTGGCCAGTTGGGTCGTCAAACCGATCGAAATCGACGATGTGCCGATCGTCATCGTCAGCCTCTGGACGGATCGCACAGACCTTTACAGCGACTACGAGCTTCGGCGGATTGCCGAGGAGTTGGAAAACCAATTGCAGGCCATCCCGGACACGAACCGGGTATGGGTACAGGGGGGCCGGGGGCGGAAAATCCGGGTGGAACTGGACCCGCAAGCCCTGGCCAGCCGACGCACCTCCGCCTTGCAAGTGGCCCAGGCCTTGCAGGCGGCCAATGTGCAGTTACGCTCCGGCAGCTTCGAGCAACAAGATCGGCAGTTTGTCGTCGAAGCAGGCCCGTTCGTGCGGGACGCCCTGGAATTGCAGGAGCTGGTGGTCCATGTACACCAGGATCGACCAGTGTACTTGAAGGATGTGGCCCGGGTGATCGACGGGCCGGAGGAACCGGACACGTACAGTTGGATCGGTTTCGGCCCGGCCGCCCAAAATCCGCTGGACCCGTTGGATCGGCCGGTGGAGCGTTCGGCCCAGCCCGAAAAACTTTCCGCCGAGGGAGCAACCGACCACCCAGCGGCAGGCCGGGCGTCGGCAGCCGAGCCTGGGCCCCCGGCCAAGCCGGCGGCAGGTTCCCTTGTCGCTAACCGAGCGGGAGCGTCCGGCAAGACCTATCCGGCCGTGCATATTGCGGTGGCCAAGCGCCGAGGGGCCAACGCCGTTTGGGTCAGTCGGGCCGTCGAAGCCCGCATGAGCCAGTTGGCCGCCACCCACCTGCCCGACGGCGTCTATTGGCGCATCACGCGAGACTACGGCGAAACCTCCAACGAAAAGGTCAACGAACTGGTCGAGGCCCTGGTGGTGGCCGTGTTTACCGTGGTGGGGCTGATCGGGATTGTCATCGGCTGGCGGGCGGCCGGCGTGGTGGCGCTGGCTATTCCGGTTTGCTATGGGATCACTTTGTTCATCAATTACCTGGCCGGTTACACGATCAACCGGGTTACCCTGTTTGCTCTTATCTTAGCCCTGGGGCTATTGGTCGATGACCCGATTACCGATGTGGAAAACATTGCTCGCTACTTTGCGATGCGGCGGTTTCGGCCCCGAGAGGCGGTGCTGCGGGCCGTTCAGGAGGTTCGGCCTGCACTGGTGATGTCGGTCTTGGCCATTGTGGCCAGCTTCCTGCCGCTTTCGTTTATTACCGGCATGATGGGGCCGTACATGGCGCCGATGGCCCTGAATGTGCCGGTGGCGCTGGTGGTCTCGATG